>JBMDXA010000155.1:0-13329 GCA_048594725.1 Candidatus Kapaibacteriota bacterium
TTTCGCGCACGAGCCCCGCGCGGCCAACGCGCAGAAGAATCAATCGAGAACTCTACAACCACGCCGGGCACACGTGGAACGGCAAAGCCAACATACATTACCACCGTCAAAGACGGTGGGTTTCTACGTTGAACTAAAATCGCGAATCGAAAATCTCTCGTTTCATCCCGAGCCTTCTTCAGCTCCCATTCTGCCCAATCGCAAATCCTTCTCCCCAATCGCAAATCTAAAATCGCGAATCGAAAATCCCTTCTCTCCCCAAATTGTCAATCGTAAATCTGAAATCGCAAATCCCCTCCCCCAATCGAAAATCTAAAATCGCAAATCGAAAATCCCTACTCCAGCTTCAACTCGAATTCCGCACCGCCTACGATCATTCCATTTACCTGAATTTCCAGCCGGTGGGTTCCGGAATAATAGCGCCGTGTGGTGATGGGACGGATGGTGTGACGGCGGCTGAGCAGCAGGCTCCCGCCGGGTTCGATCGTGCGGGTCGCCATCTTGAAGACCTTCGGCGAACGCCCGCCGCTGGCCTTGACGAAATGGATCAGATAATCCACCACCAGACGCTGTTCCGCCGCCGCATGGCTGTGGAGCGAAAAGGAGAAGGAGAGGGTATCGTTCATCCGCATGGCAGCGGGGGAGAGCCGGAGATCGCGCAGCGTGATCTCATTGCCGCCAAACCCGAGTATCGACAGCGCATCCTGATTTCCCTCTTTGATGAGACTTCGTAGCGCATGGGCGATGATCCGGGTCCGCTCCGGCGTGGCATCGAGGCTCCAGCGCCGCGCGGTCTCCAGCAGAATATCGGGATGGTCCTTGCCGATATCATTCAGATTATTCGCCACGGAGCGGCGCACGTATTCCGAAGGATCATCCTTTAACACTTCCAGCAGTTCCAGCACCGGCGCCGGGTCGGCGATAAATGGCCCAAGCCGGGAAGCCCAGGGGAGACGGGGACGGGTTCCCTCGCTCACCAGACGGCGCACATGGTGATCGGAGTCGTATGCCCAGCGGCGGAGCAGCTTCAGCGTCCGCTCCGGATGGCGGATGATATAGGGCCGGATGGCGAACTCCGAACTGCTCTTTTTGGTGATGTCGTAGAGCGCCTGAAGCGATGGTCCCGGATGATCCAGTCCGTACGTCTCCACGAACTGTGCCAGCGCCAGCAGGGAAAATCCATTCGCCAGCGCTCCCGATTCCAGCGCCTGCATCAGCACCGCCAGCGCGGCCGGATAGTCCTCCGGCAGAAAATCCCGCAGAGCCAGGGCGATCGCCCCCATGCGCGCTTTCAATTCCAGCGTTTCCAGTTCTCCTTCCAGCCGCTTCACAAACGCCCTGGAGCGAAATTCAGGGTGGACGTCCCGGATTGCCCCGGCAATATCGCCGGCCAGCTTCACGCCGAAATGCTCCTTCAGTGCCGTACTCTCCGCCATCGTGCCTGTAGAAATGGATGATAGATGCGTGATAGACCAGGACCACCCGCCGGCCCCGGATTATGTTCGGTAGGAAAGGAAAGATAACTCCGGAGGGAGGAGAAGGGAGGAGGAAACCCGCAACAAAGAATACGAGAAACGCAGAACGGAAGGAAAGCGCAGAAAATGGAAAGCGGCAGAGAAAAATGGGGAAGAGAGGAGGAAGAATGAGCGCTGTGAGGTTTTTACTCCCATAGCCAACCGATAATGCATCGGAATCATAATTCCCCGGAATATCGCGGACATCACTACAGGCCGGCGTACGGAAATGGGAGACTTCAGCTCCATGTATATATCACCCTTCTACTGCAACTGCATTCTGCACCTGCATTCCCCTCCTCTTTGCGCTCCTCTGCGGCTTTGCGCCTTTGCGTTATTCTTCCCCTCTCCCATACCGCTCCCCCTGAAACGGCGAAGCCGATGCCGGAATTCATTTCCCGCATCGGCCTCACATCGTCATCAGCGAAAGATCTCCTACTCCATCTTCTCCCGCGCCCTCTTCTGGATCTTCTGCTCCCCCGCGTTGCGCGCCTGCGCCTGCGTGCAGCGCTGGAAATCGGCGAGAGCGGCGGTATCGTTATCCATCTCCCGGTACGCAAGCGCGCGCAGGTAATAGACCTCCACCGGATTTTCCACGCCATACTGGATGGCCTTGGAAAGATTGGCAACCGCGGTCTTGAACGAGGCCTCCGGGATATCGCCGTAGAACGCCTTGGCGGCGCTCTTCTGCACCCAGGAGAGATTGGCGACGTAGTAGTGCCAGGCACCGAGGGTCATATACGCCTGCCCGTTCTTCGGGTCCAGCGATATCGCCCGCTCGGCACTCTCCTTCACCACCTTCGAAAGCTGAATCCGCTCCTTGTTCGAGGCCACCATCGCCAGGCGGCCGGCGGCATTTGCCAGCCAGAGATACTCGTGGGAGCTTTTCGGGTTGGCCGCCACCGAGCGCTGGGCCATCTCGTAGGCGCGGCGGTAGACCGATTCCTGCTGGTCATCGTTCGAGAGCTTTTCCCCGCTCAGTACGAGGGTTCGTACCTCTTTCCAGTCCGCGCGGGCCTGCGGGGCGGCCACCGCGGCAGCAAACAGCATAAGGCATAGAGCGACAATCTTCATAACACATCCCTGCTTCAAGGTGAACGCACATTCTTCTCTGTAGAATGAACGAACGGTAGCCGGCAATAGTACCGGGCACGACGATTACACTCTGAAATAATACGGGTGAGCGCTCAGAGATGCAATGGTTTGTAGCAAATAGGGTGCAAGAAAGTTGCTGGGGACGGTGAAAACGGGATAGGCTGGAGAAAATTTTCGCCTGGGGAAGCGGACTCAGGAGGAACTACAGCTTATAGGCCCCTACGATGGAGATACGCTCCAGCTTCCAGGTACGCCCATCGGAAGCTGTAAAGTGAAACCGCACTAAACGGTTGATGCTATCATTGCGCACGGTGATGTTGTATTCGGTTGGGAGCGTATCTCTTTCCCGCGTCGGTTTACGATCTATCAGATCATAGATGCCCTTAAGGCCCCGCAACTCCGCTATCAGATCCGGCAGGGTGGCGTGCTCCCCCCGATACTCCACAGTATAGTGCTGTGCAAGCGGGCTATCGCGGCAAATCGACTCCAGGCTGTCCGGGTTGTCCATGATATCAACCACCAGATCCCGGGGATTTTCCCTGCCGAAACAGCCCGCAAGGAAACAGGTCAATATCGCATGGACCACTGATCGTCTCATCGCCGTCATGCTACGGTTACCTTCGGTGGTTGCTTCATCATCTTCAGAATTTTCAGCACAGAGACCTCGCAGACGATGGCGAAATTCGGCATAAGGCCCGCGAACGACAGCACTATCAGATCGTCGTATCCCTGGCTGTTGGTGCAGGTCCAGACATATCCAAGGCGGAGCCCTATCAGATCCTTCATCCAGTGCCCCTCCGGCAGCGGGAACGTATCGGGTCCGGCACCTGCGGCTACCACCTCGGCATGGATCTCATCGGTATCGGGAAGCGGAACAAGCCGGAGCGCACGGTCCTCCACAACGAACATGATCTCCAGATATTCCTCTTCTCCGTATTCATTCTCATCCGGTATTACCCGGATATCCTTCAGATGGTATCCGGTGATGGTATGGATATCAGATATTGTCATATGGATCGGCGTTGGAGAGGCAGCGCGTTGGCAAGAGCGCCCGCGATGAGTATCGCCAGGGATGAAGTGAGGAGCCCGGCAGCCATGTACATCAATGCGAAGTGTACATCTATAGGGTAAAGTATATTCTGGCGCACAACAAAGAGATAGTGGGATATCGCTGCAAGCTCCCCGCACAAAGCACCAAAAAACAGCGCCAGGACCGGCCTGTCCAGATAAGATCTGCCATGATTACGCACAATCATACAGCACCAGATCAGGGCGTAAATGAATATCGGGAGGATATGCATCACGAGTTCGTTCAGATCGGTTCCATTCAGATTGGCAAAGAATTGCCAGCGCTGCAGAGCAACACGAATCACAGCGGCCCCCAGTGCAACAAGGAGAATCTTTATATGCATATACTGTTCATAATAGAACAATCGCACATCACATAGTGGATCACCCTCTATTCGCTCGCATTCCAATCATATACGGCGCAGAATTCTACGAAACAGTCGAACGAATCAAGATCGATCGGCTCGGGGACATAGGGTTGCAGAAATTCCAGATGCTCGGGCAGCACAGGGAATTGCCCCTGAAAGATCCCATCATCACCGTCATCCATACCGTTCATGCGCCGCCATTGTTCAACATCGAACTCATCCAATTCATGGTCGGAGACAAATTCCTCGGTCTGCTTGTCGAAGTATAATATTCGCCATAGTGTGCGTATAACGTTCATAAACCTTCCTCTTAGCTCCAGCAACAACCGCCTGCTTTAGATTGTTTTCGGCCAGCTCATGATAATCTCGCAACGCGGTTAAGCATTCGCGCTGAACGCATTCCGAGCCTCTGTCAGATAACGATTCCAATTCTCTATCAATCGCCTCTCGTTTTCATCCTTTGAATGTTGCAGAGGGTCATAATCGCCTTCCACAGGCATATATCGAATGAATCCATCCAGTTCTCTCGGATATCCGAAATCCGCATAAACCGTTTCAACGACTCCCAACGGGTCATCTAGCTCATGACGGTTTTCGAATACCCACAGCAACACCAAATACAACCATTTTTTTTCAGCATCATGTTCACCACGCATAGATTCCTTGCCAGCCAGTTCCCGTGCAATACTTATCCCCTCGTAAAGCTCAGGTTTAAGCAGACCGGCCAACTCTATCTCAGCACGGCAGGCAGATGTCCCGGAATCAACTTTCCGGGATGCTAGTGCAACAAAGAATGAAGGGCCGATGAATTCACGATCGTAGCCCCACATTGTCTCTTTCCAGGTTAAATGCACCCTGGGCAGGACAAAATCCGCTGGCAATGGCAATAGTTTCATGGCACATTTGGGTTTAGGGCAGCCGAACAGCCATTGCAAGGCACATCGGTATGCAATCCCATAAAAAAGGGGCGGCCCCGTGCAGGCCGCCCCTCGCTGTAATCAGCTTCTAGACGTACAGATGTTCCATACGCATACCTCGTGAAGATTCTACCGGAATCACTTAGTCCATGATACGGCGCAGGAAGGCGGGCTTGTCGGCGGCCTGCTTCTGCTGGCGCGCCTCCTGCTGCCGCTGCTCCTCGGCCTGCTGTTCCTCTTCGGCACGCTGCTGGGTCTCGTCCTGGCGGCGCGTGACATCGTATCCGCCACGATGGATGCCGGCACCACGGCGCAGATAGGCGGGCTCGTTGTACTTCTCCAGCTCCTCGAGACCCACCGGAACGTTATCGGCCATGGTCTCGCGGGTTGGATTGGTATACGGGCGTGCCACCGGCTGCTGCTGTGCCGGCGCACTCTGCTGCTGCTGCTGAACGGGTGCCGCCTGGGATGCGCGCTGCTGCGGCTGCGGCTGGCGGACCTCCTTGGACTTGTTGAAACCGGTGGCGATCACCGTCACCATCATGGAGTCCGAGAGCGTATCGTCCAGCACCACACCGAAGATGATGTTGGCATCGGCGCCCACGGCCTCGTGCACGATCTTCACCGACTCGTCCACCTCCATCATCGTCAGATCGCTGGAAGCGGCGATGTTGATGAGCACGCCCTCGGAGCCGGCGATGGAGATACCCTCCAGCAGCGGCGAGCTGATGGCGTTCTGCGCGGCCTCGGTAGCGCGGTACTCGCCGGAGGCGATACCGGTACCCATAAGCGCATCCCCCATGTTCTGCATCACGGTGCGGACGTCGGCAAAGTCCACATTGACCAGACCATGGCCGGTGATGATCTCGGCGATGCCGCGCGTAGCGTTGTACAGAACATCATCCACCTTCTGGAACGCCTCCTTGAAGCCGGTCCGCTTGTCGATGATGGAGAGGAGCTTCTGGTTGGGGACCACGATCAGCGTGTCCACATGCTCCTTCAGCTCCTTGATGCCCAGTTCCGCCTGATCCTTTCTGCGCTTGCCTTCCCAGTCGAACGGGCGGGTGACGATGCCGACAACGAGAGCGCCGAGCGAACGCGCGATCTCCGCTACCACCGGAGCGCCCCCAGTGCCGGTACCACCACCCATTCCCGCCGTCACGAAAACCATATCGGTGTTCGAGAGTATCTGCGCCAATTCTTCACGATCCTCCAGAACAGCCTCGTGCCCCATTGTAGGATTAGCACCGGCACCCAGGCCGCGTGTAAGCTGCTTTCCCACCTGTACGCGGACCGGCGAAAGGTTCTTTGCCAGTGCCTGCATGTCGGTATTTACCACGAGAAATTCGCAGCCCGACAAGCCGCGGTCGATCATGCTGTTGACCGCGTTTCCGCCGCCGCCACCGACCCCTACGATTTTGATTTTTGCTCCGTGATGCTCCACGGAACGATCGAGTTCGATCATGTGATCCTCCCCTTCCTATGCTGAGTGAATTGGGCGAATATTATACCGTTATTTATTGCTTCTGTTAATTCAGCAGGGCCCGGCTGACCCGTGGCCGGAACCTGTCGGGACGGATGCCCTGATACCATCAATCCGTTTATCCGGATATCATCGCTCCTGTTCTCCCACTTTTTTCAGAACTCCTCGAAGAATTTCTTCATCCTCGCCACTATCGATTTTTTATCTCCCGGCTCCTCGGTATCGCTCATGGCCTCCGGAGAGATCTCCTCGGCCTGCGCCACCGGGGGCGCCTCGTGCCTGCGGAACGCATCGATCACCAGGCCCACGGCCGTGGCGTAGATGGGGCTTTCCACCTCCGGCGCCAGCGCCGACCCGCCGAAGCCGGTCGGGATGCCGATCTTCACCGGAAGACCCAGCACCGACTGCGCCAGCTCGGAAGCCCCGCGCAGCAAGGCGCCGCCGCCGGTAAGCACCACACCGGCGGAGAGCCTGCGCAGATAGCCCGATTTTTTCAGCTCGATCATCGCGAACTCCAGAATCTCCTCCATCCTCGGCTGGATGATCTGGCAGAGCGTCCTCTTGGAGATCTCCATCGGCTTGCGGCCGCCGATACCGGGGATCATAAAGACCTCGTCGTTGAGGATCAGCGATTCCAGCGTGCAGCCATACTCCCGCTTGATGCGCTCGGCCTGCTCGCCGATGATGCCGAGCCCGCGCCGGATATCATCGGTCACCATCCGCCCGGCGATACCCACCACCGCCGTGTGGCGGATGGTCTTGTCCTCGAAGATGGCGATGTCGGTGGTGCCGCCGCCGATATCGATCAGCGCCACCCCAACCTCCTTCTCCTCCTCGTCCAGCACCGAATAGCCGCTTGCCAGAGGCTCCAGAATGATATCGTCCACGGTCAGGCCCGCGCGCTCCACACAGCGGTAGATGTTCTGCGCGGCGGTCACCAGCCCGGTGACGATATGGACATTCGCCTCCATCCGCAGCCCCGACATGCCCACCGGATCATAGATCCCATCCTGGCCGTCGATGATATATTCCTGCGGGATCACATGGAGAATCTGCCGGTCCGAGGGCATCGCCACGCGCTTGGAATCGTCCAGCAGGCGATCGACGTCGCGCTGGGTGACCACGCGATCGGCGTTGGAGATGGTGACCACGCCACGGCTGGGGAAGGACTGGATATGATCGCCGGCGATACCGACCGCCACCGACCCGATAGCCACCCCCGACTGCTGCTGCGCCTGCTCGACGGCACTCTGAATCGAACGCACCGTCTTCTCGATATTCACCACAACCCCCCGGTTCAATCCCTCCGAGGGAGCGTGGCCAATACCAAGTACGTGGATGCCTCCGGCGCCGTCGTCATCGCGCGCAGCAACGATCGCGCAGACCTTGCTGGTACCGATGTCGAGCCCGACGAGAATCTGCTGCCCATCCGTAGAGGAGGATGCGGAAGCCTGCTGCTGTCCCTTGTTCATCAATTGATCCTTCTCTGTAATCAGTAAGTTCTAGGAGCTGCCCTTCAAGGATTCGAAATGTTCCGCGGCCCGCAGCCGTAGGCTCAGGCATCGGCGGGGTTCTCGCCGCGCCATCGCACCACCACCTGCCCCTTCCAGCGGAGGTCGATGGAGCTTGCGCTTGCGGCCCCCTTCGCCGCCAGCACCGTGGTCAGAAAGAGATCGAGTTTCCGGAGTCTCCCTCCGATCTCCGCCGGCAGGCCGGCACGCACCGGCACGGCACCATCGGCGGTCAGGAAGAGATATTCTCCCCATGGCTCCCGCCGCACCTCGGAGATCTGTCGGTAGAGCCCTTCATCGTAGGTGCGGAGCGAGGCCAGCACCTGAAGCGCCTCGCGCGTGCGGGCGCTGTCTATCCGGGGGTCGCCGCCGGAACGGGCTACTGCGGCCGGCGCGGGAGCCGCGCTATCGGCGCGCTCGATGCCGGCGAGCACCGGAAGATCGAACCCGGCGGAGCTGAACCTGTAGGGGAGCGCCACGCCGAGCGAATCGATATAGACCGGGGAGCCTCCCAGAAACGTCACCGCCACCGGCGCACGCTCGCTGATCTCCACCACCAGAGTACCGTTCTCGCCGCGATAGATCTCCGCGCGCGAGATGAACGGATGCGAGGAGAGCCGCCCCTCGATGGCATGCAGATCCAGCTTCTGGAACGGCACCGAGTCGGGGATGTCGGCATGGCGCATGATCTCGGCCGAATCCAGGATCATCCGTCCGATGATCCTGATCTCCCGCAGATCCTCCTTTTTCGCCCACTTGTTGGCTACCACCACAAGACCTACCAGCGCACCCACCACCAGCAATCCGGTGGAGACCCGCGTGGCGAACCGGCGGGCATCATCCCGCTCGGCACGCGTCGGCTTGCGCCGTCTCGGTATGAGTCTTTTTTTGACTTTCAAGGAGAATGTATCCTGAAACAGAATCGAGAAAGGCGAGTTGGTACGCAGTTCTCAGGACGCCGCCTGCAGCGGCTTCGGAGCCCCATCAGCACTACAGAGAGCGATGCGCCCCTCTATCATCATCTACTATCCATTTCCCCGGATATCGCAGCCGGAATATCCTCGAAGCCGACCAGTTTTATCTCCAGCTCCAGTTCCATCCCGAATTTCTCTCGCACCTCATCGCGGGCGATGGCGATCAGCGCCAGCACATCGCCTGCGGTTGCGCCGCCGCGATTGATGATGAAATTCGCGTGCAGCTCGCTTATCTCCGCTCCTCCAACGGTGCGCCCCTTCAGCCCGCACTCCTGGATAAGCCTTGCGGCGTAGTCTCCCGGAGGATTCTTGAAAATGCTTCCGGCATTCGGGTACTGCACCGGCTGGGAATTATTCCGCTTCATCATCATCTCCCGGCGGGAGATTTTCATCTGATCGGCCGGGCCTTCGGGAAAACGGAACGCCGCTTCCAGAATCAGATCGCCCAGCAGCCCGGAGCCGCGATAGGTGAACCCTCCCTCCTGCTTCGATATCCGGAGAAGTTTTTCGCCCCGCACCAGCTCCACCGAAAGCATATGATCGGAGATCTCGCCGCCGTAGGCACCGGCATTCATGATGATTGCGCCGCCGAGCGTTCCGGGAATTCCGGCCAGCATTTCGGCTCCCTGCTTCCCATGCCTGATGCAGAAATCGACGAACTTCGCCAGCTTCACTCCGGCGCCCGCGGTGATCGTCCCTTCCTCATCGATCTCCAGATAATTGAACCCCGCCTCCAGGTTCACCACCGCGCCGCGCACCCCCTCATCGGAAACCAGCAGATTGCTCCCATTTCCCATCGGGAAAAAGGGAATATTCTCCCCGCGCAGATATCCGATCAGCGATACCGCATCGGCCTTGTCCAGCGGCTCCAGATAGATATCCGCCGGCCCCCCGATACGAAACGTGGTGTACCGGGCAAGCGGCTCGGCAAGGCCGATCCGGCCTTTGAAGCTCCTGCGGATATCGTCGAGCGCGATCAAGAATCAGTTCTCGGTGTTTAGTTCTTAGAGTCTGGTTCCTGCTTTTCAGGAAGAGGGCCTGCTACTTCGAGTCAAAGGAATATTTATTTATCGATTGATATTCCCGCCACCACCACCGCCACTCCTACCGGCTCCGGATATTTCCTCCCCGATTTCCCCCTGCACTTTTCTCTCCAATCGAAAATCCAACATCGGAAATCGAAAATCCCTCAATTTCCCTCTTCAGGGATTCCGCGAAGGGCGTCCAGGATTTCATCGGCGCTTTTCCAGATATCGCCGGCGCCCATCGTCACCACGATATCGCCCGGTTTGATCAGTTCCAGGGCTCGTGCGGCCAGTTCGCTTTTATCCGGCACGTAGATCACATTACGATGACCGTAGCCGATAGCGCTCTCGGCGATGATCTCGCCGGTGATGCCCTGGATGGCCCGTTCCCGCGCCGCGTAGACATCGGTAACGAGAACCAGATCGGCATTGAAGAACGACTTGCCGAAATCCTCCTGGAAATCGCGGGTGCGGGAGTAGGTATGCGGCTGGAAGAGCGCCACCACCCTGCGGCGCCAGCCCCGGCGGATGGCGTCCAGCGTTGCCTTCACCTCCGTGGGATGATGGGCGTAATCGTCTATCACCATCACATCGGCCGCCTCCCCCTTGATCTCGAACCGCCGGTAGACGCCGCTGAACGTTGAGAGCGCCTGCGCGATCTTCTCGAACGGCACTCCCACCTCAAGTCCCACCGTGATGGCCGCCAGAGCATTCTTCACATTATGCTCTCCGGGCACCCCCACGGTCACCTCGCCGAGCGATTCGCCATGACGCACCACGGTAAAGCTGGCGCTCCGTTCGGAGAAGCTCAGATCGATAGCGCGCACATCGCACTGCGGCGTGAAGCCGTAGCTGAGCACGCGCTTCTTCAGTTGCGGGCGGATATCCACCAGCGTGGGCTCGTCCAGGCAGAGCGCCACGAAGCCGTAGAACGGGATCTTGTTGGCGAACTCGATGAACGCCCGCTTGATATCGTCGATATCGGAGTAGATATCGAGATGCTCCCGCTCCAGATTGGTTATCACCGCGATGGTAGGGGAGAGGGAGAGAAACGAACGATCGAACTCATCGGCCTCCACCACGGTCCACTCTCCATGCCCGAGCCGCGCATTGGCGCCGCCGAGACCGGAGATCCGCCCGCCGACCACCACCGTGGGATCTATTCCCCCCTCGATCAGCACCAGGCCGATCATGGAGGTGGTGGTGGTCTTGCCGTGGGTGCCGGCCACCGCGATACCGTACTTCATACGGGTTACCTCGGCGAGCATCTCGGCGCGGCGGATGATCGGGATCTTCCGCCGGGTTGCCTCCACGGTTTCCGGGTTATCCTCCGGACGGACGGCACTGGAGTAGACCACCACATCGGCGCCGGCCACATTCTCGGCGGCATGTCCCATCATCACCCGTGCCCCGAGCGATGCAAGCCGCTCGGTGGTGTCGCTCTTGGCAAGATCGCTGCCGGTGACCATAAAGCCCTGATCCAGCATGATCTCTGCGATGCCGGACATACCGATGCCGCCGATGCCGACGAAGTGTACCGTCTGTATGCTTCTGAACAAGTTCGCTCGTGCTCTCTTAATCTGTTTACTGGTAACGCCCGTGCCGGCGGCACGAACGGATCTATCCCCAACGGATCTATCCCCGTGAACGCCACGAGGGCTCGGTTGCGCCATCGGCGCCACGGCGCTTTCCCACCCACATCTGTATGCCGTTGGCCTGCGCGAAATCACGGATCGCAAGGGTCAGCTCGCGGCTTCCTTCGAAGCCCCCCGGACGAAGCCGCATCGGGCGGCGGCGGCGGCGGAGCTTGATGCGGATAAGGGGATGCCCCTTCCCTTCGCGCAGGGAGCGCTCGCGGCGAAAGCCCACCCACTCGATCTCATCCGGACGGAACACCCGCTCGCGGAAGCGCGTGTTGAAGCGCAGTTCCTCGCTGCTGACGGTGATGCGGCGTCCGGAAACGGCCGCAACGACTAGCGACACCAGAGCGATCACCGCGCAGATCGCAAGCAGGTAGACGATGGGGTCCTGCCATACCACCGAGAAGGTGTCGCCGATAAGCGTCCCCCGCACTATCGTATACGCCGCCAGCGTAACCCCATAGCCGATCGTGGCGAGGTAGTACACATCGAGCCTATGCCTGAAGGTCTCTGTCTGCATGGTCGTCAGGATTGACGGGTCGCATTCCCCGATGAATTGCGCAGGAGGAGCAACTACCTCCGGCGGCCTGCAAGCTCCAGTATGCTCCCGGCGATCTTTCTGTCGGCATCCGGAACCGCCAGTGCCGCCGCGTGCAATCCCATCTCATCGAGATGAACCGGATCGGCAAGAAGTGCGGAGATCGTTTCATGGAGCTTTGTACCGAGCTCAACATCCAGCAACATTCGCGCCGCGCCTGCTGCTTCGGCCGCCTCGGCGTTCACCCTCTGATGATCGTCGGCAGCGGTAGGAAGCGGAACGAGAACCGATGCCTTCCCCACGGCCGCCAGCTCGGCGATGGTGGTTGCACCGGCGCGCGCCAGCACCAGATCGGCGGCGGCGTATCCCTTCTCCATCTCATGAATGAAGGTGGAGCGATACAACCCCGGCTCGCGCCGCTCGCCACCGGCAGAGCTGGTACCGGTCTGCCCTATCACCTGCACTCCCTCTGAGAGCAGCCGCTCGATGATGCCATCGAGCGCGGTGTTGATGGAGCGGGCGCCGAGCGATCCGCCGAAGGCGAAGAGCACCGGCCTGGCGGGATCGAGCCCGAAGTGACGGCGCGCTTCGGCGCGGTTCTGCGGCTCGAAAAAGATCTCGCGCACCGGATTGCCGCTCACAGCAACCGGCAGTCCGTTCAGGTGATCGCGCGTGGCCTCGAACGCCACATGTATCGCCGAGGCGCGAGGAGCCAGCTTGCGCACCACCAGTCCGGGGAGCGCGTTGGATTCCATCAGCACCAGCGGTATCCCGCGTATCGCGGCCATCAGGCCGATGGGATAGCTGACATAGGCCCCGGCGCAGACTACGGCATCCGGACGGAAGCGGTTCAGCAGCGCCACCGACTGCGCGATCGACGTCCCGATCTTCAGCGGCAGCATCAGGGTCTGCAGCGACAGATTCCGCTGGAACCCGCTTATCCAGAGATGGTTCAGCCGGTAGCCCGCACGGGGGATCACCTTATCCTCCAGACGCCCGCGCGTTCCCACGAACTCGATCTCCAGATCGGGATGAAGCTTCCGGCATCGCTCGGCCACCGCAAGGGCCGGGAAGATATGCCCGCCGGTTCCGCCGGCGGCGAACAGAATGCGGAGCGCGCTCATGCGGTAGCTCCCGCGCCGGCCACCACCGGTTTTTCGTGGGGCATCACATTGGCGTGCTGCGAGATGTTCAGC
>JBMDXA010000156.1:0-18745 GCA_048594725.1 Candidatus Kapaibacteriota bacterium
CTAAGCCCTGCGGCCGAAGGCCGCCCACATACATCATGTCGAACTCGAAGTTTCCCTCCGTCAATGAGCAGATGGATCTTCGCCGGCGCGGGCCCGTGGATGTATTACCGCAACTAGAGCGGCCCCACCAGCTCGCGCGCCCGCCCACGGCCGGCGTGCCGCTCAACGTGAAGCTCGGCGCCGATCCCTCCGCCCCCGATCTTCATCTCGGGCATGCGGTGGTGCTGCAGAAGATGCGCGACTTTCAGGATCTCGGGCATCAGGCCATCCTCATCGTGGGCGATTTCACCGCCATGATCGGCGATCCCACCGGGCGCTCCAAGACCCGCCCGGCGCTCACCATCGAGGAGACCCAGCGCAACGGCCGTTCCTACTTCGAACAGGCCACCAAGATCCTCTCCTCCACGCTGATCCGGATGGTCTACAATTCCGAGTGGCTCGGCACGATGAGCTTCTCCGATGTTATCCAGCTCGCCTCCCGCTATACCGTTTCGCAGATGATGGAGCGGGATGACTTCCACAAGCGGTTTAACGCGGAGACGCCGATCTCCGTGCATGAATTCCTCTACCCGCTGGCGCAGGCCATGGATTCGGTCGCCATCAAGTCGGATGTGGAACTGGGAGGGACCGACCAGAAGTTCAATCTCCTGGTGGGACGCGATCTCCAGCGCAGCTACGGCATGCAGCCGCAGGTGATCGTCACCACGCCGCTGCTGGTGGGGACCGACGGGCATGACAAGATGTCCAAGTCGCTCGGCAATTATGTGGGGCTCAACGACTTCCCGAACGATATGTACGGCAAGCTCCTTTCGATCCCGGACGAGGTGATGGCTACCTACTTCAAGTACACCCTCTTCTACTCCCCGGCGGAGATCGAGGCGATCAAGGAGAAACTGGCCTCCGGCGATCTGCATCCGCGCGATGCCAAGCGCCGCCTTGCCCGCGAGGTGGTTGCCCGCTACACCAGCGAGGGAACTGCACAGAAGGCCGAGGAGGAGTTCGACCGCGTCTTCATCAAGAAGGATGCCCCGGAGCATATGGAGCATCATGTGGTGAACTCCGCCAAAACGGTGATCGATGTGATGGTGGAGTCCGGCATGGCCCCGTCCAAGGGGGAGGCCAAGCGCCTGATCCAGGGGGGAGGCGTCTCGATAGATGGCGAGAAGATAGACGACGTGAATCATATCTACCAGCCCCTGCCGGAGGCGGTGCTGAAGGTGGGGAAGAGACGGTTCCTGCGGCTGGTGAATGGCTAGGGAACGCCCTTCCGGCGGTCGATGATGGAATACAGGGATGGAATATCAGGGGGATGTGCTCGGCACATCCCCTTTTTGTTGCCCGGAGCCCCCGGGCCTCCTGCATCGCGGCTACGGGCGGGGCCGCTCCCGGCGCTCCCATGCGTAGCCAGATAGGTACCCGCCGAGGGGAGGGTACACAAAGATGTACTACCGTCGTAGATGTAGGTCGATTATCTTGCCGTATATTCATGGGCGGTATCCGGTCTCTGTTTCCCATGGTCCGATACAACAGAGCCGTTCGGGAAGCGGCTCCGAGGTTCTTTCCCTGGTCTCTCTTTAATATCCCTCACAACGGAGGAATCGATGAATATCTGCAAGACATCCCTGGTCACCGCGCTTCTCCTTGCGGCCGCGGCTCTGCCGCTGCGGGCGCGGGTGGTCTATGATACCGGCCCCTGCCCGGGCGGGGGCACCTGGATCATCGTCACCACGATCGACGACAGATCCGGGCGGGTGACCTCGATGCGGGGGACCAATTGCGAGGGGACGATCTGGAAGGACCACTGCCCCATCATGATCCTCCCGCGCGATCCGAACCATCGGGGAGCCTTCGAGCATACCGGCCAGAGCGGGGACTGGATCAGGTTCAATGTGGACGACAATGGGAACATCACCGGGATGTGGGGGCGTGATGCCGATGGCATCTTCTGGGAGAAGACGGTCATGACCATCTGGTAGCCAGACCGGCTGGCAGGATGAGGAAGGCGGGGGGCCTGCCCCCTCGCGGAGGGGCCTCCACCGGACCGCGTTTGTTCTGCGGTCTGCTGGCGGTGTCCGGCATGATGGCTTGCTGCCGTATGCATCCGGCGTCTGATGCGTCCGTGCAAACATTCACTTTTATCACTGTTCATTGTTATGAGCAACAGTTCTATCAGAATGGTCCCGCTGTTTCTGGCGGCTCTGATGATGGTGCAGGGGGCATCCGCGAAAACTCTTCAGCCGTTTTTTCATTATATCACCTGCAGCAACGGTTTCGCCAACGCCTATACCGTCAAGATCGTGGATATGGATACCGGCTGCATCGAGGCCGCATGGGGGGTGGACTGCTCCGGCAAGGAGTACACGCTCGATTATGTGATACGTCCCCTCTCCGGTGATCCGAACCGTCCCTATACGTTCATGGAAACGCGTACCGCCTCCAACGGCGCCACCTTCTACATGAAGGCGCGAGTCAACGATGCCGGCGAGGTCCAGGAGATCTGGGGGATGGATGCCTCCGGACGCTATTACATGGCGGTGCCGGGGGAGTGACCGCGGCACTGCTGCCGGGGCGCGTTTCCCCTGTTTTTGCTTTGAGCACTACCGTTCCGGTTTCTATATTCCCGCATGTTCATGTCACGGCGCGGCATAAGCATGTGGGAATTTCATTATCCGGTGTTATCAATTCGGAGCTGATGCATGTCCGCGCCTCGATTCTTCCGCCCTTGCACCATCGCGATCCTCTGGTTCGCCGCCGCTATTCTTCCGTTGCTTTCTCCTCATCTGTCCGCCCAGAACAGGCCATCCTCGCGGGGGAAGGAGTTCTGGGTGGGGTTCATGCCGGGCGTGTTCATCGGCCCCGGCGAGAAATTCATTCTGACGATCGTGGCCGACAGGCCCACCCGGGGAACGGTATCCTATACCCGCACCGGACGCCGGGAGGAAATCGCGATTCCCAGTCCCGAAGTGCCGCTACGGCTGGTGCTGGGCGAGGGCGTGCGTGTGAATCCCAGCCGTACCGAAACCGCATTCCTCGATAGCGGCACGGTGCATCTCCTGTTCGATGACGATGTCTCCGTCTATGCCCTGATGACGCAGCCCACTGATGGCGATGCATTCCTTGCGCTTCCCACGGAGGCTCTCGGGACCGAGTACGTGGTTCTCGGCTACCCGAATTCCCCTCCCTGGCGGGTTCCCTCGGCTTCCGATCTCCAGTCGCAGTGCGCGGTCATCGCCACGGAGGATTCCACCAGGGTGGATGACGCGCCTTCGGCCGATGGGGGCAGCTTCAGCGTCATGCTGAATCGGGGAGAGATGTATATCCGCCGGGCAACCGGTCCCTATGATGTCAGCGGAAGCATCATCACCGCCAGCAAGCCGGTGGTGGTGTATGGCGGGCATCATCGGGCCAATGTCCCGTACGATACCGTAACCGGACTCAATTATCTTGTGGAGCAGCTTCCTCCGGTCCGTTCCTGGGGAACCGGATTCCATCTGGCGCCGACCTTCATGCCGAACCAGACGGTGATGAGGCCGGAGCTTGTGCGGGTGGTGGCCGCCGAGGATGGGACCGATCTGAAGATCGGCGGGCAGCTGGTGAAAACCATCGGCCGGGGGGATGTCTACCAGATGCCGCTGGAGCAAGGGGCCTATCTTACCGCCAGCAGACCGGTGCTGGTGGCGCAGTTTCATCCCTCCAGTCCCTTACCCGCGGGCCCCTCTTCTCCGGCGGACAGTATCGGCGACCCGTTTATGATGCTGGTTCCTCCGGAGTTGCAGTTCGATACGCTGTACCGCGTGGAGAGCTTCGCGGTGCCGGACTTCTCGCTGCATTACATCACCGTGGTGATCCCGTACAGCGCTCGCGAAACGCTCGTTCTGGACGGTGCTCCGCTCTCTCCTGCTGCTCTTATGCCGATCTCCGGAACCGGATACGGATATGCTCATATCAAGGTGGAGCCGGGATTACACACGGTGCATGCCTCGGTCCCCTTCGGTCTGAGCGTCTATGGCTACGGCTGGCACAATGCGTACGGATATCCCGGAGGGATGATCCTGCATCCGCCGGTGGTGGCGGTTGGGGATGAGAAGATGGAGTCGCCGGGGATGGAGGCACTTCTGGCGGCCAACCCCGTGACGGGGCAAGAGGCAACGCTACGGATCACCCTACCGGACGAGGAACGTATCGGCCTGGAGATCCTCGATATGCGCGGGCGCCTCGTAGCGCGTCCGGTGCTCGATAGGGCGCTGGGAGCGGGGGAGAGCCAGATCGTATTTTCCACGGCATCATTGCCGGCCGGGGCCTATTTCTGCCGCGTGGTGGCCGGAAGCTGCGTGCGGACGCTGAGGATGATCGTGGTGCGGTAGCAGAGGGGAAGAGGCGAGCAGCGATGGCGATGATCGCTCCGGAGAATCTTGCCGGTGGCCGAAGCAATCGCCCAGAGCCGCAAAGAGCGTGAAGAAACGCTAGAGAGAAAAACGAGAGAAGAAGCACTCGTACGGCCTCTTCTCTCGTTGCGTTGTTGCCCGGGATGCTCTTCCGGATGCCGGCTTATTCCTCCTTCCGTTCCTCCTGCCCACGCACGGTCCCGAGGCTGGCCGAGGTCACCGAAGCCAGCGTGGCAAGCACCTCGCTTGCCTCCAGCGGCAGCTCCTCGGTGAAGCACGCGACCATCACTCCCAGCAGCTCCTCCTGAAACAGCAGCGGCAGCACCGCGGCGCTTACGATCCTGTTCTCTACCACCCACTGCCGGTCGAAATGCACATCCTCGGCGATATCGCTGCTGACGAAGGGGCGCTTGTAGCGGGCCACCCAGCCGATCTTGTAGGGGTGAAGCGTCACCTCGATCTCCGGCTCGAACGACCGGGTGGGGAGACCGGAGAACCCGCGCTCGCCGGCCAGATGGAGGATGCGCCCGTTCGGCGAGGCCAGCCAGATGCCGCAGGCGCTCGCCCGGAACTCGTTGTTCAAGGTTCCCACCACCCCATCGACGATCTCCGCCACCGATTCCGCTTTCGTCAGAAGGGCGGCCGCGCGGTTGGTGCCGCGCAGGTAGCGCACCACCACGGCCTGGCGTTCCTGCTGGGTGCGGAGCACCTCGCTGGTGGCGATCAGCTCCAGATTGGTCTGCGAGAGCTGGTCGCGCTGGAGTTCCAGTTCCTCGCGCGCGGCCTGTTCCAGCATCAGCAGCCGTGAGCGTTCCTCCTCGGCCCGTTTCCGTTGTGTCAGGTCGATGCCGTGCACGAAGATGCCGGTGCTGCTGCCATCGCTGGCGACCAGGGGCTGATAGGTGAAATCGATGATATACTCTTCCTGGGGTTCGGAGGGATCTTTCTGAAGCAGTATCCGCACATCGTTGCCGATGAACGGTTTGCCGGTGCGATAGACCTCGTCGAGGATCTCGTAGAACCCCTGTCCGGCGATATCCGGCAGCGCTTCGCGCACCGATTTCCCGATCAGTTCGCGCTGGCCGATAAGCTGGTAGTAGGGGGGATTGGCAAGCTCGAAGACATGCTCCGGACCCTGCAACACGGCGATGAAGGCGGGAGCCTGCATAAAGACATTGGTAAGGCGGGTGCGCTCTATCCGCTCGCGCTCGCTCAGTGCGGCGGCATGCTCCTTTTCCTCCTGATAGGAGAACGCGTCGGCAATGGCCCTGGTGATCTGCTCGGCCATCATATCCAGGAAGGTTCCATACTCCTGATCGAACTTCTTGCGGGGATTGATGCCGGCTATCAGCACGGCGGTTGCCTGCGAGCGGCCGCGCAGCACAAGGGGGTGAATCCGTGCGCTGTGCGATGATTCCGGCCAGGCGCCCCCCGGCATCGGCCCGAACCGTTCGGCCAGATCCTCCAGCAGTTCCTCCCGGCCGCTCTCTACGGCGCGCCCCAGCGGCCATCCCTGTGCGGAATGCCCCGTCTGATCCAGGTGGATCGAGCGAGGGGCGGCCTCGCTCCCCGGCTCCATCCGTACCGATGCCGCCAGCCGCGCCTCGGTTCCGTTCTCGTCGATCAGATACAGGAGCGCAAAGGGGATATCGTGCGGATTGATGGCGAGCGCATCGGCCGCAAGGCGGCACGCCTCGGTGATTTCCTTGGCCTCGGCCGAACGCGATGCCAGATCGCGAAGCGTGCGGAGCCGCCGTTCCCCCAGCACCCGGCCGGTGGTCTCGGTGCAGGCGCAGAAAATCCCCCCCACCGCTCCCGTCTCTATCCGCAACGGACCGTACGAGAAGGTGAAATAGGTCTCCTCCAGATAGCCGTTGCGGGTCACCATCAGCGGGTAATCCTCCGACCATGTGGCGTTGCCGGTCTCCATCACGCTGTCGAGCATCGGGCCTATCTCATCCCAGATCTCCCCCCAGCATTCCCGTCCGGGGCGTCCCAGAAACTGCGGGTGTTTATTGGCTCCGAGAATGGGACGATAGGCGTCGTTGTAGAATCGGACGTACTGCGGACCCCACCATATCTCGATGGGATGGCGCGAGCCCAGGCAGATGCTCACGGCGGTGCGAAGGCTCTGCGGCCAGCTCTCCACCGCTCCGACGGGGGTATCGGACCAGTCGAGCGAGCGCATCAGCGCCCCCATCTCGCCTCCTCCTGTCAGACAATCTTCAGCGTTGGAACTCTGCTCGTCGGCAGTGTCGATAAATATGCTCATGAACGGTTCATCGATGAGGGAATCGTAGCAGGTTGCTGCCTGGAACGTATACAGTCCGGCTAATAAACCACCAGTGCGGCAATGCCACAAGAAGTATCTGGCCCATCTCAACGCAATGCGCTCCAGTCGCCGGAACCGGATCTGTGGCCGTTTCCGGCAGCAACAGGCAGCGAGGCCGGAAGAAAGGTTTTGCACCATGTGGTGGCCGGATGCTATATAGGAAGCGTTGCACCAGCACATCAGGAGGCGATCAATGAAGGACGATACGGAACGCAATCGCCGCGCCGATGGTTCGGCCCACGAGGGCATGGCGCTGCGCTATCTGCTTGCTCGCGGCTACCGGCTCCTCAAGCGGAATTTTCATTTCGGCAGAGCCGGGGAGATAGATCTTGTGATGCGCGACGGCGATATCTATGTCTTCGTGGAAGTGAAGGCGCGCCGCTCGCACGGCTTCGGTCTGCCGGAGGAATCGGTTACCCCGTCGAAGCGGCGGGGGATACGGAAGGTGGCCGAAGGGTTCATCTATATCAATGGCCTGGCCGGCGAGAGCATCCGGTTCGATGTGGTCGCCATCGATTACGTTACCGGGAGCGGGGGCCAGCCGGAGATCCGCCATTATATCGATGCGTTCTGAGAATATATACGGAACTGCCCCCGGAAGCCGTTATTGCAAAAAGAAGAGATGTTGTCGCAGGTGATTTCCGGGCACACGAGCGCATAGGTGGCATGAGCTGCCAGGCCGCCAGTGCGTGCGAGGGAGGGGCGTCATGCTCTGCGCCGGGATATGCTGCGGCATCTGCAACGGCATCTGCAACGGCATCTGCAACCTGCCGCCCGGTTGGTACGAATGGGAGCCCGGGTTTCGCTCCGGAGGGCTGGAGGCCGCCCCCGGATTTTAATTCATGGAATAATGATGTGCGCATATGGAGAAAGCAGTTGTGGAACTTCTGCGGCCGGAATATCTGGCGCAGGCCGCTGGATTCTGGGACGGCACGGCCGGTGATATGGAGCTTCTCGGCGAGGTGGAGAATTTCGTCTATACATTCCGCTCGCAGGGTCGCCGGCTGGTGCTCCGCCTGACCCATAGCACCCACCGCACTCCCGATCTGGTGCGGGGGGAGCTGGAGTGGATCGATTATCTGCACCGTCATGGGGTCAATGTCATCCGCCCGGTGCTCTCCGGCAACGGGGAGTTCGTGCGGACCATCACCGCCAGTGATGGCTCCTCCTTTATCGCCACCGCGTTCGACTGGGCACCGGGGGAGCATGTGAAGCGGAATTCGGAGGAGTGGAACCGGGAGCTGTTCAGAAGCTGGGGACGCATCACCGGGATGATGCACGCGCATACCAAGAACTATCTTCCGTCCGATCCGGCCATCCGCCGCCACAGCTGGGCCGATGACGATCTTCTCGATGCCGGCCGCCATCTCCCGGAGTTGCAGGAGGAGCCGCGCAGGATCGCCGCACAGTACAGGGAGTGGTTGCGGGGGCTGCCGTCTGATCGCGATAGTTACGGTCTTATCCACACCGATCTTCATCCCGGGAATTTCTTTCTGCATCAGGGGGAACTTATCGCGTTCGATTTCGATGATGCTTCCTACTACTGGTTCATCTTCGATATCGTCATCCCCATCTATTATGCTCTCCTCGCTATCCCAGCCGATCAGAAGGATGCCCAGAAGGAATTTGTGGGGGAATTCTTTCCGAATTTCATGGACGGCTACCAGGAGCATAACCGGATCGATCCGTTCTGGTTCTCCACCATTCCCCAGTTCCTCCGCTACCGCGATCTCCAGCTTTATATCTTCAGCCATAAGAAATTCGATTTCGATAATCTCACGCCGGGGCAGCAGAGCTTTTTCGACCGTGTACACCATAACCTCCGGACCGTGGATGCATACGATCATCTCGAATTCAAGGCCGGCTGATGCCGCATTCCCTGTGCGGCGCATAGAGCGGATTTCACTATGGTGGTTAATCTGTCGTGGCCCCCAGAGGCAACACCTATAGGCGTTGCCTGTGTGTAGAAAAGGCGCCCGTATTTTCTCCGGAAGCCCTGTAGGAGCGGCCCATTCTTCCTGCTCTGAAAAGGCGTAACTCCATTGAGATCCGCTTCAGGTAGTATAGCCGCGTGCGGCTGTGGTTGGGAGTAGGTGGGTTCCGGTACCCCGGATACTTCAGGCGGGCCCCGCCGTTACTCTCCCGGCGCTCGTATATTTGCCCGGCATATGATGTCCCCTCATGCAACAAGGTTCCTCCCATGCAGCATCTCGTCCTTCATGTCCGTGGCGGCCGTATCGAATCGGCGGCCGTTGCCGAGCGACCGCGCCTGTTCATCGATGGTGCCGAGCTGGCGCTCCCCTCCGGGGCCGTTCTGGTGCCCGGACTGGTCGATACCCATTGTCATCTGATAGGGCTGGGGCTGATGGCGAGCCGTGTGGTGCTGCAGGGTGCCGGATCGGCCGCCGAATGTGCCCGGCGCACCGCCAGCCGCGCCGCGGCAACTCCGAAGGGGGAGTGGATTCTCGGCTTCGGCTGGAACCAGGAGGAGTGGGACGTGCGGGAGATGCCGGATAAGAGCGATCTCGATAGCCTCGTGCCGGATCATCCGGTTATGCTCTCCCGGATCGATAGCCATATGGCATGGCTGAACTCCGCTGCACTGCGTGCGGCCGGGATCGAGGTAATGGAGATGGAAGGGGGGCGCGTGGTGGCGGGGGAGGATGGGAGCCCGAACGGCATCCTGATCGACAATGCAATGGCGCTGGCCGAGCGGGCCACCCCGAAGCCCACCCCCGACCAGCAGCGGCGCTGGATCGAGTGGAGCGTGCAGGAATGCCTCCGGCTGGGCATCACCGAGGTGCATGATATGAATGTGGAGCCGGAGCGGATGGAGGGGATGATACGAGCCGCCGAGGGAGGAGGGATGAACCTGCGCTGCCAGGTGTTTCTCGCCGCGCAGAAGGAGGAGTGGCGGGCGTTTCCCGATCCCGGCACGGTGGCGCCGAACCTGCATCTGGCCGGCGTGAAATATTTCGCCGATGGAGCTCTCGGTTCGCGCGGGGCGCTGCTGCTGGAGCCGTACAGCGATGCCGCCGATACCTGCGGCCTGCAACTGCTGAGCGCTCCGGAACTGGAGGCACTTGCCGCTCCGCCGGCCGGACGGGGATTTGCGGTGGCAACGCACGCCGTGGGCGATGGCGCCAACCGGCTGGTGCTGGATGCGTACCGGAGGCTCCGCGAGCGGTATCCCGAGGCGCTGCTGCGGGTGGAGCATGCGCAGATCGTGCATCCGGATGATGTGCCGCGCTTCGCCTCGCTCGGGGTGATTCCGGCCATGCAGGCGATCCACTGCACCAGCGATGCGGTCATGGCCGAATCACGGCTCGGCCCCGCGCGCTGCGCGTATGCGTACGGCTGGGAGTCGATGTGCCAGCTCGGCGTTCCCGTACTTGGCGGCTCCGATTTTCCTGTCGAAAGCGCCGATCCGCTCGCCGGCCTTCGCGCCTATCATTTCCGGGAGCCGGTTCCGGGAGCCGGACCCTGGTACGCCCGGCAGGCGATCTCGCGGGAGGATGCTCTTGCCGCCTATACCTCCCTGGCCCCTCTCGGCATTCCGGGCACCCACCGCCGCGGCCGGCTGGCACCCGGCTATGATGCCGACATCACCGTCCTGGACGGTGACCCCTTCGATGCCGCCACGCAGGCGGCGATGACGATCGTGGGAGGGAAGGTGGTCTACGAACGAACGTAGGTGCACTGCGGCTGGGGGACCGCGGCCGGTTACGTACCTGGGAGAACGTTCCCTGCGATATCCTGGTGGAGCGTGTCCGTTTCCCGTTTGCTCGGAGTTGACTCCAACCACCTCACTATTAGCAGGCGTCGCGGAGTAGAACTCCGCGACAACGTATTCCGGAATACGCATCCCGGAAAACCTATCCGCAGGCACTCAGAGCGGATTTCAACGTGGTTCCTCTACGGGACTGCGCTATGGGATGGCAGCCCGACCGCTCATGATCGCCATTCATGATTGCCATACGCCCGCCCCGTCCCTGACGATCCTACAACACCCTGCACATCGCGCCGGAAGCCCGCCGGTACAAAAAAAGATTCGCGAAGATTGCATCTCATCCTCTACGATCCCGCCGAAGCTCCCAGGAATCCCCCACCACGATCCGCCGTACAACGCCGCGATCATCGCGACGAAAACCCGCCGGTACAAAAAAGATTCGCGAAGATTTCATCCCAGCCTCTACGATCCCGCAGAAGCTCCCAAAAATCCCCCCACCAAGATTCGCGCAGATTGGCGGTTGTGAAATTGTATCTCAAAACCAGATTCCATCTTGCGCAGCGCCGTCGCCGGATGTAGATTTGCAGTCCTTGTAAGCGCGACTGCCACCATAGCTCAGTGGTAGAGCAGCTCATTCGTAATGAGCAGGTCCTCGGTTCAAGTCCGAGTGGTGGCTCTTCAAGATTAATCGCCGGTACCCATGATGGATACCGGCGATTTTGTTTTATTGCCCTTGTATGGGCCTCGTTCTGCTGGTCCACGTCCTTTTCCGATCGTTCGCCGTAGTAATCATCTGCCGTTCATGAGCCCTATTCTCCGGATTCTTCTCCCCCTTGTGATCTCCACGGTCGCCGCCCATGCACAGCCGGGCTCCGGTAGCCGGAGCGGGGAGCCGGAGGGGGCATCTCACGGCTACGATCTGCTCCATGTGGCGATCGATGTACGGTTCGATCTTCCGAAGAAGCTCGTCATCGGGTCGGTGGAGCATAGCATCCATTGGCTCGGGGGAACCTCCGGGGCGCTGGAACTGCATGCCGCCGAGAACATGGGGTTCCGGAGCGTTATGGTGGATGGCGCGCCCGCGCGCTACAGGCATACGGGGGAGACTCTGGCGATCTACATCCCCTCTTCCCGGAAGAACGACACCATGAGCGTGAGGATCGAGTACACGGTATCTCCTGCCAAGGGACTGTACTTCATCCAGCCGGACTCGCTGATGCCGTTGAAGCGCAACCAGATCTGGACGCAGGGGGAGGAGGAGGACAACCACTTCTGGGTGCCGATCTACGATCATCCGGATGACCGCACCACCACCGAGATCCGGGCCACCGTTCCGGCCGGGTGGAAGGCGCTCTCCAACGGACGTCTCATCTCGGGCGGGCCCGGCACCGATTCCGGTACGTCGGTCTGGCACTACCGGATGGAGAAACCCCATTCCACCTATCTGATCATGCTCGCCGCCGGCGAGTTCATGGTCACGCACGATACCGTGGACGGGATTCCGCTGGAGTACTGGACCTACCCGGAGATGCCGGAACGGGTGATGCCCACCTTCTCCCGCACTCCCGATGCCATCCGCTACCTCAGCACCCTCCTGGGGGTTCCCTATCCCTGGAACAAGTATTCCCAGATCACCATCGCCGACTTCATGTTCGGAGGGATGGAGAACACCACGGCCACCACGCTGAACGACTATGTGCTGGTGGACGAGCGCGGCCTGCTGGACTACAATCCCGACGGGGTGATCGCGCACGAAGCGGCGCATATGTGGTATGGAGATCTTATCACCAACCGCCACTGGGGGCATCTCTGGCTGCATGAAAGCTATGCCACCTATCTGGCGGCGCGATACAGAGGCTATCGCTATGGCGAGGATGTCTTCCTGGAGGAGATGTACGATAACGGCGCGCTGGGAATCCAGTCGCAGGGGGTGCGCGGGCGCAATCCGCTGGCGCTCGGGGATAACGTGACGGTCAATATCTACCAGCGCGGCTCCCGCGTGCTGCATATGCTGAACCGGATCGTCGGGGAGGAGGCGTTCTGGCGGGCCAACCGCATCTTCCTGGAACGCCACTCCTATGGCCTTGTGGAGACCGATGACCTGAAAGCCGCGTTCAACGAGGCCACCGGCTCCGATCTGGGCTGGTTCTTCGAGCAGTGGATCTACAAGGCCGGACATCCGGAATACCGGGTGGATAAAAGCTGGTCGAAAGGGACGCTCTCGCTGCGCGTGCGGCAGGCGCAGAACCGCGATCCGATGACCGGATTGTTCCGCATGCCGGTCCCGCTGGAGTTTCATATGCGAGGGGGGATCGTGCGCGATACCATCCAGGTGGAGAAGGAGGATGAGACCTTCACCTTCCAGCTTGGCGAGGAGCCGGCCTATGTCATCTTCGATGCCGGCGATGCCATCCTCAAGACCGTGGAGTTTCCCCGCGCCAGCGATGAGCTTGTGGCGCAGCTGATGGCCGATAGGAGCATCGACCGGATGCTGGCGGTAGAGGAGCTGGCCTCGGCCGACAGAACGCTGAAGGGGCCGCGCGGCGACCAGAGACGGCGTTCGCTGGCGCTCCTGAAGCTGCTGGAGCGGGAGCCGGCTCCGTTCGTCCGGGAGGCGATCGTCAACAAGGCGTCGATGCTCGATTCGCTCGTGATGATCGATGTGATCGGACGCGGGCTGCGCGATACCTCCGTGACGGTACGGAGCGCTGCGGTGGAGAACTCCTATCTCATCGCGTCGAAGAGCGAGCGGGCGCGGCTTCTGCGGCCGCTTCTCGGCGATAGCAGTTATGCGGTGGTGGCCTCGGTGCTCGGCATGCTGGCCGTGACCGATACCAGCGGGCTGGAGCCGGCCCTGCGGGGGATGAAGGGGATGCGCGGCCGTCGCGACCGCCTTGCCCTGGAATGGCTGGGGGCCGTGCTCTCCGGCGGCTATACTTCCCTTGCCGACGATGTGAGCGATTATACCCTGCCGCTGTACAACACCGATACGCGCGTGCAGGCCTATTACGTTCTGGGCAAGCTCGATACCATCACCCCGAAGGTTCGTGACGCCATCGTCCGTGGCCTGCGGGAATCATCCGCGATCATTCGTTCCACCGCCGCCGGTGCCGCGCGCAGCCACCTGGATGCCGAGCTGCGCTCCATGCTGGAACGCCTCCGCACGGAACTGGTCGGCCCCCAGCGAAGCACCGTGGAGGGGATACTGGAGAAGTGAGGGGAGAGGCGTGGGCGGGGTTCTCAAGTACCTACAGATATGTTTTCCGAGATCCCCGGTACTGTTCGCGCGGAGTTTTACTCCGTGCGAGGTGGTAGCAGCCAGGGTCGCGGAGTCGAACTCCGCGACAAGGCCGAAGAAGAATGTCAGAAAACGTTCTCCCAGGTACTTAAGGTATGCTCTTCTCCCGGGCTCCGTTGTCCTGTGGTTCTTCTTTGCGACCCCCTGCGAACATCCAAGCGGGGGGAGTGCGGCCGGTGAGCGGATAGCCGTAAAAAGAATGTGGCGCGGAGAAGATCCCGGGGCTAATTTCGGTTTCCCGGCCTCCCGGTCTTCTCCGTCAATCCAATATCGTATCTCTCATGCTCGATCCAGCAACGCGCACCGATATCACGATCATGTCGTTCGAGGGGCACAGCCCCGGAATTCATCCGAGTGTCTTTATCGCCGCCGGCGCACGCATCATCGGCGATGTGGAGATCGCCGAGGGGGCATCGGTCTGGTTCAATGTGGTGATACGGGGGGATGTGCATTACATCCGCATCGGCCGCCGCACCAATATCCAGGATCTTACGATGTGCCATGTCACCCATAAACGGCATCCGCTCAATATCGGCGAGGATGTTACCGTGGGGCATAGCGCCGTTCTGCATGGCTGCACCATCGGCGACAGGGTGCTGGTGGGGATGGGGGCGAAGGTGCTGGACCGGGCCGTGGTGGGAAACAATGCCCTGATCGGCGCCGGGTCGGTGGTGCGCGAGGGATTTCAGGTGCCCGAAGGCACGCTAGTTGCTGGAGTACCGGCAAAGGTGATCCGTGAACTCACGGACGATGAGCGTGCGGCCGTTGCACAGGGAGCGGTCAACTACGAAAGCTATGTCGCCCGTTTTCGCGATGGGGACTGCCAGTGGTAGAGCATAAGCCGCTGCCCCGTCACCGGATGTGGCAGCGGTTGCAGCGCCGGGAGCACCGAACCGACCGAATACATACACACTTCGAACTATGACGACCTCAGAACATAGCAATGGCAATGGCGCCGACGCCGGAGAGATCAACGTCGATCCCAACGAGCGCAGCACCGGGACGTTCTTCAAGGAAAAGCTGCTGAAGGATGCCGAGGGGGTTGACCGGAAGGATATCGAGGATCTGGAGCGCTCGGTGCCGAAGAAGCTCGCCGGCTTCAATCTGAAGAATCTGGGCTCGCTGGAGGATGGAGTGAAGTGGATCAACACGATGCTCGACCGGGTAAGCACGCTCTATAGCATGATCCGCGACCGCGAGTACAAGGTTCCCCCGAAGACGCTGGCGCTGATCGCCGCCGGGCTTCTGTATTTCGTCCTCCCCACCGACCTGACGCCGGATTTCATCCCCGGTCTCGGCTACCTTGATGACGCGATGGTGCTCAGCGCGCTCTGGAAGCTGGTCAACGAGGAGGTGGAGAACTACCTTTCGAGCCATCGCCGGATATTTCCGGAGTAAGAAGCCGGTACCGGTCCCGCAAGAAGATCGTCAGGCGGAGCCGCCGGGGCGCAACGAGAACCTGTTCTCCTTGTACCCCGGCGGCTCTGTCGTACAGGGCACAGGTAATCGCCGGATGCGAATAGCATTCACGGGCTCGCAGGGGGAATTTCACGGGAAGCCGCAGAGACGCAACAATCGCGAAGAGAAGAAAGGGGTAACGCATCTTCTTCCTGGCGTTTCTTTGCGCCTTCGCGGCTTCCCGTGATGTATTCGGGCCGGACAGGCTTCCCGGATAGCAATCGAAACTCTAACATCGCAAATCGAAAATTTCCACCCCGGAGCTTGTGCCGATACGATCGGCCCCCGCTTCTATCATCGCCACCGCCGTTGCATGATCGCGGATGCCGCCGGAAGCCTTTACCCGCACGTGCGGGGCCGAGGCCGCACGCATCAGCCGGATATCCTCCACGGTTGCGCCGCCGCCGGCAAACCCGGTGGAGGTCTTCACGAAATCCGCTCCGGCGGTGCCCGCCAGCTCGCAGGCGAGGCGCTTCTCATCGTCGCTCAACAGCGCGGTTTCCAGGATCACCTTCAGGATGGCCCCGCCGGCATGCGCTACCTCGGCCACCGCGCGGATATCCGATTCCACGATCAGCGGGTGTCCCGATTTCATCGCCCCCGCATTCATCACCATATCCAGCTCCCGTGCCCCGTCCTCCAGCGCATGACGCGCCTCGGCCGCCTTCACCGCCGTCTGGTGCGCGCCGTTCGGAAAGCCGATCGTGGTGCAGACCGCTACCAGCGAGCCCAGTTCCCGCATCGTCTCGGCGGCGAGCGGCACGTAATAGGGCATCACGCAGACCGATGCAAAGCCGTGCCGGCTCGCTTCCTCGCATAGTCTTCGTATCTGTGCGTCGGTGCTTTCCGGTTTCAGCAGGGTGTGATCGATATGGGAGGGAAGAAGCATGCGATGTTCCATTGACGATGTGAGCTGCTCGATATCGAGGGAATCCTGAAAACGTTCATCCCGTTTTTTAACGTCCATCCAGGCCGGGCTGTTGTGAACGATCTGCTTGGCCGATGATAATCCAATTCCGAATATTTCCGCAATAATCGGGATCGACTGAACCTTGGAGCATCCTCGGTCGCGAAGGAGAGCTATAATTTCATCCCTGCCTCGTCCCTGCGAACGAAATTCCTGAGATTCCACTAGAAACGCGGCGATATCTTTATCGTTCATTTCTTGATCGTTCAATCCCCGTATGGAAAGCCGATTATTCCGCTGTATCAGCGACCTGATTTTTCAATGCCCCCCTCACTCCGGCCCGCAGCATATCTATCGCGCTGCCTGTATTCGTATCCGGCCTGATGCCTCGTATCGTACGGCTCCGGTGGTCCCCGGAGGGAGCACCAGCAGGCGCATCTTCCGGGGACCGGTACTGGCGGGCGCTCTGGCACCCGTCAGCTACCACCAGAGCATCGGTGCTGCCCATAGGAAATCCGCTCCGGAGGGTTCCGGCGGGATGTAGCGTGGGCAATCGCATGAAAAATTCGTTCCAGACCTCCTATCCCGGCTGGCAGGTAGATCGGTTGTTCCTACCACTTCCGGTATTCTTCGGCCTCCTCCAGCGTAATATAATTGCCGACCGTATAACGAAGGCTCAGAAGATATCCAACCGGCCTCCCGTCCGGCTTCTTCTTGTCATACAGACCCAGCCGGTAGATATGGGCCTCTCCGTTGGGATCTTCCACCGGCGGCACCGAATCGATAGCATCGTTCATCAGCAGCACCGGCACCTTGTTGAACAGAGTCAGGCCGAACTTCGGTATCTCGAACTGCACGGCGGTGGCGATATCGCACTTTGCGGCGGTGTCATTATCCACGCCCGGAAATACCTTTCCCGTGGAGACCATTTCGGAGTTGAGGCGCACCGTGATCTGTCCCAGTTCCGGCGAATCACCGCGCAGGCGCATGTCGAGCATATTGACGAACGGCCCGAACTGCGACCATTCCTTGGCTCCGGTATTCTCGCGGGCAACTCTGAAATAGCCGTTGAAATTGACCGTGAAGGTTCCCTGTCCGGGAATCTGGAAAATGTCCGTGGAGGAAAGCGCGAGATTGTCGATGCCTCCCGGAGTGGGATAGAACTCCTGCACCGTTTGCGGGGCATAGAGGTCGGGAAGATCGGTGGAATCGATGGTGATGCCCCAATCGCAGATTGCCATGATGAATCTCCTGAATAATGCTGTGAATAAGGATAGTGTGGTAGCGTTGATGGCGGTGTTCAGCACAGGACATACGGCAACGGCCCTCCGCAGCGATGATGCGGAGGGATAGAGCGCCTGCTGGGGTGGCAGGCCCCTTCTATGACGACCACGGCCTTGAACCGGCTGGTATGCAGGCCGCGCAATCAGGGGGGCGGAGCGTATTTTTTCGGAGGTACGAGTCTGGTAGTGTCTCTGTCTTCACGACGGTACAAACCTAGCATCCGGGCGGGAGCATTTCTTCTTCCGGATTGCTATTTGCCGGGGTGTGCGGGAGCGATGCGCATAAAAAAGGGCCGGGGTAGAAATTCCCGGCCCGGCGATAGGGATATCATCATCAATCGTTTATCTGCTCACCACCACCCGCATATCGTGCGAGATTCTGCCGAGGGAGCAGCGGAGCAGATAGGAGCCATTGGGCAGTCCGGCGGCAGGAACCGTGAACAGGCACGAATCGGAGGTGCCGGCGGCTACCCGCTGGCCTGCGGCGTTGTACAGTTCGTAGGCGATAGCCTCGCAGGCGGGGAAGCCCTTCGCCTCCACGGCAAAGCCATCGCCGCTGGCGGGGTTGGGGCTGATGAAAAATCCGGCGCCGCTGTCATCTCCGTCCGGTACGCTGGAGATCCCCGCCGTGGATTTCATCAGCGCGCGAAGGGATGGCCCCTCGTTCACCGTGACTGCGGTGAACTCCGGAATCCCTTCCAGCACGGCCGACATGGTGCGCTCGTTCATCCGGACCACTCGATAGACCATCTCGCCCCCTGCGGTGCGGAACCCTATCTCCACCGGCAGATTGACGAATGTGGGGAGACTGTCGGCCTGGGTCTGCCGCAGATCCACGACCGTCTGGCCTCCGCCGCCCGCGCGTGCGGTTACATCCACCACCGGCCATCCCTTGCCATAGACCCACTGGTTGAAGAACCAGCCGAGCGGCCGTCCCGCGTGCTCCTCCAGGACATTGCGCAGATCATCGGTCGTGGCGGTGGAATAGCCGTAGCGTGCCAGGTAATCCCGGACGCCCGCGAAGAAGACCGAATCCCCCAGCTCGTAGCGGAGCATTCCCACCACCACAGCCCCTTTTTCATAGATCGTGGTGGGGTAGTTGGATGAAGGGGAGGCGCGCGGAAAATCGTACAGGGGGAAGATCCCCTCGTTGCGCGAGATCCGGTTCATATACTCCAGCCCTTTCGACCGCTGCGACGCCAGATAGGCATCCCATCCCATCAGTTCCTCCATCCAGACCGATTCGCAGAAGGTGGCGAAGCTCTCGTTCAGCCAGGCATGACGGAAATCGAGCGGGGAGACGAGGTCGCCGAACCACTGGTGGGCCAGCTCATGCGCGCCGGTGGAGTTCA
>JBMDXA010000157.1:0-22062 GCA_048594725.1 Candidatus Kapaibacteriota bacterium
CCGGCGGCGTGGAGCCTCTCTACCAGTTCACCGTCAACCAGCAGGGGCTCGACGATTCCTACGGCGGGTTTCTGCTGGTGGGATTGCCGGGCGATCCGGAGTGCACGCCGGTAGTCGTCAACGTCACCACCGGGCAGGCGCTCATCTACCTCGACAGGATCACCGTCGGCAAGCGGCTCTGGATTCGCCCGACGCCGGACGGGGGCGTCACCGCCGATCTTGAAGGTGACGACGTTACGGGCCGCCTCCGCTCGGTCTCCGGTCTTGTGCCGGGGAGCGCGTGGTCTCCCAACCAGGTGGACCCGGAGCCGAAGGCCATCCGGATGGTGCGGGGCGAGAACCTGATGTGGTTTCTGCCGATAGCACATTACGATTCTCCCGGTCTGGACCGCTATCTGCTGGCGCTGGCCGATCTCCTGCTGAAGCAGGGCCGCTACGATGAGACTACGTTCAATCATTCCCTCTTCTATCAGAGCCCGGCGGCGACCCTTCGCATGAGCTGGCTGGAGACGCGCCCGGCATCGTTCGAGGTTCGCCTTCCGGCCGCAGCGATGCTCTCGCCGCGCTCCCCCGCAGATCAGGAGGGACGGCGCGCCAGAGCGCTGGAGGACCGCGAACAGCTTCTGGCCTCGCTCAACAGCGGGGTTGGCAAACTCCGTGGCGTCGGCATCGATTCGGAGGTGCGGATGATGCCGCAGTCGGAGGTCCAGCACCAGCGCGACCGCCTGGTGATGGTGCTGCCGATGACGATACGGGAAGAGGGGACGATGGGTGCCGACCGGCTTCCGGATGCCGGGGGCAGCTACGACGTAACCGACTACGAAAATTCCATCTTTCGCTGAGGATGTACGATGCGCGCACAATTGCGACTAGAGCTCACTGATTCTTCCGGCCGGATCATCACCGCCCGCGAGGCGCGCAATGCCGTCATGCGGGAGGGGGCGAAACTGATCGCCCTCCTGTTCACCGGGGCGCAGGGAGCCATCACCCATATGGGCGTGGGCACGAGCGATGAGCCGGAGTCCGATACCTATAACACGCTCGGGCTGGTGACTCCCACCACCGGGGACGATATGCTCCAGGGGGAGACCGTCGCCCCCATCCCCGCCGATGCGATGCTCATCAGCGTTGATGAGACCAGGCGCGTGGCGGTGGTCCGGGTGCGCGCCACCATGCCCGCCGATGCCGCCGTGGGGCGGGTTCGCGAGGCCGGCCTGATAGCCAGAACCGACGGCGGCGACATCCTCTACAACCGCGTCACGTTCGCCCCCATCGACAAGGGGGACGACCACGAGCTTACTCTCTTCTGGGAGGTGACCTTCCCCTACGGTGATCTCAACTGGTTATCGTAGCCGGCCGTTACAGTGCAACAATAGAACTACAGGGAATAGATCCATGAAATCATCCTTCCAGGTAAACCTGAGCGGCTTCGTCTCCGCCGCGCGCGATGTTACAGTGAAGCTGGTGAACCAGACCACCGGCGCGGCCGTGGAACGGAAGCCGTTTCTGGACGGCACCCTCCTGGTGCGCGATCTCGATCCCGGCATGTACGAGATCGAGGTTCGCCATCCCAACCTTACCCAGGCCGTGGCACGCCAGAAGGTCCGCCTCTTCCCGCAGCCCCGTCCCACCGTCATCACCATCCCGGTGCCGGAGCAGCTCTTCGTCAACAACCCGATCCGCGATATCCCCGATGCCAATCTGGGCCCGGTACAGCAGGCGATGACCGCCGCGCGCGACGGCCTGAGCCCCATCGCATCGAAAAGCCCCGGCGAGGTGATAAAGGCGTCCGACTGGAACACTCTTGTGGATGTGGTGGGCGATCTGGCCGCCGCCGTGCTGGAGCTTACCAATCTGATAGCCCCGCGCGGGCACGATCACCCGGAGATCGCCGAGAAGATCGGCGAGGTGCAGGAGAACGTGCGCCGCTTCGCCGAGGCCTACGGCCAGAGCCTTCTGGAGATCCGCCGCGAGCTGGAGGCGCAGAAGCTGAATGCCAAGACCGAGGCCGCGCTGGCCGAGGTGAACGTCGATCCCGCCGTGAAGAAGAATCTCCGCGATCGCCTGGACGAACTGACCGCCGCCGTGCAGACCCCCTCGCCGGTCTTCACCGGAAAGCTGGTGCAGGTGGCGCGCAACATCCAGGAGACCATCCAGGAAGCCGCAAACAACAACCCCGGCGTGTTCGACAACACCCAGGTGCAGCAGCTGATGGTGGTGGCGGAACATTATACCGTGGCCGGAAAGCAGGTGAAGGGAGAGGCGGAACTGAACAACTATCGTGCAGCTACCAGCAAGACCGGCGGAAAGAACTTCGAGTTCATGGCCGCCCCTGGTTCCATAAGAAAGTAATCCGCGTAACGAACGCTCTGGGAGGAGATAGGTATGCCGACAGTAGTTGAGCTGGAACGATTGCGCGCCCTGGTGGAGCGCCTCCTGCCGCTTGCATCGGTGCAGCGTGGCGATGTGATCCGCGCCGACAACTGGAACCTCGTCGTCGAATCGCTGATAGAGATGGCGCGCACCCTTACGGCGCTCCAGACCGATCAGGATGTCCCCTCGCACGAGCATATCAGCGAGGTGTCGCTCGACTGGCTTGATGCGGAGCTGCGGCAGCTCATCGAGCGGGGGCCGCTTAATGATCCGGTCGCCACCAGCCGCGTGCTCAAGATAGAGCAGCGCGCCACGGAGCTGAGCGATTCGCTCGCCTCTGTGGGCCGCACCCTCGGCGGGCTCCGCGAACGGCTCGACGAGACCATCACCCGCGATCTGGTGCGCGAGCACTCCATGGTCAAGGTTACCCAGAAGGTGGATGGTATCGCCGACGGCCGCGAGGATGTGCTCGCGCTCCGCCGCACGCTGGAAGTCATCCGCAAGGATACCGGCAGCGTGCTGGAACTGCGCGAGAACCTGCTGATCGACGGACGGCCGATCAGCATGAAGGTGTTCAACGAGCGGATGAAGACCCTGGAGGAGATGCGCGACCGCCTTCGCCTTCCCAGCGGCCAGGTGCTCGATGGCGTCCTGTTCGAGCAGCGGTTGCAGACGGTGGAGAACCGGTTCGTGCCGCGCGATGAGCTGGATGATATCCTCGGCGGCCGGAAGGTGGAGCTTTCCGATAACGACTTCGAGCGCATCCAGGGGAGCATCCGCGTGCAGTTCAGCAGCGATCTGGAGAAGATGTCGAAGGAGTTCGATGAGCGGATGCGGGTGGAGTTCAACTCCCGCTTCGCCGATGTGGAGAAGATCGTGGCCGGTGTGGTCGCCGATTCCATTCCCTCGCTGCGCGATTCCCTTTCCGAGTCGCTCCGGAGCGATCTCCTCTCGGTGGTGGAGAGCCGCACCAGGGGGCTCCAGTCGGATTTCGACAAGAAGCTCACCCAGTTGCGGAGCGATCTGGAACTGCGCGTGGATCGCGGGTTCACCGAGGTGCAGGCAGAGCTGAAACTGATCCGCGCCGAGATACCCCCCATCCGCTCGCAGGTGGAGAATATGACGGTCGTTACGGGGGGCATCGCCTCGGAGATGGAGAAGCGCCTTGGCGCCGAGCGCGCGGCCATGGAGAGCACGATCGACGCGCGCATCTCCGCCGAGCGCTCCGCCGCCGACAAGCGCACGCAGGATGCCCTGCTCCGTTCGGAGAAGAGCACGGCCGATCAGACCCGTACCCTGGTTACCGGAGAGGTGAACGGGGGGATGCGGAATCTGGAGGCCACCTTCAATGCGGCGCTGGCCCGCTCGGAGAAGGATCTGATGCAGAAGACGGGCGAGCTGGTAACCAGGGAGGTCGCCGGAAGCATCAGGAACCTTGAGGGAAGCATCGATACGAAGATTCAGGATGGTGTGAAGAGGGGCGTGGCGGCCCAGGTGGAGGGCATCGTGGATAGCGCGGTGGGCAGGAAGATGGCCGAAGTGGAGAAGGGACTGCGCGCCACCATCAGCGACGAGGTGAAGCGCCAGATCGGCGATACCCGCACTATCGCGCAGCCGGCAACTACCGGAAGCGACTTCACCAGGATATCCGGCATCGGTGCCGCGTTCGACGAGCGCCTGAAAAGCAACGGCATTCAGACCTATGCCGACCTGGCCGCAATGAAGCCGGCACAGCTTGCCAAGCTCCTCTCCCGGACCGATGCCGAAGCCGACGCGATGATTAAAGAGGCGGCGCGCCTGGCGCGCGTCCGCTGAGCTATCGACACGATAACCAGAACGTAGCACCGGACGATCATGATCTCGGAGTTCGAACAGAGACTGGCGAACGTGCTGGGAGGACGCCTGCCGGCCCCTTTCACGGGGCATGCCGTCGTTGCTCCCGCGCCATCCGATGGTGACGATCCGACGGTTGCCGTCCGCGTTGCGGAGGCGGCCGCGCTGGAGTCGGGGATGGGAGGGGAGGCGCAGCAGACCGTGCCGGGGGCTCCCGTTCCCAGACGCGTCGTTCGCCTGGCATGCGTGGTGGAGCTGGCTGTACTGCCGGCGGCTGGGGGGGGGCGTGCCCAGATGATGGCCGGTGCCGATGCGGCGCTCTATATCCTGGATGCCCCGGAGTTCCGCAACGGTTCCGCCTTTGCCGGAGGTGCTCCCGATCCTGGCTTCCTGATACGCTCGATGCGCTTCCGCGAGATCATCACCTCCCCGCGCCTCCTCCCGTCGGGAGATGCCGCCGAAAGCACCATCCTCCGGTTCGATGCCGAGGGGTGGTTCTGGCCCGCCGGAACGCCGGGCGAAGCCGGGCGGGAGATCGAATCGGTGCGCATCCGTGGCGCCCTCTCTCCGATGGAACTGCGCTCCTCCGCCAGGATCACCGCCGGGGGCGATCCCGTCGGTCTCACTCTCCTCGTCCGCGATATCATCAAGCCATCCGGCGGTGCTCCGGGAACCTTCTCGTCGCTGGCCCTCCGTCTGGTGGGCCCCGGCGGCGGTGATGGGGCCGGAACCCTTCAGGGGGCCGGCGGCGGGGTGCTCCTGGCCGATGTGCAGGATGGCGAAGCCGCGTTCACCTATATCCCGCCGGATGAGGAGGCGCGCGACCAGCTTGTGGTCTCGCTCGATGATGGCGAGGGTGGGATCGGGATGGAGCTTGCCCGGTTCACGCTGAAGGTGGAGGCCCCCGTATGAAGGTGCAGAGCAACGAGTCGTACCAGGCAATGGAGATCGCCGAGACCCAGTGGGGCCGGGCCGCCGAGGTGTCGGTCGGGACGATGGTTGTTCTTTCGCTCCCGGTTCCGATTCCGGCCGAAGGGTATTCGCTGCTCACCTCCTGGAACCCCGTGCGCGGGGCCACCAGAGCCGTGCTGGATGATGGTGGCGCGGGCAGCGCCACGGCTCCCCCGGCGGGCTCCGTCAGGATAGCGGCGTCGGCTGCATCGGAATCGCTCGGTACCATCGCGCTTACCAGCGACGGCCCGCATCGCATCTACTCCAACACGGGGCATCGCCGCATCAAGAGCCTGACGCTCAAGGGGCTGAAGATGAGCGGCAACGGAAACCCCGTGTACAAGAAGTGGGACGATTTTCACACCCCGGCAGGCGGCAAGTTCCTGCGTCTGGTGGTTGCCACCCGCGCCTCATCGGCGGAGCAGTGGATGCCGGTCTTCGCGGTGCCGAACATTCCCGCGCGCGGCGTCATACCGGCAATGCTGCTCGGTGCCTCCTACAGCAACGAGGTGCTTTCATTCCCTTATGCGCTCCCCGGCCAGATCCGCCTTACCCTGTTCGAACATGATGCTCCGGAGGATTTCGCGGCGGTGACGATGAGCCTTACGAGCGCTGCCGCGGTTGCCGAGATCCTCCCGCGCGATCTGGAACTGGCAGGGCCCACGGGACAGGTGGTCTGGTCCTTCCCCGGCGAATATCTCCCCGGCGCCCCTCCGTCCGAGCCGTCGCTTCGTGTGCCGATCGAGCTGGCGCTCAACGAGGATCTTCCCGCCGCTCTTGCCGAATCGCGCCCGCTCCGTGCCGCGTTCAAGCTGACCGGAACGGCGGCCGGGGAATATGCCTATATCACATTCACTCCCCCGCGCGGCGCGCTGCTGCGCGAAGAGAAGGGGCTGCTGCATGCGGAGCTTGCCGGTGATCCCGTGGTGATACCGCTGGGCGAGCCGCTGGACGCGGAGGCGCCCGATAACGCCAGCGGGGGATTCTCGGTGCGCTACCTCGGCCTTCGCCTTCTTCCGGAACTCTCCGACTTGCTCCCGTCTCCTTCCGAGGCCGTGCGGGGCATGGTGGTGCGGGATGCCGCGGTGCTGCGCGAGATTCCGCCGGAAGGACTGCTTGGAATAAGCGTTGCGAAAATTGGCCTCATCGGCCGCGCGCCGGAGGAGTGCGAGCTGGAAGTACAGCTCGTACGCCTGCGCGGTGGGGTCGCGAGCGATCCGATCGGACCTCCCGGCCGGGGGGTAGTGACCGCATCGAGCACGATTGCTACCGCGTGGGTTGATCTCCCTGTGAGCCAGCCCTCGTCCGATCCGCTCGCAGTTTCAGTGCGTGCCCTCCGTGGGCGCTTCTTCTGGGCAGGGGATGATCTCCCCCGTATCCGCATCGTGGTTCGTGATCCCGATCCCGGCGGACGCCCGCTGCTGCTGGGAGGCTCGGCGCTCCTTGCGGTGGACGCCCCCTCGATCGATGTCCGGGAACAGATCTTCCCTCCATCACTCTTCCGCTCGGCGGTTCCGGCGTTTGCCAGCGAACTGTTTCTGAGCGTGGATATCTCCGACTTAACCTTGAGGTACCAGCGGCCATGAGTTTGCTCGATCAGATGCGGGAACTCGATATCTCGGGCATCGTCTCGGCGCGCGGGAATATCAGCGTCTCGGTGAATGCCGACGGCCTCCAGGGGCTGCTCGGGGATGGCGCCATCCAGACCGTGCTCGGTTCGCTCGGTGGCGCGCTCGATCAGGTGCGCTCGCTGGACAGCCCCGAAGCTCTCCTCGGCCCGATCATCAATGCGGTGGGGGGGCTTCGCTCGTCGATATCCTCCGATGATCTTCCCATCGCCGATTACATCGGTGCCATCAGCTCGGCGGTCGATATCGTGGTGGGGCTTATCGGCTCCATCAGCGATGGCGACCTGACGAAGCTCTCCTTTCCGAGCGGCCAGTCGTTCGGCGATATGCTGGGGGAGGTGGGCTCCATGGCGGGGCGCTACGCCGGCATCGATCTGGACGGCGTCGGCGAACTGCGCGGGCTGATCGATACGGTCGAGGGAGGGTTCTCCGGAAATGCGGAGCGGCTCGTGGAGATGGCGATCGATCTTCTCCTTCCGTTCGGCAGGGCGTCGCTCGGCTCCATTCGCGGCAGCCTCGATACGCTCTTCACCGGCATCGGATCGATTCAGATCCCTGGCAATGCCACCGCCGCTCTGGTCTCCGCGCTCGATGTTGTCGCGGTTGCAGCCGCCACCGGCGATCCGGCCCGGCTGAACGAGGCGCTGCGCGATCTGGAGCGCGCGCGGCAGAACGCTCTGGAACTTGTACGCCAGGGGCTTGGCGGCTTTATTGGCGGGCTGGAACGGCTCGACCTGGCGCGGCATCTCGGCGTGATCGGCGATGCCTCCGCCGCGCTTCGCACCGGCGAGGATTCCGTGCTGGAATTCATGTCCCGCATCCGGGGCCTCCTGGTCTTCATCCGCGAGACGATCGAAGGGGCGGATATCGAGGACGTCAAGGCCGTGGTGGAGTCCATCGGTGATATGCTGGAGGCGCGGCTGCGCGAGACCATCCAGGCCCCTATCGAACGCATGGTGGAGGAGGTGAAGGCGTGGCTGCGCGGCCTGCTGGCCCATATCCCCCTGCGCCATTATCGCGGCGAGCTTACCCGCTTCATCAAGAGCATCGCCGATGCCATCCAGGAGGCCGATCTGGATCGCTATGCGCGCGACGCCCGCGCCTTTCTCGATCAGATAGAATCCACCATCGACGACTTCGATATCGCCGGCGAGATCCAGGGCGTGCTGCAGGGGATCAACGATGCTGTCTCCGGATCGCTCGGCGGCATCAAGGATGCGCTGGAGTCGATCGTGGACGAGATCAATGCCCTGGCCGATACCGCCAGCAGCGTGCTCGATCAGGCGGCCACCCATCTGGAGCAGTTCCAGAGCACGATCGAGGAGGTGGCGACGCTGATAGAAGGAATACAGATCGAGCAGGCCGGAACCATCGTGGTGGAGAAGGTCAGAGAGCTGCGCGAGAAGGCCGAAGAGCTTCTTTCGGTGGCCCCTCTGCCGGATTCGCTCCGCCCCCTGGTGGAACAGTTGATCGATACGCTGGAGGGGATCGACTTCGATGAGGTTCTTGCGCCGGTGCACGATGCGGTGGCGGAGTTCCAGATCCCCGATGCCGTGCTCGAAACCGTCAACGAGGTGCTGGACGAGGCGAGCCGCCTTATCACCAATCTCATCACCCCCGAACTGATCGCCTCCATCGACGCGGAGGTGCAGGGGCTGCTCGGCGAGATACGCAAGCTCAACCCGGCATCGCTGCTGGATGGCGTGAGCGGCTATATCGACGAAGCCGCCGATTTCATCGAGGGACTCGATCCCCGGCCGGTGGTGCACGAGCTGCGCGGTCCGTTCGATACGGTGATGGATGCCCTTGATGCGGTGCGTCCGGACCGCCTGCTGGCCCCGGCGATCGACGCCTATGAAAGCCTTCTTTCCGGAGTCTCGCTCCCATCGGCGGAGTCGGTGATGCAGGGAGCTCACGATGCGTTCAATGCCGCCGGCGAACAGCTTGGCGCGCAGCTCAGCAGGCCGCTGGAGCAGTTCACAGGCGGCACCACGCCCGCCTCCGGGGGAAATGCTGCGGGAGGTTCCGGGAACGGTTCTTCCGGAAGCGGTTCTTCCGGAAGCGGCTCATCAGGGGGAAGCTCCTCCGGGAGCGGTTCATCCGGGAGCGGTTCATCCGGAAGCGGTTCCGGCGGCGGCTCATCCTCCGGCTCCATCCTGCCGCCGCAATTGCAGGATGTGCATGCGGGGGATCTTATCAGAATGCTCGGCTATCTGCCGGCGAAGCTGCGCGAAGCCCTGCACGAACTCGATGCCGGTGTGCTGGGCGATGTGCTCCGCCGGATCGATTCGTTCAGCGGCGGCCTTGCCCGCGATCTGCGCCGTCTCCAGAAGGAACTCTGGGCCGCCGAGGAGCGGATGAACGAGATGCTCGACACGATGATGCTCCCGCTGGGAGGGGCGCAGATACGGGCGCAGCTCGCCATCCAGGCCAGCTTCAGTGTGGGCGGGAGCGGGGTGGATGTCAACCTGGCGATGCTCGCCGTGGCCTCGGCCGGGCCGGGCTCGTTCCGCTCGGCGCTCTCCGGCGAGCTGGATAGAACGCGGCAGGATGCGCGCAGGATCATGGCGGGGGCGGGCGGGCGTCTGGGCGCTCTGCTCGATCGTACCGCCACTGCCCTGGAGCGCTCCAGTCTTTCGCGTCTGGCCCTGGATGCCGATGCGTTCCTGGCGGCGCTCGATCCGGAGCCGATCGCGGTGGAGCTGGACGAGCTTGTGAACATGGTACTGCAACGGATTCCCGATTATATCGCCGGCATGGACAGCGTGTTCCAGGCCGCTGTGGCCCGCCTGCTGGATCTGCTCAGGATCTTCAACCCTGCGGTGCAGGCGGAGAAGTTCCTCTCGGTGTTCGATGTGGTGCGCGAGGAACTTGATCTGCTCAATCCCAGGCGCCTTGCCTCGGAGCTGAACGAGGTGCATCTGGCGATCCGCGAGACCGTGGCCGCGTACGATCCGGACATCTTCGCGCAGGAGGTGTATGATATCGTGCAGTCGGTGGCCGCCAAACTCCGGTCGCTCGATCCGGCCGCGCTTCTGGGGGATCTCGATCTGTTCGGCGATATCACCGGGCTGATCGAGTCCGCATCCCCGGCGGCGATACTCTCGCAGCTCGATACCTCGCTCGATGCGCTGGCCGGACGGCTTGCCGCTCTGGACTTCGAGAACCTCGTGGAGTCGGTCGAGGAGCTGCCGGAACGCGTGGTGACGGCCGTGCAGGTCGCCATCGAGGGGATTCGCGACGAGGTGAAGGCCCTGCTGGAATCGATCCGTTATGCCAGCTCGAATGCGAGCGCCAGCGCCAGTGTGAGCGTGGAGATTTAATCATGAAGAACCAGACGGTCATCCCCATTCCAGGGGCCGGTTGTTCCCTCGCGATCGAACGCGACGACGACGGGCGCCTTCTTTCCATCACCGCCGCCGGACGGGTCTATCTGCGCCTGGAGGATGGGCGCAGGATCTACGACGACGGCTTCGTGACCGCCGGCGAGGTGGAGTCCCCATCCGGCCTGCTCCGTCATGTGCGGGCCGGGGCCGAGTCGTGGGTGGAAGCCTATCTGCGCGATGATGCCGGCCTTCCTGTCCGTATCGACGGCGTCCGGATCACGCGCGACGAGCGCGGGCGCGTTGTGGCCTGCGACGGCCCCGATGGAAACTGGAGCTACCACTACAGCGGCGATTTTCTCGCCGGCATCATCTCCCCATCCGGCGCCCGGCGGATAGCGCGCGACCCCGAGGGGCGCCCGGTTGCGACGGAGGAGCGAGGTGTCTGCCGCGACATCGCCTACAGCGCCGGCCTCCGCACCGATATCGGCGAGGCCCCGTCCGGATGGAACAGGGATGACGATGGGCGGCTCTGGACCGTGACCGGTCCCGGCGGCGGTATCGAGGCGTTCTATATCTGGGATGGCTTCAACTGTCTGGGGCGTGTGGATGGCCCTCCGGGAGAACCGCTTGCGGCGGTCTTCTCGCTGGATGGAACCGGTACGCCGGTTCGCATCATCACCCGCGACGGCGTCACGCGCGTTCCCCGCGATGCGTTCGGCGAATCGCTGCTGGCGTATCCGGGAGTGCCGGGCCTGTTCGGCGGCGCGCGGCATGAGGAGTTCTTCCATTACAGCGCGCGCGTACTCGATCCCCGGCTCGGCTCCTACAATGCCCCCGATCCGTGGCATGGCGGCGCCGACGATCCCCGCCGCGCCGAGGGTTATCGCGGTACCCTCGTGGTGGAACGCCCCGTGGCCGGATCGTATGCGGTCTGCCAGTACGATCCGGTCGCGTTCGTCGATCCCACCGGAACCATCGCCTGGTACTATCTCCTCTCCACGCTCACCTGGGCGTTCCCGAACAACCTGCTTACGTGGGTGGGGATCGAGGGGACCATCAACTTCTGGGGCTCGCTCCTCAGCGGCAAGATCGGCGAGTTCTTCTCCGGGGAGCATATCTCCAGCGAGCGCTTCGGCATCGGGGCGATGCAGCTTCAGGGGGTGATGGCCGCCGAGGGTCAGGTCTTCACCACACAGCATATCGTCTGGGCGAAGAGAGATCATTTCGAGGAGCATGCCGACGCGAGCGGATTTGTTCCGGGTGTGGCGATCATCCCCACCTATTACGGCACCATGCTCCGGATCGTTCCGCAGAGCGGCGCGCCGTTCCTCCTGCGAGGGTCCGTGCCCGGCATCCCCGGCGGCACCCCCATGTGGGTGCGCCCGAACAACCCTCCCGCGGCCGGCATCATCAGGAGCTACCTCGGCTGGACACGCTCGGGAGGGGATGGAGTGGCATTCGCGCCCGGATTGCTCGTTCCGCATTTCCCGGAGGGCGGGTTCCATTTCGCCATCCAGGCGGGATTGCACGCGCCGATGCCGGGGGTGCTCACCGAGCTGGAACCGGGAGGAGGCGTTGCCACCGGCACGGTGGACAATGAACTTCTTCTTACGGTGGCGGCCACGGGGCTTGGCATTGCCGACGGGGAGCTGGTGCTGATTACCAACGTGCCGAACGTCGCCGATATCCTCCCTGCGCTTTCGGTGGAGGAGATCGGTTCGCTGACGCAGATCCGGTTCGACGGGACCACCCTGGCCTCCGGAACCGCCGGGCTGCTGCTGCGCAGGCTCGGTGCCAGGCAGTCGAGCGAGCTGCTGCCCCGTGGCTCACAGAACACTCATCTGAATGTGACCAGTGCCAATGCCCCCTACGCGGCCAACGATGCGCTCCGGTTGCTGGATGGCGCCAACCCGGCCGGAGCGGCGATCGTTACCGGATTCGAGGCGCGGCTGGCGATCGATGCGCGGCTGCCGGAAACTCTCTCGACGCCCCTGTCGGTCTTTGCGCTTTCGGCCAGCGGGCCGCAGCGGGGAGGGGAACTCACCGCCGACGCGAACGTGCTTACGTTCCCGAATGATCCGGTTCCGGCCGTGGGCGATTTCATCCTCGTAACCCGTGGCGGAACCACCATCGCGGTGGCGCTGGTTCCCGGCGGAGTCGGACGCGACCGCCGCGCGGAGCGGTCGCTTGCAGGGCTTGGCGCGGCAGGGCCGGTATCATGGCAGAGCCTTGCGCGCGGGAGCACGCATGGCATCAAGCGGGATGCGATAGAGGCGGGAGCGGAACTCACGTATGCGCCCGTTGTACGGGGAACGGCGCCGGTGAATGGGTTCGTGGGGGTGGAGGATGGCGGAGGAAACCTCGCGGCCAGAGCGGTGAGCGCCGCCATGTACGATGTCCTTGTGCTCGCCAGCGCGCTCCCTGCCGGGCCGGCGCAGTTCACCGTGGAGCGGTATCAGCCCCAGGGAACCGGCACTGCGGTGGCGTCGGTTACTACCGCGGCGGTGCTGGCGCTCTCGCAGAGCGTGACGTTCACCGGCGTGGCGCTCCGTCTGCTGCAGCTTGGCGCCCCCGCTGCCGCTCCGGGAGTTCCAGACGCCGGGAGCATAGGGGCTTCGGTCTCCGCCAGGTTTACGGTGGCGGGGCAGACCGCCACGATGGCGTTCCGGACACCGCTGGGGGCCACCGTGAATGTTTCCGATGCCGTCGTGATCCGGGGCGGCACCCCCGAGATCGGGGTAGTCACCAGGATCGAGATGACTCTGGAGCTGGATCGCGATCTTACGCTGGCCGCCGATAATCTCCGGCTGGTCCCGCTCGCTCTCGATGGCCCCTCCTATGCCGCCGAACAGCTCGGCCCCCGCATCGTCGCGGTGGCGCCCACGGTGGGGGGCGTGCGTGTGCAGATGCCACGGTTCTTCATCGGAGAGATCGTGCGGGTAAGCGGCGGTGGCGGACTGGATCGCATGTTCAGAATTGCGGGTGTGGCCGGCACAACGCTTACGCTGGAAGGGGATACGGATATCCCGGCCGCTGCCGGAGCGCTGGTGGTTCAGCGGCTGGCGCCGGTCAATCCCGGCACAGGCGGCCCGTTCGCCGGCATCAATGGAGTCCCCGTGCATCCCAATACCGGCACCACAACGCGTTATGCGCGGTTCCGGTTCTGGAGAAGCAATGCCAGCGGCGCGCTGGACAGAGTGGGGATCGTCTCCAACGGCGTTACCCTTCCGGCGCGTGTAACGCCCACGCGCTACGATGCGGTTCAGCCGAGCGCGGCTACGCCCATGCAGCTCGATGTGGCGGCCACCGTTGGCGGCGTTGCCGTCGCGGCGCCGCAGTTTCAGATCGGCGATGTGGTCTTTATCGAATGGACCGCCGGCGGGGCCAACAGCGGGGAGTTCGATGTGACGGCGGTAGCGGGCGCCAGGATCGATGTGGCTCCCCGCCCCGGCGGCACGGCCATCGCCGGAGCTGCCACCGTTATCACGGTGCGGCGCGTACCCCGTATCGATATTACGTTCGCGGCCGCTCCGGCTGCATCCGGTGCCGGGGTGGAGATTCTGCTGCTCACGGTGGCGAACCAGGATTTTGCCGCTACGTTCAATCAGGAGAGCCCGAACGCCGTGACGATCCCCGGCATGCTGCGGGCCGTGACCGTACCGAGCCCCAACATGGTTGTGGTGGTCTCCTATGCCGAGACCCCCGTGCACGCCGCCGGGCAGCTTACATCGGGTACGGTGAAGCCTCCGGATGATCCGGAGAACTGGGAGTTCGATCGCCGCCAGGCACTGGTGGAGCACGAGCTGCGGCACTCCCAGCAGTACAACTGGTTCGGCCCGCTCTGGTTCACCCTCTTCCCGATGTGGATTCTGGACACCGTGATGGACGCCGCCACCGATGTGGATCTTCCGGCGTATTCGGTGTTCGTGCCGGCCACACTCACCGGAACCGATACCGATGTGGTACGGAGGCTGGAGATCCCCGATATGCGCGGGGTGGGCTTCGAGCGGGGGAACACCGTGCAGCTTTATCGCGGCAGCACGCATAACGAGGTGGAGCTTGGAACGCGCGAGGGGAACCGGTTCGATATCTCCGGCTCGCTTACGCTGGGCAATGGCGAGGTCTTCGTCCGCCGCCGCGCCTCCGGACAGGGAACCGCCTACGATGTCATCTTCGGCATCCTCCGGGCGATAACCCCCTCCAGCCTGATGAACATGACGATGACGCTCACCTACGGCTCCGTCTATCAGCTCATCGGCCGTATCATCCATCTGATCTCCCGCGCCGTGGATCACGGTACGCTGCTGGATGCGGCCGTGGAGAACGGCGGCGCCGTGGCGGTGCTGGCTACTCCGTCGCAGGTCAGTCATCTGCGCAACGAGTCCAGGGTGATCGTCCGCCTGGAGAACGGCAAGGTGGTGCGCTCCATCAACGGCGCGATCGCGGGGAAGAGGATCACGCTCGATGCCCCCGTGATGATAAGTTCGGGAAGGGATGTGAAGGTCTCCAGAGAAGGGGGGAACCAGCAGGCCGATGCGGAGCTGAAGAGCAGCGGCACCGTGGTGGAACTGGACGATGCATCCGACGCGGCCCTGTTCGACGGCGTAACACGTATCGAGATCACCATCAGCGGCGATACCACCGTGGTGCGGTCGATAGAGCCTCCCGGCGATGACGGGCGCATCACCTTCCGTGCTCCTCTGCCGATAGCCTCCGGCACGGTGAAGGTGGCGCCGTACGAGACCATGACCCCCGGCACCTACTGGCACTGGAACTCCTATTATCCCGCCACGGTCGATCCCGAGCGCCTCGCCACCGTAACGCTCCATGCCGACGGCAGCGATTCGCTCACGCTCCGTCCCCGCGATCGCGTGCGGGTGCTGTACGACGAGAACGATGGCTTCGGATTCACCACCACGGTCACGGCTGTCGATGGCGACAAGGTGGATCTTGAGCAGGCATTCCCCAATCTCCCGTCGAACAACGGCGCGGAGATGATCGTGCGCCTGTCGAAGATCGGCCGCGACGATCCCACCGGCTGGCTGGATCAGCGGCTGGTGGATGATCTCTACGATGCCGGGTGGGTGCGCTGGATCACCGATCCGTTCGGCCAGCTTCATTATACCGTGCAGCAGCGCGACCGCGGCTCCTTCTGGGATCATTTCAGCCGCGTGGGACGATATCTGCTCGGCACCTCCGCATGGAGCCTGATGCCTCCGGCGTTCGGATATTATTTCTGGGATGGCCTTTTCCTGGCGCGCTCCAAGGACGCCCCCTATCTGGCGTTCATCGAACAGGATGCCTCCGAGCATAGCGGCGATCTGTATACGTCCATCGGGCGGCTCTATGGCGAAGGTGCGCGGTCGGTGTCCGATGACAGCCCCGCCGCAACCATGACCGTGGGGGATATCGCCCTGTACTGGTTCTGGCCGGGAGACCGGTTCGTGATAATCCCGAACGGGGAGATGCAGGATGCGCCGGGAGTTCTTATCCCCGATGAGCTTTGCGCCATGCCGTTCGTCACCGCCGAGAGCGGGGCGGCGGCGCCGAACAACGGCAACGAGCCGAACAACAACGCCGAGGCGGGGGCCGCTGCCACCGCGCCGGGGAGTGCCGTGCCGGATGTCTTCTTCGATAAGAGCCCGGCCGATCCGCGCGAGCCGAATGCGACGGCGCCTCGCTGCTTCGATGTGAGTATGCGCGGGCACGTGCCGATGGAGGCGGGCATACAACGCACGATGGCGAACTACGTGGCCTTCACCCGCCCCACAACCGGCACCGACCGGCATCGTATGACCATACGGGGCGGACTGAATGGCGGGGTCAATTCCGATCGTCATGCCCAGGACGAGGGGAAGCAGGTGCTCTTCTATAACATCACGGTAGCCGATGTGACGACCAGGGTGAACGGCATCACCGTCCCGGAGGGGGGAACCGCGCGCCTGCTGGTAACCCAGCGCGTGCGGGTGGATGTCACCTCCGAGGGAGGAGGGACGATGGCCCGCCGCTATCGCGTCACGGTCCGCCGCCCCGCCGATGGCCCGGTGCTTCGTGCTCCGGAGGAACTGGTGTTGCAGGCCGGAGCGGCAGCGGGAGCGGGCGAGCCGGTGGAGATCAGCCGGTTCTATCACTACGATACGGTGGCCCGGGAATACGAGAGCGGCGCCATCCGTGGTCGGGGCGTGCATATGCCGACCGATATCGATATCCCGGTTCGAGAGCTGGCGGTGGATGTGGTGGATACCCTGCCGGTGACCGCGGCGCTTCCGGCCGACCCGACCTTCGATATCTATAACGATCCTAGAGCGGCGCTCCGGCCGGGAGGCGAGGTCTTTGTGCTGGTGCCCTCCAGCGTGATCCTCTTCAACCGCACGGTGGAGTATGTGTCACCCCCGCCGCCGCTGGCGACGGTCGATCCCACCATTCCTCTTACCGATGCGGCCGATACTGCCTCGGCATCGCTTATGCGCTTCCTCGGTCTGGGACGTCCGTTCCGTCTTCGGCTGGAGGGGGATGATATCCCCGAGGAGCGTGCGGTCGTGCGGTTCGATGTCACCGTGGGCGAGCCGGGGAACCAGGCTGCGCTGAATGTTCGTATCCCGATAGAGGGGCATTTCCTGGCGAACGATCCGGGCAACACCTATCAGGTGGCGCGCGGCAACACGCTGGTGCTGAACTGCGCCGATCTCGCCGGCGCCAGCGTCACGCCCCTGGATACCGTCCAGGTTACGAGGCTCGACGGCACCCCGCCGCCGCTCGTGGGAGCCGATCCGGAACTGACGTTCTCCGTGGCCGGCTCGCAGCTTACGATCACCGCCAACGCGGCCGCCACGACCGGACGGCGCCGCCTGCTGCTCACCAGCGCCTCGGATGCCACGCTGCGGGCGCGCAGGACGGTGGAGATCGTGTAGCCGGGAGCGGTCATATCAATGGCATACGGCTGGATGATGGGGAGTCATGGCGAATGGCTCCCCATCCTGCATTTTTGCCGGAGTGCTGAAGGGTGGTGCTCATTACTGGAACCATTCCCTCACTCCTCCGTACGGTTCGCCGCCTGTATCATCTTCAAGGATAATTCTTCCCATGCTCGCCGATTCTCTTTCCATTCCCGTCAAGCTCGCTCCCACCGCCACCGATATCATCTCCAGTTCCATCATCGAGATCGATGGGCTGCTGGCGTATCGGGATCGTTCCCTGATTCTGGAGTATCGTACCATGAACACGAGCCTGGGGAAGAACCCGGCGCGCGTGGTGCGGTTGCGGCTGGAGGATCTGGCGGAGATCAGCATCAGAAAGCAGTTCTTCAAGATGACGATGGTTATCCGTCCCCGGGAGATGAGCCTGCTGGAAGGGGTGCCGGGGGCGCAGAACCATACGCTCGAACTGAAACTGGAGCGGAAGTATCATGAGGATGGGGAGCGATTGGTATCGCTGGTGGCGCTGGAGCTTTCGCAGCTCAACCTGGAACGGATCGCCCCGGAGTTGTACGGGGAAATCCCGGACGCCTCGGCGAATCCTCCCGCCGGACTGCGTGCGGAACTGCGTGCCGAGGGACGTCTGCTGCCGGATGTGCAGTCCGGAAATGTTGATGAGCGGGATGCCGTTGCCGCCGCGCTCCGGCGGATCAACGATGCTTGGCTGGATGGGCGCACCGGCGATCTGGCGCCGCTGTTTCATGAGGATATCGTTCTGGTTGGTTCCGGATTCTCCGCCCGTACCGCCGGGCGCGATGCGGCCGTGGCAGACTTCGCCGCGTTCGCCGGACGGTCCCGTGTGGTGATGTACCGGGAATCGGGAATCCAGGTGGATCATGCCGCCGATACGGCCGTGGCGGTTCTGTCGTTCGAGATGATCCATGAAACGGATGGAACCCGCTATCGCGCGGCCGGCCGCGATATGTGGGTGTTCGCCCTGCATGCCGGACGCTGGCTGGCGGTGTGGCGTACCACCCTCGATCGTCGGGAGGAAAGCGCGGGCTAGAGGATGGGGGCGTTGCCGGACAGGGGAAACCACTCTTCCGATTTTTCTTTCGCCGAACCGGGTTCTGCGGTTGGACAAGGTGTTCTCTTTATCCCAAATTGCATCTTATGTCCATAACGGAGATGGAAAGCATGCCAGGCCGAACCAGAGTTATCACCTCTGATGAACATGAGGCGTTCCAGGAGGAATGCCATGCGAAACTGTACGATCCGGAGGCCGAGCTACGGGCCGAAACCGGAAAACGGGGGGCCAATGCCCTGCGCCGGAACGTCTTCCGGCTGCTGGGGAACGGCCATGATCCCGCCGCTCACAGGGGGATGATCGACGGGGCCTCGCTGCGGCGTGTCACGATCTTCCGCTATGATGCGGTGGGAGATTACGTGGTGACCTCAAGCCTGATACGCTGGCTCCGGCAGGCGCTCCCGCAGGCCCGTATCGATGTGATAGCATCGCAGCGGAACGAGACCTTTGCCAGGGCCGATCCGAATGTGGACAGGGTCTTCACCGTGCACGACCAGAACACGCTGCTGCATTCCTCGCTCGTGGAGCTGATGCGTACCATCGGCCCGCGCGATAGCGATCTTCTCTTTGCGCTCCCTACCAACCGGATGACCCGTTGCGCGGTGCTGGGGCGTATCATCACCCCCCGCGCCGAGAAGATCTCGTTGCTGCACAGGCCGCGCCGCCATATCTACGGCGAGGTGTTCCACCGCCAGCTCGATCGCCCGCTGGGCGGGGAACACTGGAGCCAGACATTCCTCCGTATGGCTACCGAGACCATCAACCCCGTGGTGGATGTGCCGCCGCAGACGATACGCCCCTACCTGGTGCTGGATGAGAAGGGCTGGCAGGGCGCCGAGGCGTTCATGCGACGCGAGGGACTGGGGTTCAGGGGGATTGGGGAGGATATCATCCCCGGCAGGGGGTGGAGCGGGCCGCTCCCGGAGGCATTCGCGGGCGATCGGTACTGCATCGTCAATATCTCGGCGCACTGCTCGGAACGGCAGTGGGCCCCGGAACGCTGCGCCGAGGCGGTACGTGCGCTGGCCGGACGCCATCCGGAGCTACGCTACTTCATCAGCGGCGCCCCGGCCGATGCCGCCGATGTGCGGCGGGTGGTGGAACTGGTGGGTCATCCCCGCTGTTCCGCGCTATCGATGCGGCTCTCCGAGTTCGTCGCTCTTGTGGCGGGTGCCGCGCTGGTGATAAGCCCCGATACCGCCACGGTGCATATGGCGGCCGCGGCCGGCCGCCCGGTGGTGGGACTGTATGCCGAGGAGATCAAGGCGGCGGAATGGCATCCGTTCGGCACGAAGTTCACCCTGCTGGTAAGCCCGTCGGTGCTATCGATCAATCTGATCGAACCGGAACTGGTGGCCGATGCGGCCTCCGCCATGATCCAGGCCGAGACGGTGGGGGGAGTGGGGATTTTCGATTGACGATTTTCGATTTTGGATTTGCGATTATATCCCTGATAGACCCAACCATGCCAGATGCATGACACAAGGCCGCGAAGGCGCAAAGGAGAGGTCTTTCTTTGCGCCTTCGGGCTTACCGTGGGGCTCTTCAGAGAGTCTCCACTCAGGGTCGCTGGAGTATATAGGTGCCTGACGATTTTCGATTCCGGATTTGAGAGGGTGAGGATGGAGGACTGGGGGTAGGATTGGGGGTAGGATTGGGGAGGGACGATTTCTGGGGAGAGAAAAAGAAGGGGGGCGTATGAATCATGAATATTCGAACAGCGGAAGGGAGCGGGTTGCTTCTTCCGCTGTTGCTTTTCGCCTGCGAATTGATGATTATCACTATGCTCTATTCTCTTTCATACTGATTATTAACCGGGAGCTACGAACCAGCGATGCCAGATACCTGCGCGCATCTCGATCAGATTCACGATGTGGAGCCGGGCTCCAGAGGCTGCCAGGAATGTCTCGAGATGGGAGATACCTGGGTGCATCTGCGGCTGTGCATGAGCTGCGGCCATGTCGGCTGCTGCGATTCCTCCAAGAACAAACACGCCACCAGGCACTTCCGGAGCACCGCGCATCCTATCGTGCAGTCGTTCGAGCCGGGGGAAACCTGGGGGTGGTGTTACGTGGATGAAGTTTTCTTCGAGCTGGGCTAATCACAAACAGCCGGCTTGCCCGTCCTTGCAGAAGTCCCTGCAGAAGCCCATGCAGCGCGCGACCCGATACGACTACCGCGATGGCTCTGTAGAGTGGATTGCACTGGGAGCCCGCAACACGGAAAGAAGGGGCCGCTCCTCCGGAGCTTCTACCAACAAGAGCCTTCAGTGCTACGGACCGGCAACACCTCTAGGGATTGGCTCCGGGGGCCATCAACAGGGCAATGGCAGCTCAACCGATGTGAAACCCGCTTTGGTACGGCATGCATAGCGGCAGCCACGATCAGCGTCACTGATGTGAAATCCGCTCCGGGACCCGCGAAGAATCCCAATATCATTCGCGCAGATTTCATCTCCAACGTACGATCCGATGGGGCGCCCCTGACGCCCGCCCCATCAAGATTCGCGTTCATTCGCGGTTACTTTAAAATTAATTCCCGAACACACGTGGCAAACGACGTAGAAGCAGTTCAGTCTCTTCAGCAATCATACAACCGTGTCCGCGAGGAGATCGCCAAGGTGATCGTCGGGCAGGACGCGATCGTCGAACAACTCCTCATCTCGCTGATGGCGCGCGGCCACTGCATGCTGGTGGGGGTGCCGGGGCTTGCCAAGACCCTTCTGATCCGCACCCTCTCGGACGTGCTCGATCTCTCGTTCAATCGCGTTCAGTTCACCCCCGATCTGATGCCGTCGGATATCACCGGCACGGAGGTGATCGAGGACAACAGGACCACCGGCGAGAAGATCTTCCGCTTCGTAAAGGGACCGATCTTCGCCAACATCGTCCTGGCCGACGAGATCAACCGCACCCCGCCGAAGACGCAGGCGGCGCTTCTGGAATCGATGCAGGAACATCGCGTCACCGCCGCCGGGCAGACCTACGATCTCCCCGATCCCTTCTTCGTGCTCGCCACGCAGAACCCGATCGAGCAGGAGGGAACCTATCCGCTGCCGGAGGCGCAGCTGGATCGCTTCATGTTCAACCTCTGGCTGGATTACCCCTCGTTTGCCGAGGAGGTGCAGATCGTGAAGCAGACCACCGCCGGAGCCGTCCCCCGTCTGGAGAAGGTGATGCATGCCGGACAGATCGTCGCCGCGCAGGATCTGGTGCGCCGTGTGCCGGTGCCGGACAACGTTATCGAGTATGCGGTGCGCCTTGTGGGCATGACCCGCCCGAAGAGCGACGGCTCGCCGAAGTTCGTGGGGGATTTCCTGAGCTACGGCGCCGGTCCCCGTGCCTCGCAGTATCTCATCCTCGGCGCCAAGACCCGCGCGGTGCTGCATGGGCGTTTCTCGCCGGGGGTGGAGGATGTGCGCGCTGTTGCCCTGCCGGTGCTTCGCCATCGCATCGTCACCAACTTTAATGCGGAGGCCGATAACATCACCTCGCAGGAGATCATCACCCGCCTCACCAGTAACCGCGAATAGCCGCGAATCGTGATGGGGCGGGTGTTCGGGGGATTCTATCAGATCGTACGTTGGAGATGAAATCGCCGCGAATATTATTGCGAAGGGTCAAGGTCTCCGCGGATATCATTGCGAATGGTCAGTAAGGCAAAAAAAGAAAGAAGTACGAGGAGAACCAACACCGGATTCTCTCGTACTTCTCTTCTTTTTCTTTGCGTCTCTGCGTGAAATCCTTCCTGGTACCACCACTCTATCTGCCCGCATCACTCATCCCCACAGCCTTTCCTTTCCCAATCCAAAATCGAAAGGCGATTATATACCTGATAGACCCAACTAGGCCAGATGCATCACGCAAAGGCGCGAAGGCGCAAACAAAGACATCTTCTTTGCGCCTTCGCGCCTTTGCGTGGGATTCTTCTGGAATTGCCCACTCAGGGTC
>JBMDXA010000158.1:0-1074 GCA_048594725.1 Candidatus Kapaibacteriota bacterium
GACTGGGCAGACGACCGGAATGCAGCGATCACGGACCTGACGGTCTCGGTCGATCCCATTATTGCCGATGGTGACCTGGTTTCGGCCATGATGACGTGGACCGGCAAGGATGCGGAGAGTGGCGCCGATGTCACCTGGAACAGTGCGGGCTTCTTCCGCTTCGAGTGCGGCCAGATCGCCGAGAACTGGATTGTGGCGGACTCCCTTGGGAGGCTGATGACAAGCGGAGATATCACGGAGGAAGAACTGACCGGGATCACGGCGGAGGCAACTCCGGCCCCCTAGGCTCCTTAGCAGGCTATGAGGTGGCAGAACCAGATTCCACGGAAAAGGGCATCCCGGGATGAATCCGAATTCGCGGGGGTGGCGTAGATACAGTCGAGAGCGAGAATTCCGGGATCCCCAATCCCCCGCCCTCAAGAAAATACCCTCCCCCTTCCCGCACGTGCCCGGCCTAATGGCCGGGTTCGTGTTTGTGCGGAATCTCTCCTGGCCACGGCAAACTGTCGCCCGGCAGTGAGGGCCAGCGCACCGTGAAGATGAGCGTATCCTCCTCGGCTTCCCAGTAGTGCGGCACGCCGGGCTCCCACAACACGTAGTCCCCCTCGCGTGTGAGCAGCACTTCCCGCTCCTGGAAATGGAGGTGAAATCGGCCGCGCACCAGGATGGCCAGCGTATGCGCCTGGGCGTTGTAGCCCCACTCTGCGCGCCTGGTGCCCGCTGGAAGATTCGCCCACTGCACCTCTACATCCGTACTGGTCAGCGGGTGATCTGCGCACGGGATGAAGTGGCCCAGCAACCAGCCACGATACGGTCCTGTCTCATCCTCGGCGTTTCCGCTCGTCACCCCCGGGGTGCGCTGCATGGTTCCTCCTTTCATGCGGCGGGGAGGATACGATGCAACAGCGCTTCATGGTTTGTTGACCACCTGTACGGTCAGTGCCGGTAGGATGGTTGCGTAACCGGATGCCCGCCCGGCTACAGGTCCGCCAGCAGCATCATTCCCGATTGGGCCGGACGCAGGTGCAACTCCCGCCCAATCACCTCATCCCCCTTTTTCCTCCGGGGGCATCC
>JBMDXA010000159.1:0-25400 GCA_048594725.1 Candidatus Kapaibacteriota bacterium
GACCGCCGCAGCGCTGAAGAGCACCGCGCTGCCGCCATAGCTGATGAACGGCATCGGGAGCCCGGTTGTGGGGAGCAGGCCGGTGGTAACGCAGGCGTTGATCGCCGCATAGGCCCCCATGATGAGCGTAATTCCGCCGGCAAGATTGCGGCCGAGGTCATCCGGAGCCTGGCGTGCAACCAGAAGTCCGCGCCAGATGATGAAGCCGAAAACTCCCAGGACGACCAGCGCCCCGATGAAGCCGTACTCCTCGCCGATGATGGAGTAGATGAAATCGCCGAACGGCTCCGGCACGAACAGCCGCTGCCGGCTCTGCCCCGGTCCCACGCCGAACACCCCTCCGGAACCGAAGGCAAGCAGCCCCTGGTTGAGCTGGTAGTTGGCGGCGCTGGCCGCAGCGCTCAGGGTATCGGGCGCATCGGAGTGCATGCTGATGTAGGAGAGGATGCGCCGCATCCGATACTCCGCCGACACTGCGTAGACGCCCGCCACCAGCAGTCCCCCCAGCAGCACCGATCCGAGCTGGAAGAGATTCACCCGGCCGAGGAAGAGCGTGCCCATGGCAACCATGAAGATCACCGATGCCGTGGAAAGGTTGGGCTGAAGCGCCACCAGGCCGCAGGTTATCGCCACCCAGAACATCATCGGGAGAAAGGCGAACTTGAGATCGTTGATATACGCCTTCTTATCGGCCAGCATCACCGCCAGATGCATGATGAGAGCGAACTTGGCGAACTCCGACGGCTGAAAGGAGACCGGCCCCAGACTGAGCCAGCGGGTTGCCCCTTTCATGCGGGTGCCCTCGAACAGAACGTAGAGCAGCATGCCGAGCGCCAGCACCAGCATCGGCTTTGACCAGCGTTCCAGCCAGTGATAGTCTATCCGGGAGATCACCAGCATCACCACGATGCCTCCCAGCACGCGCACCGCATGGCTCCAGAAGAAGGTCTCCGCCGAACCGGTCTTCTCGTCGGAGAACCCCGCCGATGCCGAATAGACGAAGGCAATGGAGAAGAACATGAGGCCGAGCACACTGAGCAGGATGAACCAGTCGTTGTGCCCGCGGGTTGCCCCGTTGGTACCGGATGAGGATTCGAACCCTCGCGCTATGTTTCCCAGCGGTCCCTTCATGTCGGCCTCAGGCTTCCTTCCCGGTAGTTGCCGCAAGCGGGGCAAGTTCCCCCACCAGCCGCTTGAACTCGTTGCCGCGATGCTCGTAATTATTGAACATGTCGAAGCTGGCGCAGGCCGGAGAGAGGAGCACCACATCTCCCGGAGCAGCGAGCGAGCGGGCGATACTCACAGCATCCTCCATGCTGTAGCCGGCGCGGTAGACGCGGGTACGGGAACCGAACGCGGCTGCCATCTCATCGGCCGCATCCCCTACCAGCACCACCGCCTTCACCTGCCGCTCTACCAGGGAGAGCAGCGCATCGTAGACATTCTTCTTGCTCTTGCCGCCGGCGATCAGGATGATCGGCTCCGGGAAACTGGAGAGAGCGTACCAGAGCGAATCCACATTGGTGGCCTTGGAGTCGTTCACATACCGGACACCGTCGAGTTCGCGGGCAGGCTCCAGGCGGTGGGGCACGCCGCCGAAGGAGGCAAGCCCCTGGCGGATGGCATCGGAACGGACGCCCAGGCTGCGGGCCGAGAGCGCGGCGGCCATCGAGTTATAGAGGTTATGAGGCCCCCGAATACCTATCTCTTCAAGGCGCATGATCTTCTCTTCCTTGTTCGAGGCATCCGTGCCGGCATCGCGGATCACCAGCATGCCATCACGAACGAACGCTCCGGCCGGAAGCTCCCGGCGGATGCTGAACCCGAGAGCCGCGGCGGCGCTGGTCTCCGGGAGCGAGGCCAGGCTCTCGTCATCGGCGTTGTAGACCAACGTATCGGCGGAGTCCTGGTTCATCGTTATGCGGAACTTCGCTTCGCGATAGGCATCGAACGTCGCGTAGCGATCCATATGGTCGGGGGTAAGATTCAGCACCACCGCCACACGGGGTTTCATCGCCGAAATATGTTCGAGCTGGAAGGAGCTGGTCTCCAGCACCACCACGCTGTCGGGTCCGGACTCCAGAGCGATCTCGCTGAAGGGGAGCCCCACATTGCCGGCCACGAAGGTGGCAATCCCGGCGCCTCTGAGGATATGCCCCAGCAGCTCGGTGGTAGTGGTTTTCCCGTTGGTTCCGGTAATCGCCACGATGCGTCCCCGTGCCCGGCGCGATGCAACCTCGATCTCGTTGGTGATCGTCATCCCCTTCCGGATGGCGCTGCGCACCACCGGTATGGTATCGGGCACGCCCGGGGAGAGCACAAGCACATCGGCATCCAGCACCTGATCGGTATGTCCCCCGAACTCGTAGCGGGCACCGATCTGGCGCAGCACCGCGACGGCATCGGCGGCCGCAGCCTCATCGCGCAGATCGCTGACGAACACATCGGCCCCCTCCCGCCGCAGCAACCGGGCAACGGCCAGACCGGAGCGCGCGGCTCCGAGGATCGAGTATGAGAGAGAGGACTGGGACAATGTTCGATTGACGATTTCAGATTTACGATTTGACGAGCGGAAGATCCGGCCGGCATCCTCACTCGTGGAATTTTCGATTTTCGATTTTGGATTTTCGATTGGGAGCCCCCCACTACCACCTACCATCCCCGCTTGCATTCGCAACGATTTCATCTCCAACGGCGATCTCGGTCCCGCACCCCTCGCCCACTCGCCCCTCCCCCCACCACGACCCGCACCCATCGCACCACGCCCACCATCATCGCCCTCATTCCCCGGCTCCATTCGCGGAGATTTCATCTCCAACGCCTGAGATCCGGTCCCGCATCCCTCACCCCCGCCCCACCACGATCCGCGCAGATTCGCGGTTAGCGGATTTTGAGCGTCGTCAACCCCAGAATCGCCAGGAGCACGGCGATGATATAGAACCGGGTAACGATCTTCGCCTCCGGCCATCCCTTCAGTTCGAAGTGATGATGGAGCGGGGCCATCTTGAAGAGGCGGCGTCCCTCGCCGAAGCGTTGTTTCGTGTACTTGAAATAGGCAACCTGAGCCATCACCGAGAGGGATTCGGCGAAGAAGATCCCTCCCATCACCGGTATCATATATTCCTTCTTCACCAGGATCATCAGGGCACCGATGGCACCTCCCAGCGCCAGCGATCCGGTATCTCCCATGAAGACCTGGGCCGGATAGGAATTATACCAGAGGAACCCGAGGCCCGCGCCCACCAGCGCGGCGCAGAAGATGGTCAGCTCCTCGCTCCCGCGCAGGTGCGGGATACCAAGGTAGGTGGCCGCCACCGCGTTACCGGAAACGTAGGTTATCACCGCCAGCGTCAGCGCCACGATGCTCACCGTTCCGATGGCAAGCCCGTCGAGGCCATCGGTCAGGTTCACCGCATTGGAGGTGCCCGTGAGGATGAAGATCACGATCGGGATATAGAGTATGCCGAAGTCAAAGAGCAGATCCTTGAAGAAGGGGACCGTCGTATAGGTATTGATCCTGCCGAAGCTTTCCGGGAACCATTCCGGGAAGAAGTAGATGCTCCCTCCCAGCACCAGGCCTATCAGCACCTGTCCCACGATCTTGTAGCGTCCGATCAATCCCTTCGGCAGCTTCCTGACCACCTTCAGATAATCATCCAGGAACCCGACACCTCCCAGAAAGAGGGTAACCACCGAGACGAGGATCACGAACGCGCTTTTGATATCGCACCACAGGAGCGTGGGAACCATCAGCGACAGCAGCACGATCAACCCTCCCATCGTGGGGGTGCCGGCTTTTGCCATATGGCTTTTCGGCGCCTCCTTCTTCCCCTGCTCGCCGATCTGGCGGCGCCGGAGCGCGGCGATGATCTTGGGTCCGAAGACGAACGCGATAAGCAACGCGGTGAGCGCCGCACCGGCGGCACGAAAGGTCACATACCGGAACAGCCCGGAACCCGGGGGATTGAACGCTGCTTCGATGTACTGGGCCAGATAGTAGAGCATCTGCTGATATTCAACTTGAGATTTGATTATCGGTTGCCGGCTACGCCATCCACCGTAGCCGGCAACCGTATAATCGCGGGTCCTGGACAGTTCCCTGAGACCTCTCAGCCCTGGGATATTCCATCGGTTCCCGTCTTCAATTGCCTGTCTCTCCCCCTCGCATCCACCCCATCACACATGTACCCTTTCTCACCCGCCTTCGCCCGGTGTTACCCCATGGCGGGGCCCGGTTTCCATGCTACCGGGAAGGCTCCGCCTGCATCAGCATCTTCACAGCATCTTCCATCTTCATTCCGCGCGATCCCTTCACAAGAATCACATCCGAGGGCGCCACCAGGGCGCCGAGCGTATCGAGCAACATTTCCTTGCCGGGGTAATGGAACGACCGCTCCGGAGCCGCCGCCGCAAGCGCCGCATGCGCATGGCGCATCTCCTCGCCGTGGAAGAACACCAGATCGATCCTCCCCATCGCGGCGATCTCCTCGCCAAGCCGCCGGTGCTCCCCGGCCGAACTGGCTCCCAGCTCCTTCATATCGGCCAGCACCGCGATGCGGCGCCCTCCGCGTCCGGGGCGGAGCGACACCAGCGCCCGCAATGCCACCAGCGTGGAATCGGGATTGGCGTTATAGGTATCGTTCAAAACCGTAAGGCCATCGCCCCGCTTCATTATCGCCAGCCGCGCATATCCACCTTTATAGATATGGGGCTCGAACCGCTCCAGCACACTTTTAACCCGCGACGGCGCCACCCGAAGCTCCAGTGCAACGGCCGCGGCAGCCAGCGCGTTGGCCGCCGTATGCTCCCCCGGCGTGCGAAGCTGGAGCGTAACACTTTTCGGCTCCCTGCCGCGGCGGCTGGTAATCTCCAGAGACGGGGCGCCGAACTCGTTGAGCTTCCCCTTCCTGCCGGCGATCTCCGCTCCGTTCCCGCGCCCGTAGGTCACCTTGCGCTCAAGCCGCTTCCCCATCCGCGCGATGAACGGATCATCCAGGTTCACGAACGCAACGCCGCCGCTGCCGTTCAGATATTCGAAGAGGGCCCCCTCCTCGCGCGCCACTCCCTCCACCGAACCGAGCAGCTCAAGGTGCTCCCGCCCGATGTTGGTAATGATCCCGTGGGTGGGACGAAGGATCTCGCAGAGCAGCGCGATCTCCCCCGGCGAGTTGGTGCCGATCTCGATCACCGCGGCGGTATGCTCATGGGTCATCCGGAGCATCATCGCCGGCACGCCGATCAGGTTGTTCAGATTGCCCTCCGTCCGGAGCACGTTGTAGCGCGTTCCGAGCAGATCGGCGATCAGCTCCTTGGTGGTGGTCTTCCCGTTGGAGCCGGCCACGGCCACCACCGGGTAGGAAAACCCGGAGCGATGCGCCCTTGCGATAGCACCGTAGGCGGCCAGCGTATCCTCCACGGCGATCATCGGAAGTGCTCCCGCGCCATCACGATTGCGGAGCAGCCACGCCGAGGAGACCACGGCAGCGGCGGCACCGTTGGCGGCGGCCACTGCCAGGAAATCGTGGCCGTCGAACTGCTCGCCGGCCAGCGCTATAAACACTTCCCCTTTTTTCAAAGAACGGGAATCGGTCGAGTATCCCCGGACCTTTCTCCGTGCGGTTCCGGCGGCGCCGGTATAGCTCTCGTGCGGGAGCACGGCGAGAAGATCCCGTAGCGTCTCTATCATCATGCGGCTGCAATCCCCCCGGAATGATCGGCGATTCGTGATTCCATCCACCGCCGCACCTCCTCGGCATCGCTGAAATGCCGCCGCTCCGAACCTGTGATCTGATACTCCTCATGTCCCTTGCCGGCCACCAGAACGATGTCGCCGGGGGCGCTGCCATCGAGCGCATGGCGTATGGCGGCGGCGCGATCGGCGATGCGCACCAGATCGGTTCCCTCCGGAACGCCCGCCGCGATATCGGCGATGATAGCCTCGGGCGATTCGCTCCGGGGATTGTCCGAGGTCAGCACCAGGCGCCCGGCCAGACGCGCGGCCACCTCTCCCATCAGCGGGCGCTTCCCCCGGTCGCGGTCGCCGCCGCAGCCGAACACCGCGGTCACCGATCCGCCGCCGCCGATCTGCCGGAGCGTACCGAGCACGTTATCGAGGGCATCGGGGGTGTGCGCGTAGTCTATGACGGCAGTAGCGCCGTTGCCGAGCGCTATCGCCTGCATGCGTCCGGGAACCGCCTGCAACCGCGCAACGGCGCCGGCCAGGGTATCCCGGTCATATCCCAGCGCCAGCGCCAGCACGAGTGCGGCGGTGACATTGGAGACATTGAACGCCCCCACCAGCGGGGTTTGCAGCGCCAGGCGACCGCCGCCGAGACTATCCGCCAGCGTCAGCGACCAGCCAGAGCCCTCCGGGGCGAGACGTATTTCTTCGATGCGCGCTTCGGCCGCGCCGGAGCTTCCGTAGCGATAGACAGCGGCATCACTGTGGCGCACCATCGGCTCTCCGTATAGGTCGTCGATATTGACCACTGCGGGACGGCCGACACCGAGCCGGTCGAAGAGAAGCTTTTTGGCATCATGATATTCCTGAAAAGAAGTATGGAAATCGAGATGATCCTGCGTCAGATTCGTGAAGATCGCGCCGCTGAAATCCAGCCCCGCGACCCGCTGCAAGGCGAGCGCATGCGATGACACCTCCATCGCCACGGCGGCGAGGCCGGCCCGGTTCATCTCGTCGAGGATCTCGGCAAGCTCCGGAGCTTCCGGCGTGGTATAGCCGGTTGGGGTGATACTCTCCACCATCTTCCCGAGCGTGCCGATCACACCGGCGCGCTCCCCGCATGCCTCCAGCAGTTGCCGGAGCACGTATGTGACCGTTGTCTTTCCGTTGGTCCCCGTCACGCCATACAGTTTCAGGCTTCCGGCCGGGTTGCCGAACAGAGCATGCGCCATCTCCGCCATCGCCCGCCGGGCATCCTCGACAAAAACCAAGGTCAAGTCTTTTTCGAGGACCCCGGCAGGGACGCGCTCCGGCGCATCTGCCACGATGATCGCCGCGCCGGCCGCCACTGCCGGCAGAAGGAACTCGAGACCATGATCGTCGCGGCCGGCTACGGCCACGTACAGATCCCCCGGCACCACCCGGCGGCTGTCGTAGCGGATAGCACGCACCTCGCGGTCGCGGCGGCCGCGTACCTCGCGAAGTCCGGTCACACCGGCCAGTATGTTCTCGAGCGTTTTCACGATTGCCTGTTCATTCCTTTCAGATATGCATTCCGCTGTCTGCCCCGGCGTCTGCCCCGGAGCCCCTACCGGCAGACAAGCGAGGCGGCACGGGCCGCATCGGTTATCGCCGTGTTCGGGGGGGGGCTTTGCGACCGCACGATGCCGGAGCCGCTGACTCTGGGCTTGATCCTGCATGCGTTCAGGATGTTCAGGGCCCGCCGCATGGACATGCCCCGCACATCCGGCATCCGGTCCTCCTTCTCCAGGGCCGAGAGGGTGAGCGTGATAACGCTTCGCGCCTCGATCCTGGTGCCGGGAGCCGGGAGCTGTTCGGCCACCATCCGCCCGGCGCCGCGCAGCAGCACGCGGCAGCCATACTTCTCCCCCAGCGTCCGGGCCGACTCGGCATCCAGACCGCGAAGGTCCGGGGTCTCCAGCGTGGTGGCCGCGGCCACCTGCCGTATCGCCTCCTGGGGAGCGGCCGAGGCCATCTCCGGATCGGGGCGTTCCTCGCCAAGCGAAGCTCCCATGATCCTCCTGGCGATCTCGCGGAAGATCGGCCCGGCCACCAGTCCGCCGTAGTAGCCGTTGGTGGGGCTGTCCAGCAGCACCAGCAGGGCCACCTTCGGCTCATCGGCCGGGAAGAACCCGACGAACGAGGCGTTGTATTTCTCCTTGGAGTAGGCGCCGTCGAACAACTGCTGGGAGGTACCGGTCTTGCCGGCGATCTTCATCCCGCTCACCTGGGCGCTGCGGCCGGTTCCGCTGTCCACCACCTGCACCAGCATATCGCGCAGCACATCGGCGGTCTCGGCGCTTATCACCCGGCGGATCTCCTGCGGTTCGATCTCCTCGATCGTCTCGCCGTTGCGATCCAGCCGCCGCTTCAGCAGATGGGGCTTCATCATCACCCCGCCGTTTGCCACCGCGGCATAGGCGCTCACAAGCTGCAGGGGCGTTACCGCAAGCTGGTAGCCGAACGCCATGAACTCCTGGGTTCCGTCGGTGAACTCGTCCGGCTTCTTCACCTCGCCTCTGGCCTCGCCCGGAAGATCGACGCCGGAGATGATGCCGAAGCCGAAATCGCGCACATACTTATAGAAGCGCGGGGGAGCCACCCGCGAGGCCACCTTTGCCATGGCGATGTTGCTGGAGCGGGACATCGCCTCGCGAAAGCTGACGACGCCGGAGGGATGATCGTCGCGGATCATATGGCCGGCGATCTTGTAGAGCCCGTTCTCGCAATCGATCTCCTCGGCCGGATCGACCAGTCCCTCCTCGATCGCCGCAGCGGCTGTCACCAGCTTCATGGTGGAGCCGGGCTCGTAGGTATCGGTAATGGCGCGCACCCGGACGGCGGCGGGCTCGGCGCTCTTCAGATTGTTCGGGTCGTAGGTCGGATAGCTGGCTACCGCCAGCAGCTCGCCGGTACGCGGATCGATGGCGAGCGCGGTTCCGGAAACCGCCCCGGCCCGTTCCACCCCTTTGCGCAGTTCATCCTCCACGATCCCCTGGATATTGATATCGAGGGTCAGCACCAGGGCGCTGCCGTGCTGGGGGCGCACCTGCGGCAGATCCACATCCGGACGGCGGCGGCCGCGAGCATCGCGCTGCATCACCATATATCCGTCGCTCCCCCGAAGCTGCTGGTCGTAATAGAGCTCCACGCCATTGAGCCCGTTGTTGTCGATATCGGTGCAGCCCACTGCCTGCGCGCCGAGCGAGGCATACTCGAAATGGCGGAGCGGCTCCTTCAGCTTTATCAGCCCCTCATCATCCAGGTTCTTCAGCTGCTCCAGCGCCTGGCCGCTCACCTTGCGGCGAAGCCAGACGAACGAGGTGTTCTTCTGGGTAAGCTTGCCGAGCCAGAGATCGTACGGTTCGGCGAACGCCTCGGAGAACGCCTTTGCAAGCTTCTTCGGATGTTCAAGGTGCTTGGGATCGGCCGCAAAGGAGATGCTCACCGCATTGGTTGCAAGCAGGTTCCCGTTGCGATCGTAGAGCGCGCCGCGATCGGCCTGGAGCACCACCTTCGACTCGTACTGGCGCCGTGCCTGCTCGGCATACTGGTCGCCGTCGATGATCTGCAGTTGCACCAGCCGTCCGGCAATCACCAGCAGCCCGATGAACAGGGCAATGCCCACAACGTAGATGCGACGCGCGTCACGTGCCGGACGGCGCCTGATCGAGGCAACAGTTGGACTCTCTGCTGGCGTCGGCATCGGCTGATAACTGGAATTAATCGTACGAGGAATTACCTGAAAGGAGCTACGGAGTTGTATCGGGGACCTGACGAGACCTTCAGACATCAGGACAGATGCCGGAGAGAACCTATCTGCATCGCCACCATATCCTTCGCTTCGCCCGTCCTGCCTTTACTGCGCGCCACCACTTCCGGCCGCAGCATCCGCCTCCATGCGTGCCGCCGGGGTAAGAGCCAGCGGCGGTCGTGAAGGCTGCACCATCCCAAGCCGCTCGGCGGCCATCGTCGTCACCCGCTCCACCGACATCAGCCGGAGGAGTTCGGCGCGCAGTTTTTCGTTCTCCCTGCGCACCAGATCCTGCTCCCGCTCCAGCGAGTCGATGGTTCCCATCAGATCGTTCACCGCTATCGCATTGGAGATATAGAGCACCGCCAGAATGGATGCCCCAAGGAGCATCCCGGCCGTGAGCCACCGGCGGAGGAAGGGACGCACCTTTCCGGTCCGGGGGATCTCCGGGGTGGCCGGCTCGTTGCCCCGCCCCATCGAAGGGCGATCAACTCTGCCGGCGCCTCTGCGCGATATGGTCGGCTGCGTCAACGACACGATCTTCAGTTCTACGTTTTGGATCTATGATTCAGGGAGAGAAAGAGAGAGGCTGGTCAGTAGCACGTACGTAGTAGTACGGAGGGAAGGCTCCCCGGCGCCATCAACCACCACCTATCATCCATCAACCAGTATCTGCCGGCAACCCTCTATCGTGTTCGCGGGGGGCGCGAATCGATCACCCGCTCGGCCACTCTGAGCTTTGCGCTGCGCGATCTCGGGTTCCGTTGCAGTTCATCCTCCGATGGGAGCCCCGGCTTGCGGCTCACCAGTTTCAGGCGCTGCTGCTTGTCGCAGGTGCAGATCGGCAGGCTGGGAGGGCAGATGCACATCTTCTCCTCCTCGCGGAACTTCTCCTTGACCATCCGGTCTTCCAGCGAGTGATAGGTCAGCACCGCGAAGCGCCCCCCCGGCCTGAGCAGGGGAATGAAACAGTCGAGCGCGGTTCGCAGCTCCCCAAGCTCGTCGTTCACCTCGATGCGGAGCGCCTGGAAGACACGCGAGAGGGTCTTCATCACGAACCGCTCCGGTATCACCGACTCCACGATCCTCCGCAGGTCCACCGTGGTCTCCACCGGATGGCCGAAGCGGGCATCGGCGATAGCCCTGGCGATCTTCCACGCGGCCGGCTCCTCGCCGTAGGTCCGGAGGATCGTTGCGATCCGCTCGGGGGTCTCCCTGTTGACGATATCGCGGGCGGAGCGGCGGCCGGGCTCGCGCCGGAAGCGCATATCGAGCGGCATCTCGAAGCGGTAGCTGAGGCCGATCTGATCGGAGTCGATCTGCCGGCTGGAGACGCCGAGATCCAGCAGCACGCCGGCCAGCATCACCCCCTCCTCCCGGAGTATCTCGCACGCCTCGCTGAAGTACGCCTGGCGGATCACGATGCCCGCCCCCACCTCGTCGCCGAAGCGTTCGGTGGCATTGGCGATGGCACCGGGATCGGCATCGAAGGCGTAGACATGTCCGGCGCCGTGAACCCGTTCCAGAATCGCCGCCGAGTGCCCGCCGCCGCCGAGAGTACCATCGGCATAATCGCCCGCCGGATCGATGGCGAGCGCGGCAAGGGTCTCCTCCAGCATCACCGGGATATGATAGGACTCGCTCATAGTGTTCAGAATCCTCCCCCTCGCATTCCCATCACCGACTCGGCGATCGCAGCGTACGATTCGGTCTTCTTGCTCAGATAACTTTCAAAGATCTTCGGGTCCCAGATCTCCAGGTGATCCATCGCTCCGAGAATCAGCGCCTCCTTTTCGATCCGGGTGAAGTCGATGAGCGACTTCGGGATCATCACGCGGAACTGCTTGTCGAGCGTCACCTCATCGGCCCAGTACAGGAGCGTGCGAAGGAAGAAGCGTTCGCGTTCGTTGAACTGGTTCAACTGCTTCAGGTTCTCCTCGAACTTCTTCCACTCGTCCAGAGGGTAGGCGTAGATACATGGGTCATCATCGGGGCCGCGCGTGATCACGAACGTATCGTTCGCCTCCGGCGCCATGCTCTTGCGCATTTTCGCCGGGATGTTCACGCGGCCCTTTGCATCGACCGAGTATATCTCCCTACCCTTAAAGAATGACATCGTTTATCCTTCGATGGGGGGGCCAACCAAAATCCCCCACTTTTCCCCACCGACAGACGCAAATTAGGATTTGGGGGGTATCGCGCGCCGGCAGAACGCAAGTGACCCCTCTAAATTTTTAGGAAAACGAAGAAAACGCGATTCTGAGCAAATTTCGACGAATGGGGCGATTTCTATGTGCGTTATATCTTGTTCACAACGAACAGGGGCATACCTGAAAAAATATTCAGTTATTCTGATAATGGGGTGAACTACCCTAAAATCCCAGGGCAACCGCGAATCTGCGCGGATCTTGGCGGACAGGGGGGATGCGGTGTTACTGGATGCGTAGTGCCGATACTGAAATCTGCGCGAATGGGAAATGGAGAGGAGATAGATAGAGGAAGAGGGATGGATGGACGGATGGATGGCTATGATGAGGTGGATACCTGTGGGGGGAATCCCCGGTGGGGCAGGATGGCCGGCGAGCCAGGATGGGGGTTCGGAGAGAATCGGGGAGCGGCGGAGCGGCAGCGGGCTCGTGGTTTCGGGTTCATAGCCAGAGAGGTTCGTAGCCGGTAGCAGAGAACCATCTCAACGTTCTCTGCTACCAACTACGGCCGCCGCAGGCGGCGGACTAAGCACTAAGCTCTAAATCGGGCTTGCCTCCAGCAGATCCACCAGCCCCTGCACGAACGGATGATCGCTCTTGGAGTAGGAGGCCGAGGAGGAATCCCCCCCCACCGGTACCGGCGCGTTGCCGATCACTCCCTCCACGCTCAGAGGGAGCTTGAAGAAGCTCTCCAGCTTCTCCCGGAGCACCTCCTTGTTCCGGTTGAGAAGGGTGAGGTTGGTATCGTTGGAGACGTACAGACGCACCGTGTTGCCGCCGTACAGCTCCGGCGGCTGCCTGGAATCGAGCGCCATCGTCAGCGCCTTCTTGTCGTCGCAGTAGGAGAGGAACTCGTTCCATCTGCGTTGCAGATCGCGGTCGCTCAGACTCCCTGGGGGGGCTCCGTCGGAGGGACTTCGATACCCCGGTGGTTCCTCGCCGGGACCACCTCCGGAGGGAGCATTCCCCCGCGCCGGGGCGGAGGGACGATCCTCGGTATGAGCGGATCTCCGGCCGGCCGGAGGGGCCGGGGCGGAGGTGGGAAAGCTCTGAAGATCCTGGAGGCTGGAGGCCCTCCCATCCCCGCCGTACTGTTCCTTCAGCGCGGCGGCATAGCCGCTTTTCGGTTCCTGCGGGGGAGCGGCGGCCGGAACAGCTACGGGGGCCGTGGCAGGTCCTGCAGCCGTCCCTGCGGCGGGAGCCGGTGCGCCCCCCGGGAGCGCTCCCCCTGCCGGCGCGTCCGGCATCCGGTCGATCTTCTCCAGAAGCTGCGTCAGCGAGAGGGTGGAATCCATCACGGCAAGCTGAAGCAGCACCAGCTCCAGGCGAAGCCGGGGCTGCGAGGAGGAGCGGATGGCCCCCTGGGCGCCAAGGGTCAGATGAAGCGCGCGGATCATATCCCCCTCCTCCATCTCCCGCGCCTCGGCGGCATACCGGTCCATGTACATCTTGGCGGTCTCCACCAGACGGGTGGAACTGGTGGTGAGCACCGTCAGGAAGTTCCGCAGGTGCTCGGCCAGGCCGATCAGGAACTCCTGCACGTCGTAGCCGATCCGCATGATCTCCTCCACGATGGCGAATGCCTCGGAGGTGGCGCCGGTGCGCATCATATCGGTTACGCGGAAGAAGAAGCCCTGGTCGATGATGTTCAGCGCCTCGTTGGCCTGGGCATAGGAGACCTTCATACCGCAGAAGGAGGTGACCTGATCGAAGATCGACTGGGAATCGCGCATGGAGCCATCCCCCTTCTTGGCGATCACCACCAGCGCGTCCTCCTCGATCTCCATCCCCTCCTGCTCGGCGATGAACGAGAGCCGCCCCACGATATCGGAGATCTGCATCCGGCGGAAGTCGAAGCGCTGGCAGCGCGAGAGGATGGTGGCCGGCACCTTGTGCGGCTCGGTGGTGGCAAAGACGAACACCAGATGGCGCGGCGGCTCCTCCAGCGTCTTCAGCAGGGCATTGAACGCCGAGGTGGAAAGCATATGCACCTCGTCGATGATATAGAGCTTGTAGCCCCCTCCCACCGGCGGATACTTGGCGTTATCGCGCAGCTTCCGGATATCCTCCACCGAGTTGTTGGAGGCGCCGTCGATCTCAACCACATCCAGCGAGCGCCCCTCGGTGATCTCGCGGCAGGAATCGCAGACGCCGCACGGCTCCAGCTCCTCCCCCATGTTCCGGCAGTTCAGAGCCTTCGCCAGAATGCGCGCCGTGGTGGTCTTCCCCACGCCGCGCGGACCGCTGAAGAGATAGGCATGATGAAGCCTCCCCTGGCGGATCGCATTTTTCAATGTCTGGGTGACATGTTCCTGCCCCACCACCGAGGCGAACTCGTACGGACGCCACTTGCGCGCTGTTACCTGATATTCCTGTGCTGCTGCCATCGTCATAGTCTGCGTGGTATGAAAAGATCGAAACGATAGATGGAACTTACGAAGTTTGGAGGAGGAAGGGAGTAGATAGTAGTTACTGACTGATAGGAGGACGCCTCCTGCGGCGGCCGTAGTGTTTGGTGTTTAGTTCTCAGCACGAGGATGGGCCGAGGCCGGCAGGATGGGGTTGGTAGCTACGTACTTCCGGATACGTTTTCCGGCATTCTCGCAGTGTCATCGCCTGTTCCAGCGGAGTTTGGCTCCGCCCGTGATAGCCTTCGGGGAGGTCGCGGAGCCAACCTCCGCGCCAACAGCTCCCTGTGCATCCCCCCCGGTGCCCGGCTTCTTCGGCTCCCGGCCCCCAAGCTCCTCCCCCCCAGACTCCTCCCCCCCACACTCCTCGCCCCGTGACTCTCTTCCCCCGATCGAAAATCCAAAATCGCAAATCGAAAATCTCCCAATCGTCAATCGAAAATCACGCCGACGACGCCACCTCCAGATCCGCCTCCTTCCCGGCCACCAGAAGCGTATCGGAGTTCTTCAACGGGGCATCCGGATCGGGCACGGCGATCATCTCGTCGCGGAGCACATCATGCACGGCGATCACGGAGATGCGGTAGTTCTTCGGCAGTTCGAGCTGACGGAGCGAGCGCCCCAGCCAGCTCTGCGGCACCGCCATCTCCAGCACGCTGAACCCGGCACCCAGGCGCACATAATTCAGGATGCTGGGACGCGCCACGCGGGTTGCCAGGCGGAGCGCCGATTCCCGTTCCGGGAAGATCGTCTCCACCACCCCCATCTTCTCCATGATCCGGGCGTGGTCGGTGGAGATCACTTTTGCATACACCTCCTGCACCCCCAGATCGCGCAGGGCGAGCGTGGCGAGGATGCTGGCGGTGATATCGTCGCCGGTGCTCACCACCCCGGCATCCGCCTTCTTGGCGCCCACCCGTTCCAGCGCCTCCAGGTAGCGCCCGTCGGCCACGGCGGCACGGGTGGCGTTGCGGGCGATCTTATCCACCGCCGCCTCGTTGGTATCGATGGCGATCACCTCGTGCCCCATCCTGTGGAGCGATTCGGCCACGCTGGCGCCGAAGTTTCCAAGACCGATCACAACAAAACGCTTCATACTCTACGCTCTTCTGGATGATTTATCCGACAACGACATCTTCATAGGCATAACGGAACCGCCCATCCCTCCGCATCGCAAAGACGAGCGCGGCGGCGAAGGTGAGCGGCCCCACCCTGCCGAGAAACATCAGCAGGCTGGTGGTTACCTTCCCCACGTCCGAAAGCCCCGGCGTCACACCCATGCTCAGCCCCACGGTATTGAAGGCGCTCACCGCCTCGAAGACATAGGCCAGAAAGGTGCTCCCTCCCGGCTGCGATGCCGGGATTTCGCTGGTTGTGTAGATGAAGATACCGATGGTAAGAAGCACCACCGCGAAGGTGGTAAGCCCCACGGCCCGCTCGGTGGTCTCCTCCGGAATGGAACGTCCCCAGATGCTGGTTACCCGCATCCCCCGGAACCGCGACCACGCCACCAGCACCAGCAGCGCCACGGTGGTGGTTTTGAGCCCGCCGGCGGTGGAGCCGGGGGAACCGCCGATGAACATCAGAATCACCGTGAAGAAATTGGTGCTGTCCAGCGCATGGGCATAATCGATGGCGTTGAACCCGGCCGTGCGCGCGGTCACGCTCAGAAAGAGCGCATTTACCAGCTTGGAGGCAAACGGGAGATCCTTCAGCGTGTTCCCCCATTCGAACAAGGCGAACAGTATCCCGCCTCCGACGATCAGCACGCCGGTGGTTACCAGCACTATCCGGGAGTGGAGCGAAATCCGGTAACGCCGTCCCTGGCGCTTCTCCCGGTACCAGAGCAAGATCTCCTCCATCGTCAGAAAACCGATGCCCCCGGCCACAATCAGGAACATGATGGTAGCCAGGATTCCCGAGGAATTCCGGAAGCCGATCAGATTATTAGGAAAAGTGGAGAACCCGGCATTGCAAAACGCGCTTATCGAGTGGAAGATCGCCGGCCAGATGGCCTCGCTCCATCCCACCTCCGGACCCCAGAACAGATAGAGAAGAACCACACCGAATCCCTCCAGCACAAACGTGAAGATGAGCACGTCGCGTGTAAGGCGCTCGAACTTGATGTGCGGCGCCACATCGGCCGGAGTGGATACGACAGTCTCATGATGCAGCGAAAGCCTGCCCCCCAGCGCCACGATGATAAGGGTGGTAAACGCGATGATCCCAAGCCCGCCAAGCTGGATCAGCAGCAGGATGAATCCCTGGCCCAGCGGAGTGAAATAGGTTGCGGTATCCACCACGATCAGCCCGGTAACGCAGATCGCGCTGGTGGCGGTGAAGAGGGCATCCAGCCACCCGAGCGGCTCATCCACATACAGCCCGGGGATCAGCTTCAACCCGAGCGTGCCGAAAAGCTCCAGCAGGAGGAACGAACCGACGAAGAGCCTCGGCGCATTGAACCGTTGCAGAAGCGGTTTCCGCTCCCGGCCGAGGAGATACCATTCGGCCAGCGTCTTTCGTGTTTTCATCTGTAGGAAATCAGGCAATAGGGACCACGCAGGCGCCCCTCGTGGATGAACAATTCTACCGGAACAAGCGGAATGCCGGATACGAGCGGCACGATAGATCGGAGGAGAAGCGCCGGGACGCTCCCGGATCGACCGGCACTTCCGTGCGGCCTCCTAGCGGAGCGTAATCCCCGCCGGCACCTTGAACTTCTCGGCCGGCACCGCCACGTTCGTCTCGATACGGCGCGCCTCGAAGGTGATGGTGGCCGTTCCTCCCCCCTGCACCCCACGCTGCATCTCCACCAGAAGCGGAAGCCCCTTCCAGAGCCAGACGGTGGTGACGCCGTTGAACTCGAACGAATACCCGGTCGCAACCTTTCCGGCGATCTTTTTCTTTCCCAGCTTCTTCAGCTTGAACTCCTCCTGAAACTGCTCCGGCAGCGCCCAGACATCCTGCACCACCCCCAGCAGCGGTCCCGATGCCAGCTCCTTCTGCTGCCGGGTGCCGGTGCGGGTAAGGGTGCTGTAATCGTAGCGCCAGCCATCGGCATAGATAGAGACATCATAGGGGGGAGCCGGACCGGTATTGCCGGAACCGGGCTCGGTATAGTATGCCTCGTGCGCGCCGTACTTGTCCACGTAGAGCGTCTGGCGGCGGTCCAGCCAGGAGTTCCAGTACTCCACCACGGCCGATTTCACCTCATACTTCCGTACGCTGTCGGGAAGCCCTCCGGGGGAGATGCTGACCGCCGACTGGTCCAGCATGCCGGTATCGGCCGGAGCCGGAGAGGGGACCGTATCGGCGGGGGGTGCGGCAACCGTTCCGGAATCGGGTGTAACGGCGGGAGTGGATGCGGGCCCCCGTTGCTGGTTGCAGGCCGCCACGGCCGCAGCCAGCAGCACCAGCAACCGGAAGGAAAAGCGAGTCGAAAAACTCATGATCGTAGGTCTCATAAAGTGAACGATCCGCAACCTACGATAGAACGGGGAAACAAGAGGAGTGAGCGAGCAACTGGCGGATGGTAGTGAACAGCAAAAAGAAGGGAGCGCGGAATAGTATCCGCCGGCTGGAATATCCGGCGATGCCCGCCCCGCACTATACATGGAGGCGCCCGAACCAAAGAAAAGCTCTCTGGTCCGGGCGCCCCGTCCGCCACCATGTGCCACCGATTCGGTATCCCGCGGGAACCGATATGTTTTTTTATCGCTTCACCATATTCCCGAGCGTGACCATATACTCCTTGGTGGAGGCATTATAGCGCACGGTGTAGGTAGTGGGATAATAGCCGCTCTTCTGATAGGCCTGCGGGAGCTTCAACTGCTCCGTCAGGTTCGGATGGCTCTCCAGGTATGCCTTGGTGATCATCGGCTCCATGAAGATCATCTTGCCGTCGTACCTCAAAACCATCAGCCTCGTGTCGTTTGAAATTCGCCGTACCAACTCATCGAAGTTCATTCCATCCTGCTTCTATTCGGTGAAGCTGGTAAATGTTTTCCCATCGTAACTGCACAAGCCCATGCCTACCGTGCCGACCCAGAGTTTCCCGGATCTATCCAGTGTGATACTGTAAACCCAGTTATTGATAAGCCCGTCTCTCGTAGTGAGAGTAATAATTCGCGATCCATCAAACCTGCACAGCCCCCCCTCGGTGCCGAACCAGAGATTTCCTGCCGGATCCTCTGCCATGGAAACGACCCACCCGGTCAGTTCCTTCTCTGCAAAACTGGTGAATGTTTTTCCATCATACCGGTACACACTATGATTTCTGGTGCCGAACCAGATATCCCCCGATTTATCTGCCAGAACAGGTCTCAACCAGTTCCTGCCATCCGGCGTAAAACTGGTCAGCGATATACCATCATAACGGAAAAGGCCATCGGTGCCCCGCCCGCCGAACCAGATGTTCCCGGCACTGTCTTCCACTATCGATTCCACTTGGTTGATCTGGAGACCGGTGTTATTCTCAACACCATCACCATGCAGAAAATGCGTAAAGGATTTCCCATCGTAGCGATATATCCCGTTGGCCGTGCCGAACCAGAATTTCCCCGTTCGGTCCTGCACGATACTTGAAACTGCAACTTCTCCCGGCAGGGTGTTATCCGGCGCACCATGGGGATAAAAACTTCCGGCACTGTTCACAACGATTGGAATACTGACAAAGCCTTTCCCATCGTACCGGCAGATGCCGGCCGCTGTGCCGAACCAGAGATTCCCGGCCGCATCTTCCAGAATAGCCGAGACAGTATTACTGCTCAGGCCATGTTCCACTGTAAAATGGGTGAAGGACTTCCCATCGTAGCGATACACGCCCTCCGCCGAAGTGCCGAACCAGAGGTTGCCGGCTGTATCCTGCACCCCGCAATGAATATTTTCATTACGCCGTGCGCCTTCGGTCCCTGCCAGTTTCAACCGGCTGTTCGCGGCTGGCGTATCTCCGCCTGTCCTGTCCCCAGGCGGGCTCGTTTTGCCCTGTCCATTGCAGGATGTGAAACAAGCCAGCACCAATAGCGGGGCATAGATGTGCAAGCAATGATTTTTCATTTGCGGGAGATTATCGGGAGTGAAACGGTTTATCGGCTCGTACATGGAGAGATGGCCTCCCGGCTTCAGCACGCGGACTGACCACGGACCATCTCCCGGCCAGCATAATCACTCCCCCATGTCACTGCATCAAAGTACGCCCCTCAGATAATTTTCGCGTCGCGGGCGCGGGCAAGCGCCTCCACGCGGCTTCGTACCTCGAGCTTATCGAAAAGGTTCGAGATATGGGTTTTAATGGTATTGATGGAAACGTAGAGCTTATCGGCGATTTTCTGATTGGAATATCCCTGCGACATAAGCTGGAGGATTTCCAGTTCCCGCGATGTAAGCGGGATGATCCCCTCCGGCATACCGGATAGACCGTTGGCCGGCATCGCCTCCTGCGCCAGCGGCATGCCGCACAGATCGATCACCTTGCGCAGATACGCCGAGGAGATCTTCGTGCCGAGCATCACCACCCGTTTCTGGTAGTGGGCCATCAACCGGGCCACCGGCTCGGCATCGTAGACGAACGGGCGGATGAAACGCTCGGGGGCTCCCAGCTTCAGCGCGTGGGCCAGTATCTCGAACGCCTCCTCTCCCCTGCCGGTTTCCTGCAACAGTACCACCCGGAGCACCAGGGTTTCCAGCAGCATCGGCAGCAGCCCGCCGCTCTCGAACGCCCCCTGGAGCGATCCCAGAAGCCGCTCTGCCTGATCGTACCGCTTCTCCCGCAGAAGAATGCGCGCATGCAGCAGCTCCTCGGCGCGCGCATTGAAATATCCCAGTTCCCGCTCATCCCGTTCCCCCTGAAACCGCTTCTCCCCCCAGGATGCGGCGGTTGCGGTATCATCCCGGCGAACCGCAAGGCGTGCCCGCAGCATCGCGGCTACCGGCGACGGGGACTCGGGGCCATGAGGGCTATCGAACGCCCCCAGCATCGCCTCGGCCTCCTCCCAGTTGCGCGCGGCATCCTCGATGGCGAACAGGAGCCTGTAGATCTCCTTGAGCTGGCGGTGCTGGCCGGGATCGCAGAGATCGCGCGCGGCACGGGCCGCCTCGCGCGCAGCATCCAGTTCGTAGCGTTCCAGCAGCACGCGGGCACGGATCTGATGGGGGGTCATCAGCAGATCCGGAATGGAAATATCGGCGGTGCCGTTGCGCTGCCCTATCTCATCGGCGATGGCCTCGGCGCGCCCCAGCCTGCCGAGCTGAAGCTCCTCGCGTCCCAGATTGGAGAGCGCGATCAGCACGCTGTACAGATCGTTGTTGGTGCGGCCATGACGCAGCGAACGCTCGAACGCCGCCTCCGCCTGGAGCGATTCCCCCTCGCGATGATAGGCAGTACCGAGCAGGGAGAGCACCATCGCATGCGAGGTGTTCCACATGTAATCCAGGGAGGAGGGGTGATGATCCGGCAGCAGCTCCAGGGCCCGTTCGGCAAGCTCGATCGTGCAGGAGGAATCCCCCCGCTCGCGTGCTATCACCGCGCGCAGCAGCCAGACGATGCCGGTAAGCTCCTCGCCGCAGGGATCATCGGGCTCCTCTTCCAGCCTCTGCTCCACCGCATCCAGGGCATCCCCGGCCTCGTCCAGCCGGCCATAGTAGGTATGGGCCCAGCCGTGCATCACCGCCAGGCGCGGGCGTGCAAGAACGGTTCCCGGAGCGATACCGGAGGTAAGCTCCCAGAGTTCGCGGCGTCCCCCCTGGCGGATCAGATCGCGCCAGGATGACTCCACCAGGCGGGCCAGCAGCCCGGCATCGCCCGCTTCCCGCGCATGAGCTATCGCCTCATACATCTCCCCCTGCGACTCGTACCAGAGGCTTGCGCGGCGATGGAGTTCCGGGACCGATTCCGGGTAGAGACCCTGCAACCGATGGCCGAGCAGATCGGCGAAGAGATGGTGATACCGGTACCATTCCCGGTGGTTGTCCAGCGGCACCAGAAAAAGATTGCGGCGTTCCAGCTCCGCCAGCAGTTCGCTCCCGGAATCGCGCCGGGTGACCGCCTCGCAGAGCGATGCATTGAACCGGCCGAGGATGGAGAGCTCCGGCATCACCCGCTGGAGATCCTCCGGCAGAAGCGCCAGCGTCTCCTCCAGCAGATAATCGAGCACGAAACGATCGGCACCGGTGAACGCCTCGATGAACCCCTCCACATCGCTCCGTCCCTGCAACGAGAGCGCGGCCATCTGCAGGCCGGCGGCCCACCCCTCGGTCTTGGCCTGAAGGGCCGCAAGCTGCTCGCCGGAGAGATCCAGTCCCATCAGATCGTTGAAGAACCGGGCGGCCTCCCCGCCGCTGAAGCGGAGATCGGCGGCGCGCACCTCCAGCAGTTCCCCGCGCACGCGGAGGCGGGCCAGCGGGAAGGGAGGATCGGCGCGGGTAAGAAGCACAAGATGGAGCGAGGCCGGCGCGCGCTCCAGGATGAACAGGAGTATCTCGTGCACCTCCGGCGATTCGATGGCGTGATAGTCATCGAGCACCAGAAGAAAATCGTCGGGGACGGAGGCAAGATCGTTGATGAGCGCAGCAAGAAGCAGCTCGGCGGGGGGAACCGGTGTGGCCGCAAGCGCCTGCTGCACACTCTCCCCCACCTCCGGATGGAGCGTGCGCAGAGCGGCCACCAGATAGGCCAGGAACCGTGCGGGGTCGCTATCGCCGGCATCCAGCGAGACCCAGGCAACCGGGTAGCGGTGCGCCTGAATCCAGGCGGCGATCGATGTGGTTTTTCCGAATCCCGCCGGCGCCGACACCAGCGCCAGCTTCCGCCGCGGAAGCTCGTCCAGCTTTCGGAGCAGCCCCTCGCGCGGTACCAGGTTCGCCTGCGGGCGAACCACGAAGAGCTTGGTAGTAAGGATGGAAGGTATCTGCTGCGCCATGCGTCGGTGCGCCCTGCGGTTGATCTCTGGAAGAACGATGCCGCCCGCGACGATGCCACGGGCGACAGAGACAGCCATCAATGCTGGATCATCCGTTTAAAATAGCAGTTTCCGGTTCAGTGCCGTCCGCTCTCCCCGGTTCCCCGCCGATACAGCCGCAGGGCGATCAGCAGATGGGAGGCGATGATGACCGGAACCACGAACAGGGGGAGAATCACATGCGGCAGGGAGGTAAGGGTGGCGCCGATACGGGGATCATCGAAGCCGAGGCGCACTGCCGTGGAGACCACCATAATGATATCGGCCAACCCTATCAGATTCCAGATCCCGGCCACCCAGCGGCCGCTCCGCCCCCCGGAGCCCACCATCAGCGCCACGGCCGGCGCCAGGGCCGCCACGGCGATATCTCCCCATCCCGCGGGGAGCGCGAACTCGGCCGGAAGCCGCTCCTGGGCATGAAGCACAAGGAACGAAACTCCCACGAACCGTACCAGATGCAGCAGCACCGGCAGGCGAAGATCGGCCGAGAGCGCCCACTGGCGGAAGGCATCCCACCGCCGGAAAGCGGCCAGCTGAAGCAGCACCAGGCTTACCACGGTGCCGCCGACGGCAGCTGGAGGCGCATCGTGCAGCAGCTCCAGCCGTCCCAGCGCAAGCGCTACGAAGAACCAGCCGCCGAACGCTATCAGAACCGGCGTGAAGGGGGATGGCGGGGCGGGGAGTGCGGTGCTGTTCATTTCCATCGGTGCATGCTCATTATCTCTACGGGATATCGTATCGCGCTATCTCCCGGCAACGCAACGTTGCAGGGAGACCGTGCGGGGAGCGCCCGGCTTCCCGGTGGGCGCTCCCGCTGCTTCAGGCAACGTGCACGGTGGTATCGCTACCAATGTTTTTTTCATGGCATCAGGAAGAGGAGAACGAGGCCAGCCCCCGGTATCCTCACCCGGTATCCTCCGCCTCACACATGGGAAATGCCCGGGAGGGGGGGCAGGCATTCCCCACGCGATGAGGCGTTCTACTGTTCGCCGGCCTTCTTCTGCGGCACGCTCTTCATGTACAGCCACAGAGCGCGGATCTCATCATCGCTCATCTTGGCGGTGGCCTTCCAGGGCATGATCTCGTTGATCCTGGCCCCGTTCGGGCGGATGCCCTCGCGCAGTGCCTTGAAGAAATCCTGCTCGGTCCAGGAACCAAGCCCCGTCTTCTGGTCCATCGTCAGGTTGGCCGCGGGGGGCCAGTCGGGCGGGGTTCCCGGGATCTTGCCTCCGGCGAGGGCCGGCCCGTGGCATCCGCATCCGATGGAATAGATATGCTTTCCGTAGCCCATGGTGGGGCCCTTCGGAGGAGCCGCCGGGGGCGGGGTGCCGTGGTTGATCTTCTCGGCGGAGACCAGGATCACCTGATCGGCCAGATAGAGAAGACGTCCCACCGGACCCACCGAATTCTCCAGCGACGGCTTTTCCACCGCCGGAACCGATTTCAGGAAGCTGACGATATCGCCCAGCTCCTGATCGTCGAAATTCCAGTACTCGTACGAGGGCATCAGCAGCACGGGCGAGCCGTCCCGTCTGACGCCGTGGCGGATGGCGGTCACCCAGTCATCATCGGTATAGCCGCCGGTGACGCCGGCGCGGGTGATGTTCGGGCCGGCCACCGTGCCCACGGCCGGATCATCGATCACCATCTTGCCGCTCAGGTCATCGCCGTGGCAATCGCCGCACTTGCCCAGGGTCATCGCCAGATGGCGTCCCCGCTCGATAACGGCCGGATCGCTGGAGACCGGCACTTTTTCGGCTTTCACGTCGAACGTCTGATTCAGCCGTATCGCGCTCCATCCATAGAGCACGCCAACGGCCAGCACCACCAGGCCCACCAGCCCTCCGATGGTCCAGAGAACCCATTTGAAAATTTTTCGCATATACTGTCTCCCTCCTGTCTATACGTATTCGCAGTGTATTGGCATCCGGTCGCGTCATACCGTTGCACCGGCGGGCGGCACAGCACCGGCGGGGGCGCTCTGATTAACCGCCATGAGATAGAGTCCCAGGCGCTGTACCCGCCCTATCACTCCATGCAGGGCCGCCTGATCCGGAAGAAATCCGGCCAGCGTGGTTCCCCCGGCATCCGGCCGGATGCTCATCCCCTCGAACCATTCCTGCCAGCCTTCATCCAGCTTCTCCCGGATGCGTATGGTGTAATAGGCTCCATTGGCACGGTCATCAATCATGAATCTCTTTTCCTTGTGCAGCGGAACTACAGGGGACGGCGTTTCCGATACGGAGAATGAACTGATCCCGCAGGCGCGCAACCGGGCCTGGTTCCACGCTACGAATCTAGCCGGGACGGGGTGTGAGAGAATTCACCCTAACGGGTGAGAGGGATGGGTGATTTTACGGGAGGAGCTATCCGCCTGCCACACAGAGCGAACATCATCACGGCCGCGAGTGCCCAAATAACGATGGAAAGGATGAATTGTGAGCTTGTACGGTGCGATCTATGCAGGCATGCGGGGCGGAGTACGTAGGTGATATGTAGATGGCGGAAATCGTTGGGGGAGTACATTAGGTGGAGAAACCGGCTTTTTGCAATTCGGAATAATGATGATAGATTTCGGGGCTTCGGCAAGGCTCCTTTTCTCTCTCCATCGCATTCCTCCATCAATCAGAATCTCGCTCTCCCATGAAAAAGTGCTTCTCCGTTCTGCTCGTTCTTGTTCCCCTCATCTTCACCGCCTGCGACCAGGGAACCGATCCCGGCACTGATCCCGGCAAGGGGAAGGATACGCTGAGCAACGCCACCGATACGCTCACCTTCCCGCCCGACACGACCACCTATAGTGTTCCCGATACCATCCCGGTCAAACGGGCCTATCGCCCCGGACGCGGCAAGGTGCAGATCACCGGGATTTATTTCCATCAGAATTTGAACGAACGCTATTACGGTCTCAATGATGAATGGGTGATTCTGGAAAGCGACAGGAATATATCTACGAAGGGATGGAAGATCGATGCTTCAGACGGCCAGGTATTCCCCCTCCCCGATACGCTCTACAGGAAGCTGTATATCTATACCACGAAGGGACCGGGCTATGAGAATGATACGATCAAGATATGGACGCCAAAGAGAAGCACATGGGTCTGGAACAACGCCGAGCCCGATGTCGCTAAAGTGTTGAACCCTGCCGGCGGAGTTGTCGATCAGCTCACTTACGACGCGAAGCCATAATCCGCGCCTTCACCAAATACGTACCTACGGATATTCCCGGAGATACGTTGTCGCGGAGTTTGACTCCGCGACCTCTTCGAAGCCCCTCACCGGCGGAGTGAAACTCCGCCCGAACAGGGGAGGCCAAGCGATAGCCGCAAGCACTTGAACATTCAGCAGCGGCCCGGCCATGCAGGCGATGCATGG
>JBMDXA010000016.1:0-7768 GCA_048594725.1 Candidatus Kapaibacteriota bacterium
GAGAGCCTGCTCACATTGAAATCCGCTCCAGGCCAGTAGTCCGTGGCCGTCACTCCTGAAACTCCACGCTTATCCTGCCCTTCCGCTCTCATAGCAACGGACCATTGACTACCGACCCTCTCCCCAATCGTCAATCGAAAATCCAAAATCGAAAATCTCTTAGACTTCCTCCAGCCTCGCCTCGCCCACGAACGTGCCGATCGGCTCGCCGAGCACCAGGCGCTTCAGGTTGCCGGCCACGCCCATATCGAAGACGAGGATGGGGAGCTTGTTCTCCTGGCAGAGGGTGATGGCGGTAAGGTCCATCACACGAAGATTGCGTTCGTGCACCTCGCGATAGGTGATGGAGCTGAACCGGGCGGCGGTGGGAACCAGACGGGGATCGGCATCGTAGATGCCATCCACACCGTTCTTCCCCATCACCAGCGTTTCGGCGTCGATCTCGATAGCGCGGAGCGCCGCGGCGGTATCGGTAGTGAAATACGGGTTGCCGGTTCCGGCCCCGAAGATCACCACGCGTCCCTTTTCCAGGTGCCGCACCGCACGGCGGCGGATGAACGGCTCGGCGATCTGCTCCATCTTGATGGCGGTCTGAAGCCGCGTGTTTACCCCGCGTTGCTCCAGCGCGTTCTGGAGAGCCAGGGCATTGATAACCGTGGCGAGCATTCCCATGTGATCGCCGGTCACCTTGTGGATTCCCTCGGCTATCGCCTGGACTCCCCGGTAGATATTGCCGCCGCCGATCACGATGCCGACCTCGACACCGAGTTCATAGATCGATCGCACTTCCTCGGCAAACGCATCGAGCATCTTGGCATCGATACCGTAGCCGGCATCCCCCATCAGGGCCTCGCCGCTGAGCTTCAGGAGCACCCTCTTGTATCGTGGCGTCACGCCGTTGCCCGGCTCCGGCCCGTTCTCTACCATGGAGTCTATATCGATTTGTGTGGACATCGGTCAGTTGAGAATAACAAATAGCGGATTGTTGCGGCCCCCATGCCGGATCGGTCCCTTCCATCGTCCTGCCGGGCACCCGCCGTTCCAGCGGGCTCTCCCCTCCGGAACCGGAGCGGCAGGGCGCCGGTCGGGATTCCGCTGCGGGATTCCGCAGGGGGAGAAGAAGCCACGGGCGTGGCTTGCCAACGGGGCAGAACCCGTATCACCGGCCGGCAAAGGTACAAAAAAGTCTCGCAGCGGCTGGCACTGCGAGACTTGAACTGACTGATTGCGATAGCGGCTATTACTCGGCCTGAGCGGCCTCGGCATTCTGGGCCGGGGCGGTCTCGCCGAGGTTGTAGCGCTTGAAACCGACCACGGAGATATCCTTGCCGGCATTCTTGCTCATATCGGCGAGGATCTCGCGGATCAGCTTGGAGGAGTCCTTCACGAAGGTCTGCTCGATGAGGCAGGAATCGGCGTAGTACTTCTCCAGGCGGCCGCTGATGATCTTATCGGCGAACTCCGGCTTCTTTCCTTCGTTGATGACCTGCTCGCGATAGATCTCGCGCTCCTTCTCCAGCACCGAGGCCGGGATCTCGTCGCGGTGCACGAAGGTCGGGTTCATCGCGGCGATCTGCATGGCGATATCACGGCCGATGCTGCTTACCGAATCACCCTCGCCGGCGCCGCTCAGCTCCACGAGCACGCCCAGCTTGTCGCCGTTGTGCACGTAGTCGGCGACGATGCCCTCCTGGCTCTTCACCACGTCGAAGCGCTTGATCTCGATCCTCTCGGAGAACTTGCCGAGCAGCTCGTTGAGCCAGGTCTGCACGCTCTTGCCTTCCATATCCGAGGCCAGAAGCTCCTCCAGCGAGGCCGGCTCGTTGTTGAGCACCTGCTGGGCGAGCTTGTGGGTGAAGCTGGAGAACTCCTCGTTGCGGGCAACGAAGTCGGTCTCGCAGTTGACCTCCACCATCGCGGCGCGACGGCGGTCGTCGGAGATGGCGGTGGCGACCACGCCCTCGTTGGCGGCCTTGTCGGCGCGCTTGGCGGCGGTGGCGGCGCCCTTCTTGCGGAGCACCTCGATGGCAACGTCCATGTCGCCGCCGGCCTCCTCAAGGGCCTTCTTGCAGTCGGCCATGCCTGCACCAGTGCGGTCACGCAGGCTCTTTACGTCCTGTGCTGAAATAGCCATAATATCTCTAAGAGTTTTAGATAGTCTGAATTCTGTTATGCAGTAGCACGGCTCCGCACCTGATAGCGCGGAGCCGTTCGAACTACGCAATGCCGGCCGGTATATTCCCGGGAACCATCGGCAGCATCGCGAGCGGAGAGCTGGTAGCCGGCAGGGCTTTCGCCCGGTTCATTACGAACCGGCGCTGGCCTGCTGGTTGCTGCCGGTGCCTTCGGTCTGCCCGGTGGTCACCGGCCCGGAGGTATCGGAAGTCTCTCCCATATCGGCGCCCTCGTTCTGCTCGGGGCCGCCACGGCGGGAGCGGGTGCGGCGGCGTGCGCGCACATCCTCTGCCCCCTCGTTGCCGCTCTCCTTCATCTCGCGGTCGCCGGCGCTCATGCTGTCGATCTCGCGGGCACGGCTTGCCTCGCGGCCAAGCGCCACGCCGTCGGCGATCACCTTGGTGATGAGCGCAACGGTCTTCAGCGAATCGTCATTGGCCGGGATCGGGAAATCGACCTCGCGCGGATCGGTGTTGGTATCGACGATGGCGATCACCGGGATGCCCAGGGTCTGGGCTTCCTTCACCGCGAGGTGTTCCTTCTTGATATCGACGATATAGAGTGCGCCCGGCAGGCGGTTCATATCGACGATGCCGCCCATCACGCGGAGGAGCTTCTCCTTCTCGCGCGAGAGCATCAGGCGCTCCTTCTTGGTGAGGTTGTCGATGGTGCCGTCGTTCTCCATCTTCTCGATGGTCTGGAGGCGCTTGATCGACTTGCGGATGGTCGCGAAGTTGGTGAGCATGCCACCAAGCCAGCGCTCGTTGACGAAGTTGGCGCCGATGCGGACAGCTTCGTTGCGGATGACGTCGCGCGCCTGCTTCTTGGTACCGACGAAGAGGATACGCTTCCCCTCGGAGGCGATACGCTCGGCGGCGGTGCGGGCGTCATCGACCAGCTGCTGGGTCTTCTTCAGATCGATGATGTGGATACCGTTGCGCTCCATGAAGATATAGGGGCGCATCTGCGGATTCCAGCGGCGGGTAAGGTGGCCGAAGTGGGCACCTGCTGCCAGCAGGTCCTCGATTTCAACGTGAGGCATTGCGTTATGCTATGATATGAGTGTTGAACATCCTCTATCCCCGTCATCTCCGGATCGCTCACCCCGGGTCTGCCGGAAGCGCTGCCTTTCAAGGGCATCACCGCCGGGATCACAGGGCACACACGCCGGATCGGAGGATATGTGTGATACGGATACGAATGCGAATTGCGGACCGGCACCCTGGTGCCGACCCGCAATCCCACAATCCAAACGGCATCTTGCAGAACTCCAGAGAGCGATTAACGCTTGCTGAACTGGAAGCGCTTGCGAGCCTTCTTCTGTCCGTACTTCTTGCGCTCCACCATACGGGGATCGCGCGTCATGTGGCCGTTGCGACGGAGAGCCGACTTGAGCGTGTCGTCGATCTCGACGAGCGCGCGGGCGATACCATGACGGACTGCACCGGCCTGGCCGGCGTGGCCGCCGCCCTGAACCCTGGCGTGGATGTCGAAGCGGTCGGTCATCTCAACGGAGACCAGCGGGGAGAGCACAACCTGACGGTCGAAGCCGTCGGGGAAGTAGTTCTCGAATTCCCGGCCGTTCACCGTTACCTTGCCGCTTCCAGGGGTCAGGTAGACGCGAGCCACCGCGTTCTTGCGTCGTCCGACGTTAATCGAATGTGGCATTGATCTGTGTCGTTATTACTTGTACTTGAGTTCTAAGACCTGCGGCTGCTGCGCCGTATGCGGGTGCTGGTCACCGGCATAGACTTTCAGCTTCGTGATGATGCGGCGGCCAAGGCGGTTCTTCGGAAGCATGCGGCGCACCGCAAGCTCGATCACCCGCTCCGGATGCGTTTCATTCAACTGGCGGAAGCTGATCTGACGCTGCCCGCCTGGATATCCGGTGTAATGCGTATACACCTTCTGCTCGGCACGCTTCTGCGCGAGCTGAATCTTGTCGGCGTTGACGACGACAACGAAATCGCCACAGTCGATGTGCGGCGTGAACAGCGGCTTATGCTTGCCGCGCAGGATCGTGGCGATCTGCGAAGCGAGACGGCCAAGGGTCTGCCCCTCGGCATCCACCACCCACCAACCTTTCTCGACCTCCGACTCTTTCGCCGAGACCGTCATCTTATCTGGAGTCATCACTGGATTAGGCTCCTGTCAGAAGGACAGATTAACGTTTCTATACATTAGAAGAACAGCAAAGATAGCACTCAGAGAGTAAAATCACAACCATGGCACGCAGTTTTCGTAGCGGGCAAATGTTACGAGAGGTAGAAGGAGAATTTCCCGGAGCCTGGAGGGGGATGCCCAGTGCTCAGTCCGCGGGCACAGCCAGGGATGGCGAGTACTCCGTCGCCACGGAATTCTACTTCCCCCCTCCCCTGCAACGCGGCGCACGGAGTGGAACCCCGCATGCACGGTACACAACCAGGAGAGATGAAATCCCAGAAAATTTATTCGTAGATATTTAGCGCGGATTCGGTTGAGGCACGCCCTGAAAACCAGGAAGAATGGGCCGCTCCTACGGAGCTTCCAGAGAACAACTTGATCCGTATCTACAGACGGGTGCCCCCTCTGGGGGCCAGGCCAGTTGAAGTACGCCCTGAAAACCAGGAAGAATCGTTCCTACCGAGCTTCCGGAGAACAACCTGACTCCGTATCTACAGACGGGTGCCCCCTCTGGGGGCCAGGCCAGTTGAGGTACGCCCTGAAGACCAGGAAGAGTGGGCCGCTCCTACGGAGCTTCGGGAGAACAACCTGGCTTCATGTCTACGCACAGGCAACACCTGTAGGTGTTGGCTCCGGGGGCCGCTATAGCCTTACCTCTTCCCCAATCGAAAATCCAAAATCGCAAATCGAAAATTTCTCCCCCAAATCGTCAATCACCCCAGCCCTCCCCCGATTCCGCGCTCGGCGGCGGCAACCGGCTCGCCCCGCTCGATGAGGCCCTGCGCGATCTGGAGATCGTCGAAGATGACGCGGTCGTATTCCAGATGCGGCAGATGGCTTCGCAGCAGCTCGTACGGGGGGAGCGTGCCGGCCCCCGGCTTCAGCGGGGCGAGGAAATCGATCCCCTGCGCCGCGCAGATATATTCCACGCCGAGCACCGTGGCGAGATTCTTCACCACCTTGTACGCCTTCTGGGCGGCAATGGAGCCCATCGAATTGTGATCCTCCTGGTTGGCCGAGGTCGGTATGGAATCCACCGACGCCGGATGGGTGAGCACCTTGTTCTCGCTGACGATGGAGGCGGCGGTGTACTGGGCTATCATATAGCCGCTGTTGAGCCCACCGTTGTTAGTCAGGAAGCGGGGCAGGCGGCTGAGCGACCCGTTTACCAGGCGCTCGGTGCGCCGTTCGGAGACGTTGGCAAGCTCGGCGGCGGCTATCGCCAGGAAGTCGAGCGCCAGGGCCAGGGGCTGCCCGTGGAAGTTCCCCCCCTCCAGCGGCTCGCCGCCGCCATCGGTGAAGATCAGGGGGTTGTCGGTAGCCGAATTGATCTCCACCTCCAGCACCCGCCGCACATAGGCGATGGCATCGCGGCTGGCGCCGTGGATCTGCGGGATGCAGCGGAGCGAATAGGCATCCTGCACACGGTCATCGCCGTGGCGGTGCGATTCGCGGATCTCCGAGCCGGCCATCAGACGCCGCATATTGGCGGCCACCAGCAGCTGGCCGTTGTGCGGGCGCACTTCATGCAGGCGCTTGTCGAAGGCGCGATCGGTACCACGGAGCGCTTCCACCGACATGGCCGCCATCACATCGGCGGTGCGCGAGTAGAGCCCCGCCGAATAGAGCGCCAGGCATCCGAACGATGCCATCATCTGCGTTCCATTGATGAGCGCCAGCCCCTCCTTGGCCCCCAGGCGGAGCGGCCCCAGCCCGTGGCGCTCCAGTTCCGGTCCGGACGGGATCACACTTCCATCCCCCTTCAGCAATCTCCCCTCTCCCATCGCGGCGAGCACCAGATGCGACAGCTGCACCAGATCGCCGGAGGAGCCCACCGAGCCCTGCATGGGAGCGGCCGGGGTCAGGTTGCGATTGAGCATCTCCACCAGCGTCATCACCGTCTCCACCCGCACCCCGCTGAAGCCCTTTGCCAGCGCATTGATCCGGAGCGCCATCATCGCCCGCATCACCGGTGCCGGCATCCACTCGCCGGCCCCCACCGAATGGCTGCGGATGAGATTCTCCTGGAGACGGTCGAGATGTTCCCGGCCGATCACCACGTTGGCGAACTCGCCGAACCCGGTGGTGATGCCGTAGACCACCGCTCCCCGCTCCACCCAGTCATCCACCACCGCGCGCGATGCGCGCATGCGGGAGATGGCATCCGGAGAAAGAGAGACCTGCACGGCAGGATCGTTGGCGATCTGCGCCACCTGCTCTATCGTGAGACTGTTGCCGTCGAGAATAACTGCTGACATAGATGCAAGGGAGCGGGTTAGTAGATAGTAGTATTTGGTTGTTAGAACGAAACGGGCTCGCCGGCGAGCGCAGGAAATGGTTCGTGGTCAGTGCGCTGGCGATAGCCGTCCGCCAGTAATCGGCCGGCGTTGCTGCTGAAACTCCCGGCGCATCCCGCGCTTCGGTTCCAGCAGCGGCGGGCCACCGGCCACGAACCTCTCCGCCAATCGCACGGCGCTACGCTGCTCTGATGATATCCAGGAAGGACGCGGCCTCGAGCGATGCGCCTCCGATCAGGCCGCCGTCGATATTGCCTTGCGACAGGAGCGTGCCGGCCACATCCGGCTTCATGCTGCCGCCGTAGATGATGGAGATGTCGTTTGCCACCTCTTCGGAATAGAGCTCCCGGATGATACCCCGGATGAACGCATGTGCCGATTCGGCCTGCTCCGGCGTGGCCGGGTTGCTGGTGCCTATCGCCCAGATGGGCTCGTAGGCGATCACGCAGTTGCGCACGTTGAACTCGAACAGGCCATCAAGCGCCGCGCGCACCTGGCGCTCCAGCACCCCTTCGGTGGCGCCATCCTCCCGCTCGGCAGCGGTCTCCCCAACGCAGATGATCGGCCGCAGCCCCATATCCACGGCGGCGTTGGCCCTGTAGCTGACGTCGAGATCGGACTCGGCGAACATCATACGCCGCTCCGAGTGCCCCACGATAACGTAGCTGCATCCGACCGAGCGGAGCATCGTTCCGGAGACCTCGCCGGTGTAGGCTCCGGAGGGCTGGTTATGCATGGTCTGCGCCCCCAGCCTGATGGGGGTTCCGGCGATCTTCTCCCCTACCAGCGGGAGAAAGGGGAACGGTGGGCAGAGGACGATCTCCACCCCATCCGGCAGCCCGGTGGCGGCCACGCCATCGGCCACCGCCAGAGCCAGCGCCACGGCCGACTCCCGGTTGGTATTCATCTTCCAGTTGCCGGCGATGATTCTCTGTCGCATGGATTCCTCCTGTATGAGAGAACGTAAACTTACGGAGAAGTTGTTAGAGTGTGTTGACAATTATCGCAACCAGAAGATGGCACCAGCCAGATGCAGCATTGCCAGATAACTGAGAGCGGTCTTCTCATAGCGCGCCGCAATCCGACGAAATAGCTTCATCCACGCGAAAAACCGCTCGACCTTGTTGCGATCA
>JBMDXA010000160.1:0-11253 GCA_048594725.1 Candidatus Kapaibacteriota bacterium
GAGGGCGCAAAGAAAGACATCTTCTTTGCGCCCTCGCGCCTTCCCGTGATGCATCTGGCAGGGTTGGGTCTATCAGGCATAGAATCGCCTTTGGATTTTCGATTGGAAGAGGTCGGGAGCCGGGGAGAGCATACAGAGCAACGCTCGTTCGCACCCGGCCTTCGTGTGCTACTGACCCTCTTCCCCACAAAGCACTACCTGCAAAAAAAGAAGAGGCACGATCGTGAGATCATGCCTCTTCGGTAGATTCAGCGGACGCAACCTCTGCTTACCGTGCGTCGTCGGTGACGAACGGAAGCAATGCGAGATGACGCGCATACTTGATGGCGCGGGCGACGGCGCGCTGCTGCTTGGCGGTAACGCCGGTGATGCGCTTCGGCAGGATCTTCCCCTGGTCGTTTATGAAGCGCTGCAGGAGCTTCGTGTTGGTGTAATCGACATACTCGATCCCCTTCAGCGGGTTGCGCTTGCGGCGCGGCGGATCATTGCGCTTCTGCCGCATCTGTCCATCCTGGCCCCTGCCGCCGCGATTATCAAACGGGTTGCTACGTCTCATCAGGGTTGTGTTCTGAAGATTATTGTTCTATGAATCGTTCTTGCGTATTTCCGGCACCGGTTGCGCGGAGCTGACGCGATAAGCGCGAGGCTTATGCGTTGTCGGCGGTCTCGGTGTTCTGCTGCTTGGCTGCCTTGATACCCTTCGACTTCTGGAAGCGCTGGTTGAAGCGGTCGATACGGCCGGCGGTGTCGATCACCTTCTGGCGGCCGGTGTAGAACGGGTGGCACTCCGAGCAGATTTCAAGCTTGATGTCGCCCACGGTGGACTTGGTAACGAAGCTGCTACCACACACGCACGTTACACGAGCGGCGACATAGTTCGGATGAATTCCCTCTTTCATTTGTCTTAGCCCTGGAAAAAGAAGTAAACGGATATCACTGCATCTCTGGCGCCGTCGGCCGGGCAGATCTCCCGCAGGGGAAACGCCTGGCGCCGGCGAATCTCATCAGCCCTTCGCCACCTTCTCGACTTCAGCAAGATCCTTCACCTTGATGAAGCGCTCGCTGAACTTGTAGGTGCCCTTATCGGTCTTGTCGGAAACCACGATCTTCACGGAGATCAGATCCGACACGCCCTTCTTCTTGCTCTTATCAACGAAGGTTTGTGTCTTTGCCATAGCCGAACGAGATGTTAGAGAATTTCAGTTGTTGTTAGACGCGGTGCGCCGGCGGATACCGGCACGAAAAAAGGCGACCGCCGGGCTGGTTCGCCTTAAAACGGTCATCCGCGCGTAGCGGCTTCTACGAATTGTCCGTGAAACCTCAGCCCCACTGCAATAGCCAGAGCTAGCTGAAAGGACAGCAAACATACGGCATTCGGCGACCACACACAATACCCCCAATTCTTTGAGGCCGATTGTCACATTTGCCCCGGCATGCTGCCGTCCCCCCTATTCACGGGCACCGGATCGATGCCGCTTAACTATTGACGCCGGTTGCTTCCGATTATTTGGCATGGATCTGTGTCATATCATAAGCGGACCGGGCCTCCCCTCCCCCCCGGCACCCGGTGTCCGGTGCTGGCGCCCGATACCGGCTCCGGTGTTCCTTGTCTCCCGGTGTGATATCCATCAATAATTTTCGGTCACCTATTATGCTGCCAGCATCAGAATTTCGTAGACGCAGCGCTATCAGCATCTGTGCGCTTATCGCCCCGGTTGTCCTGGCGTCATGCGTCACCCTTACCCCCCGCCATATCGCCGATCCGGGGGAATTCGCCCGTAATCTCTTTCAGATAGCAGAACATAGCGATGCCCGCGAATGGGGAACCCAGCTTACCGCCGAACGCCGCGCGATGGGCGAGCCCTATGTTCTGGCCCATTTTCAGCGCTGGCAGACCACTCTCGTGGAATTGAAGCCCGCGTTCGGCATGCCGCTGGACCAGGTGCCCTTCCGCCTCAGCGAAACCAATGGACTGGAGTTCAAAAGCGATAAGGACTGGCACCTGCTGCTCCGGGTGAAGATGGAGGATGGTGGCCTGAAAATCAACCAAGACTAACCGCGAATCGGCGCGAATCGTGGTTGGCGGGGGTGAGGGGGCGTTGAACGGATTCGTGCGTTGAGAATGAAATCTTCGCGAATGTTCAGAGTATCTATTCTCTGCCCGCTACCGCAGGCGGCTACCGTGGAGGGGAGCAATCCCCTTTCATACCGTGCGTTCCATTACTTGTCGAGCGTACGGTGACTACTCGTACAGCGTCAGTCGTATAGCGTCTATTGCAAATAAAAATGGCGATCAGCCTCTTGGGGTAGATCGCCATTACTGTACAGGAGGCGGGGGTCGAACCCGCACGGGTTTTGAAGCCCACTGGATTTTGAGTCCAGCGCGTCTGCCAATTCCGCCACTCCTGCGTCGGACCGTGATACCCGCTGCCGGGAACCCGTGCCGCAAACAGACTGCAATGATACTCCACGGCGCAGAACTATGCAAGAATGCGCAGGAATGAGACAGGAATGAGCAGGGGACTCCGGCGGAAGATCCGTGCGGCGGCGGCAGTGATGCGGAATTGATATGGTTGCGGGAGGGAGCGGCAGCCGCTCCCTCCCGCAGTGCAGTACTACGACTTCATTGTTGTAGCACCGATCAGATGCTGAACGTGCAGCCGCAGACGCTCATCTGTCCTTCGATGATCGTCTTCCACTGTCCGTTCCACGTCCCGCCGTACGAGGCGCAGACGACCGGGCCCTTGGTCTTGGCATCCTCATCGTTCCAGATCGGGCCGGCGGGCACGTCGAGCGTGAACTTGGTGGTGCCGGTTCCTCCCACCGTATAGGTGCAACCACAGACGCTCATCTCTCCTTCGACAACCGTGGTCCACTGGCCGTTCCAGGTTCCCATGTGGGCTGCGCAGGCGGCCTCGCACTTGGCCTTTGCGTCATCATTATTCCAGATCGGGCCGACGGGGATGTTTACGGTGAACGTTGCCATGATGATGTTCCTTTACTGAATTGCTTCGTGATAGATAGGATAGGATCGTTCCGGAACACGGCACCATCGTTATCGGGGCAGGCCCCGGATGTGTGCGGCGTCCGGTTGCAACATCGCCCCATCCGCCCCCCTACCCGCTACTCCATCACCACTCATCCATCGCGATAGGTATCCGGTACGGGCCGGCGAAAACGAGCCCCCGCAACGCATTGCCCGCACCTCTCCGCCCCCTCCGGCGCCCGGATCTGCCGGCCGGGAGGGTTCTCCGAAACCACGGGAAAGTGAAGCAATGAGTAGTGATGGAGTAGTGCGGGAGCGCGCCGGCCGCCTATGTTATCCGGGGACGAGGAGTCCCTCTACGCTCCTGCCGCATCGGGCGTTGCGCGCGGACCGTGCGACCCCCACCCGGTGTTCCGGCCCTCCGGAGAGGAGCGGCCTCATCTTCGAAAAACTATTCCTACAGTATTCCATCATCCAGTTCAGGAAGGTCTATATCATGGACGACAGCAGAGACTATACTGAAGATGCCATACAGCCCGCATCGGAGATCACTCCCGCGCCCATGACGGTGCAGTTGCTCGCGACGATAAAGGGAAATGACGACAATGGCGACCTGATAACGGTAGAGACTCCGAACGGCCCCTTCCCCGTGGGATCGGGGGACCAGATGAACAACTGTGCCATCATCACCTTTCCCACCTCCGAGCTTATCGCATTCGCCCAGTTCACGCATCAGAGCATTCCGGTGCTGGTCTACGACGAGCAGAAAGCCGTTCCGCCCCCCCAGGGCCCGCAGGTGCGTGTCATCCTCAGCAACGCCATCATCACCTCCGACGGCGATACGGCGGTTGGCTCCGGTTGCCGGATCGAGCTGTATGGCAAGATCAAGGCGATAGGCACGGCAGAGGAGAAAGTCATTCTTCTGACCCCGAACGGATCTACCGCGCTCAAGGCCGCCGATCACGCGAGGGAGTACCCGATCTACAGCGTGGAGCAGAGCGCATTCACCGCTTCCGATGATGAGGGGAGCCTGCCGGTGTATCTGTACGACGGCAGAACAGGGGTTCCGCCGATGGGCCCTTCGGAGTGCCAGGTCATCTTTACCGAGCTGACCGTGACGTTATGAATCCGCCGAGTCCCCGCCGCTGCCGGCCTGATCGGCATCGAGCGTGGCAAGGAACTCATGCAGTTCGCGGGCGGCGGCCGAATCCCCCGCATCCAGATTCGCCCTGGCCTGCAGGGCGAGCTGCCGTGCGGTATCATGCTCTCCCCGGCGGCGCGCAAGCCGGGCCAGATTCGTCAGCATGACCGTCACCCGCGGATGACGGGGCCCCAGCAGCCGCTCCAGAATATCGAGCGCCTGGCGAAGCAGATGCTCCGCGATCATATAATCACCGCGGTCGCGCAGCAGCGTTGCCAGCCCGCTCAGCGTGACCGCGGTATCCACGTGATCGACGCCGAGCAGTTCGCGCTGCAGCTCGTAGGCGCGGCGCATGGGGATCTCCGCGGCTTCAAGGCGGCCGGCATAATAATGTGCCCGCCCGATGGTGTATAGAAGGATGGCGGTCTCGTGCGTGGGAGCAGAGTAGGCGGCCTCGTGGATGGCGAGGGCGCGTTCCAGCAGCGGCAGCGCGGCATCGGGATCATCGCGCGTGATCTGCGTGGCGAGGTTCGCCAGCGCCGTCGCCACAATCGGATGATCTCCCCCGAGCACGCGCTCCCACAGCTCCACCACACGCTCGCGCCCGGCACGCGCCGCCGCATGCTCTCCATGATCGAAATGCAGCGCCGCAAGGTTGCTGACGGTGGCGACCGCATCCGGGTGCGACTCCCCGCCGCATGCCGCCCACAGGTCGAGGGCACGGCGATAGAGCGCTTCGGCCTCGGCATACCGGCCGCTCTCATGGAGCACGGTGGCAAGATCATTGACGGCCGAGGCGATCTGCGGGCCGGTGGCACCGCACCATTCCACCATGGCGAGCGCCGCGCGATACTCCCGTTCGGCCTCCGCACGGCGTCCGATTTCGGCCAGCACCCCCGCCAGTTCGCCCAGCACCCGTGCAATCGCAGGATGCATCTCCCCATGAGCAACCCGCAGCGCGGCAAGCGCAGAACGGTACTGCTCCTCCGATTCCCGCAGGTTACCGGCGGCGGCCAGAAGAGGCGCACGCTGCGCGGCGATCGCCCCGTTGATCCGTACGTCGTCGGCACAGTAGTGCCTTGCCAGCCCGGCGGCCCCTTCCAGCAGAAGGAGCGAATCGCGTCCGCGCCCGGCGCGGCGGAAGACCGCCGCCACATCCAGCATCATGGCGATGCGCTCCCGCGCCGGCCCGGCACCGGCGGCATCCAGTGCAGCGGTATAGGCCGCCACCATGGCATCGGTGCCGGCCGCATACATCCAGTGTTCCACCAGCTCGTGCTCCCGTTCGCTCCGGACGAATCCGCGCGCAACATCGATCCGCGCCAGACATTCCGCCAGCGGCCCGCGCGCGCCCGCCTGCCGCAGATGCCATGCGGTTTCCGTAAGGCCGCCGGTTTCGGCAAAGAGCGCTGCCAGCCGGGAATGGAGCGATATCCGCTCTGCCTCGTCATCCAGATACCGCACCTCCACCGCCCGGCGGACCGCATCATGATGAAAACGGATGCGCCCGTCGAACCGGAGCAGATGCAGATCGAGCGCGGTAAGCATATCCACCAGATCGAGCCCGGAGCCGCCCACATACTCGGCCAGCTCGCGGTGGGTAAGCCCCGTGCGCGCGCCGGCAAGCGCGGCCAGCAGCCGGGATAGCGGGCCCGCCCCGAACTCCCCCTCCCAATGCATGATAAGCCGTGTCATCAGATCCTGCAGACCGGCCGCGGCCGCGAAGTGCGCGGCATTTCCCATGCGGCGTCCCCCCTCCCCCTTCAGCCGGAGTTCCTCCAGCCTGACACGGAAGGCCAGCGGAGTGGCGATGGAAGCATCGTTGACCAGATGAGCCACCTGTTCCCCTGCGAATCCCGCGCGCGATCTATCGGCATAGAGGGTTCCCAGAGCAAGCCGTTCATTGCGGGTGAGGCCATGCAGCGGATGCACAATCCAGCCGCCCGCCGCATCGGGCATCGTGGTAGAGGTAACCACAAGGCGGACGTTCGGCGGAAGAAAGGCCGGCAGCCATTCAAGTCCCGCTCCATCGGCAAGCTGATCCACGCCGTCGATCAGCAGCACCAGCCGTTCCTGGCCGAGATGGGCAAGCTGCAGGGGAAGCTCCTGAACGGGGTCTGCCGAACCGGCCGGTCCCGTTCCGGCGCGATCACGGATCTCCTCGATAAGACGCCCGGCAACATCTCTCCCGGTCTGGCCGCTGCTGGCAGCGCCGACATGATGAAGGATGACGAATGCATCCGGAGAGCGAAGACGGTAGGCGGCGTACCACTGCGCAACGAGCGTGCTTTTTCCGGAGCCCGAGGGGCCAAGGATCAGCAACGGCGGCCCGGCGCCCTCCACATGATCGTCCACAACATCCTGAAGCCGGGGCCGTGCCAGCGATCCTATACGGCACGATGCGGCGAAGGCCTCGTGTGCGGCCCGCTCGCGTTGCAGCGCGCGCCCCCGCTCCACCGGACTGATGCCGGCCAGAAGCGCCAGCAGATCATCCCGCACCAGCGCTGCCAGGGCCGGCGGGTCGTGCCATCCTTCGCGCAGGCGCAGCCCGTGCTCCCGAACCACACCGGCAATGGCTGGCATCCCCCCGGGGCCGCCATCGGCCGGGCGCGCATAGAACCATGTACGCTCGGCAATGGCGCTTCCACCGGAGCCGGCGGCAGCCTGCACCACCGCCGCGCCGATGGAATCCTCCCGGTCGCCGAGCAGGCAGAGAATGAACGGATGGTTGCGATGGATCTCATCGATACAGGAGCGCAGCAGATGCTCCTGCGACACCTCCCCGGCATGGCGCAGCAGGTCGATATCGGTAAAGACGATGCCCCGCTCGGCGCAGAGCCGGCGCAGTTCCGGGAACACCTCCTGTTCCAGCAGTCCCCTCTCTTCGGGCAGCGCATCGGCGTCGCAGGCGACCAGCACGCGAATCTCCTGAAGCCCCTCTCCGGTGTGGTGCACGGCGTTCATGATGGGATGGGAATAGACCTGCGTGCCGATCGCGTCATGGCGCCGCCTCCTGGCCGGGGGAAGGAATGGGCAGCGAGGCAAGATAGGAGGCGAGATTGACATCGGCGGCAAGCCCGAGCTTCCGCCGCAGCCGGTAGCGATGGTTTTCCACGGTGCGCTCCGACAGGCACAGCGCGCCGGCGATGGCCCTGGTATCGAAGTTGGCGCGAAGCAGCGCGCAGATCATCATCTGCGCCTGCGTGAGATCCGGATGCAGACCCCGCAGCGTCCGGATGAAATCCTGATGCAAGGCATCCAGGCGTTCCTCGAACGGGGTCCACTCCCCCGCCGCATCGCGCAGCATCGCGATCTCCCGGCGCACCTCCCGCACGATCAGCTGCGCATCGCGCCGCCCCTTGAATCGCTCCACCACCCGTTCCTCCAGCTGGTTGAGCGCCCGGTTGTTCTGCACGGCCGCCAGCGATGCCGAGGCCAGCTCCCGCGACTTCAGTTCCAGATCCGCCGCCAGGCGCTCCGAGCGCACCCGGTACAGATCCCGTTCCTGCTGCGCGCGCTCCAGCGCCAGCTTCAGATTCACCTCGGCGATGGCGCGGCGCTGCTCCTCGCCGTGCAGCGTATCGCGCAGCGCCATATACTGCCGGTAATGTTCCAATGCCTTGTCCGCCGAGGACATCTCCTCGAACGTGGCGGCGAGCTCTTCATGGATACGGCAGGCCAGCACACGATCGCCGTCATCGCCGGCGAGGCGAAGCGCGCGGTCCAATGCGGATGCGGCATGGCGCGGACGCCCGGAGCGGCGCTCCACACCGGCCAGACCCAGAAGCGTGGCGGCAAGCCGCGCAGGTTTCCCGGCGCGCTCGGCCATCACCGTGGCCTTCTGGAGTGTCGCCACGGCATCCTGCGCCCGGCCGCTGCGCTCATGGATCGACGCGATGTTCACTAGCGTCTCGATGATCGCATCCTGATCCCCCACGGTCTCCAGCAGCACCAGCGCGTGCAGCGACGATGCCAGCGCCTCCTCCAGCCGCTTCTCGGAAACCAGCAGGGCGGCCAGAGCGCTCACCGCGCGCGCATGCAGATCGTAGGCGCCGCAACGCTCGAACAACCGGCAGCTCTCCCCGAGAAGCTCTATGGCGACCGTTCCCTCGCCGATGGCCGCATAGATCATGGAGACATCGAACGTGCAGACGCCGATCTGCTCCTCGTCGCCATGCTGTTCGCGCAGCTGGAGCGCCTCGGCATGGCATTCGAGCGCGCGGGGATAATCCCCCGCATCGGCGAAGAGATTCCCCCTGGCGGTGGCCGCAAGCGCAAGACCATCGGCATCCTGCAGCACCCCGTATCGCTGATAGGCGTTCTGCAATGCGGCGTGGGCTCCGGGCAGATCGCCGAGCATGGAGCGGATGCGCGCTATCGCCACGAGCGTCTCGGCCGCGCCCGCCCCCTCATCGGCCTCATCAAGACGGCGAAGAACCCCCATGAACCCGGCCAGCGCGGCTTCCAGGCGGTTTTCGGCAAGGTCCGCAAGGGCGCTCACACGCCGGGCATGCACCATGGCGGAGCCATCGCCAAGCAGTTCCGCCAGCCGTTCGGCTTCAGCAGCACGCGCGCGCATGGCCGCAGCGGTGCCGGACGTTGGAGCGCTCAACGTCGCCAGAAGGGCCGCAAGACGGTCATGCATCTGCCGCCGGGTTTCGACAATGCGCACACCCGACTGCGATAGTGCGTTCGCGGCGGACATGGGGATCAGAGAGTTGAATGATGAATGGGCAATCGTATCGCAGGCTGCCCGTATGATGTCGGTTCGAAGATAGTATTCCGTAACGGAATCAGGTCGCGACCGGTGAAACGGGGGATAACGGCGCCAATAATAAGGAATTTTTGTCTGGGAGCCAATGCGGCGGAGGGGGAACCGGGGCAAAGCAAGACCTGCTCTCCATCGTCGGATGAATGGCCGACGTCACGGGCGGGGTGCACATGCCGGAGCGGAGGATAACGGAGGGGGAGATGTGGGGGAGATGATGGACGAACGGCGCGGCGGAACGCTCCGTTGCCCTTTGTGCGGCGCATCCGGAATCACGGCCGGCCGGGCACATCTTCATCCATGGCCCGCGGCGTCCCGTCTCCCGGAGGAGACGGGACGCTTGAGCACTATCGTGCGATTACTCGGCGGCGGCATCGGCCGGGGCCTCGCCATCGGCCACCTGGCCGTCGGCAACAGCTTCGCCATCGGCGGGGAGCTCGCTTTCATCCTCCGCCGGAACCACCGCCGCACCCATGATACGGTCGGCATCGTTCAGGCGGATCAGCTTCACCCCCTGGGTGTTGCGTCCCAGCACGCGGATATCGGCCACATGCTGGCGGATCACCATTCCCCCCTCGGTCATCACCACGATATCGTCGCCATCGACCACTTCCTTCATCCCCACCACACGCCCCACCTTGTCGGTGGTGTTCATCAGGATCACTCCCTTGCCGCCACGCTTGGTAAGGCGGAAGTCGCTCACCTGGCTACGCTTGCCGTAGCCGTTCTCGCTGATGATGAGGATATTGGAATCGGCGCGTTTCACCGCCACCATCTCCATCACGCGGTCATCGCCGACAAGGGTGATGCCGCGCACGCCGGCGGCGCTGCGTCCCATATCGCGCACATCCGACTCGCGGAACCGGACGGCCATACCGGAGTAGGTGCCGATCAGGATATCGTTGTCGCCATCGGTCAGACGGGTAGCCACCAGGCGGTCTCCCTTGGTCAGGTTGATGGCGATGATGCCGGAGCTGCGGATATTGGCGAAGTCCCTGAGCGCGGTCTTCTTCACCACTCCCTGCTCGGTCACCATGATGATGGAGCCATCGGCGGTGAAGTCCTTCACGGCCAGGATAGCGGTCACGTTCTCATCCTTCTCCTTCGGCAGCAGGTTCGCCAGCGAACGCCCCTTGGCGGCGCGTCCGGCCTCCGGGATCTCGTAGATCTTCAGGCGGAAGCAGCGTCCCTTGTCGGTAAAGAAGACCAGATAGTGATGCGTGGAGCCGACGAAGACATGCTCGATGAAATCATCCTCGCGCGTCTGCATACCGGTAACGCCCTTGCCGCCGCGATGCTGGCGGCGGTAGCCGGAGACCGGGAAGCGCTTGATGAACCCGGCATGCGAGATCGTCACCACCACATCCTCCTGGGCGATCAGCTCCTCCATGGTGAAGTCGCGGTAATCGTAGATGATGTCGGTGCGGCGCTCGTCGGCGTACTTGGCCTTCAGCTCCAGCAGCTCCTCGCGGATGATATGAAGCTGAAGATCCTTAGAGGCGAGGATCTGGCGGAGGCGCTCGATAAGCTGGATGGTCTCGCGGTACTCATCCTGGATCTTCTTCCGCTCCAGGCCGGTAAGGCGCTGAAGACGCATATCGAGGATGGCCTTCGACTGCACATCGGACAGGCCGAACCGCCCCATCAGGTTCCGCTTTGCGGTTTCCGCATCGCGCGACTTCTTGATGATCTCGATCACCTCGTCGATGTTGTCCAGGGCGATCAGATAGCCTTCCAGGATATGGGCGCGGCGCTCGGCGGCCTCCAGATCGAACTGGGTGCGGCGCACGATCACCTCGTTGCGGTGCTTCAGGAACTGCTCCATGATATCGCGGAGCGTCAGCACCTTGGGGCGTCCCTCCACCAGCGCCAGCATGATAACCCCGAAGGTCTGCTGCAGGGCGGTATGCTTGTAGAGGTTGTTCATCACCACCTCCGGCGTGGCATCGCGCTTCAGCTCGATGACGATACGAAGGCCGTCGCGGTCGGACTCGTCGCGGATGTTGGAGATATCCTCAAGCTTCTTCTCGCGCACCAGGTCGGCGATCTTCTCGATGAGGTTCGCCTTGTTGACCTGGAACGGCAGCTCGCTGACCACAAGCTGTTCCTTTCCGGATTTCATCACCTCGGTAGCCACCTTGGCGCGCATCACCACGCGGCCGCGGCCGGTCTTGTACGCCTCGGCCACGCCGTCGTAGCCGTAGATGATGCCGCCGGTGGGGAAATCCGGGGCCTTGACGAACTTCATCAGCTGCTCGGTGGTGATCTCCGGGATACGGGTCATCGCCACCAGGCCGTCCACCACCTCGCCCAGATTGTGCGGGGGGATGTTGGTAGCCATACCGACGGCGATGCCGG
>JBMDXA010000161.1:0-37249 GCA_048594725.1 Candidatus Kapaibacteriota bacterium
CGGGGAACGACATCCGGTGAACCACCTCCGGGGAACGACAGCCGGGGAACCACATCCGGGGAACGACATCCGGGGAACGACATCCGGGGAACGACATCCGGGGAACGACATCCGGGGAACGACATCCGGGGAACGACATCCGGGGAACGACATCCTTTGAAGCAGCGCTCCGTCATGCAGGCGGGCACCCCCTCATGCGGCCGTGCTATCATGCAGCAATGCCAACATGGAGCGATGTTTCGTGCAGCAATCCCTCATAGAGCAATGCCCCAGGCAACCATCGCCCCAGGCAACCATCGCCCTGCTCACGGTTACCGTCAGACTGCGTTCTGCTCGGTCGGTCCGGTCTCATACCGGCTGGCCCCCGGAGGGGGCACCCGTCTGTAGAACGCGCTCCTCTTCTCGTTGCCTTTGGAAGCTCCGGAGGAGCGGCCCATTCTTCTGCTGGCAGGAGGAGTAACACACATGCGATCCCCTCCGGTAGCCACAGCCATGTACGCAACGACCGTCGCATTCTTCTCCATATCCCCGGACGTTCTATCCGGCGCCCTTCACTCTTTGCCGCCAGCTTTCGAACGACAGCCACCAATCCAGCTCGCTCTCGTGGGTGCGGTCGCCGGCGTAATAGCTCCCGGCCATACGGCGGAGACGAGGGTGATCGTACGGGGCGTACTCTTTTACGTCGCGGGATTCGATGAGGTCGAGGATGTACTCGCGCAGAAGGGTCAGGAGCGTACCGGGGGCGGGGTTGGAGTAGGTCATGCCGAGTTTTCCCAGCACCTTCTGGTAGCCCCATGCCGCTATCGTCGGCAGGGCGAACGGATAGGCGGCCGATCCCTTCACCAGCGGGATCTTAGCAAGCGACGGGCGCGCCTGCCGGATGGCCCGTTTGAAGAAACGGGCATTATCCCGCTCCCGCAACGGCAGCCCCGACAGGCGGCTGATCACCGAGGGCTGCGCAAAGGGCATATAGCTCACGATGTAGGAATCGCTCCGGCTCTGCTCCCGCCCCGCATAGTTGGGAAACCGGGCCCGCACCGTCAGCAGATCGGCGAAACGCTCCTCCCCCACAGAGGCCACCGGCGGCATCCTCTCCCAGAATCTCTCGATATCGGCCAGCGCTCCCTGGCGCATCATCGCGGCGGCACCCGGCTCCATCACGCCGGCGCGATGGGCGGCCAGATAGGGGAAGATCTCCTGTGGGCGGCCGCTCCCGAGCGCCCCCCTGCCGGCGGTTACCAGCCGTTTCAGGAACTGCCGCCGGCCGATCTCCCCCAGCCCGCCGTCGATCAGGGTAAAATGCCGGCCATGCAGTTCCGGATAATACCGGAGCTTCAACGATGAGGAGGCGGGCTCGATCGCGGAGGTCTCCCCGGCATATTCCCCCAGGGTCTCTATCATCGCCTCGGGACCCGGCAGGGGAGCATCGATATGGATCTGCTCGATCCCCTCGCGCGCGGCGATCAGCTTCGCCAGCCGCACATCGGGATTCTCCATCTCGCCGATCACATACGTGAGGAAGGGGATCTTCTCCCCCATCATCAGCGCAAGCAACAGACGGGAATCCATGCCGCCGGAGAGCCCCAGCGCCAGACGGCTCTCATCGCCGGTCTCCGGTTGCAGATAGCGCAGGAGCGGAGCGGCCGGCTCCTCCGGGTTGCGGCTCTCGTCCGGAGGGGTCCAGAGCGTTTCCCGGAACTCGATACTCCCCGGCGCCAGACGGCCGCGCCCGCCCGGCCCCAGCCGTGCGATCCCCCGCACCATGCTGGTGGCCGCAAGCTGGTTCGCCAGAAGCCAGTGCGGGCCGAGCTGCTCCAGATCGATCTCCCCTCCGCCGCATGCCCGGGCCAGCCAGTCCAGGCGGGTGGAGAAGAGCACGGCCCCCCCGTGGCGCGCCGCATAGAGCGTGCGGAACCCGATGGCATCGCAATAGCATTCCACGACGGCACCGTTCCAGCGGAGCGCTATGAAATGCCCCTCGAACCGGCTCAGATCCGGCTGCGGCGCCCGGAACGCGGCATCCCAGTCGCCGGCATCGAGAAATCTGCATCCGCTCCCGCTCTGCGCCAGGCCGATGCCGCAGGCCAGCCACCCGTGGTCGGTATCGGGACGCTCCGGCATCCGGCAGCGGATCGTCTCCGGTATGCCGCCGAAGGCCAGATAGATCGAGTCCGAACGGAACGTCCCGGCCGGGGTTTGATGATGCGATGGAAGCTCCCGAAGGGTATCCGCTCCGAGATGCTCGCCGACAGCTCCGAAGATCCAGCCCATAATTCAGGTACGTGAAGCCGCCGCGCGCCCGGCAGATGGCCGGCCACCGCGAGGCGGATGCAGGGTGTTGGGAGAATGCAAAACGACAGACGGCAATTTAGCTTCATCATAGCGTATCGCGGGCCGATCGGAGGAAGAAGATTGCCCGTGGGCTCCCCCTTTTCTATGTTGGATGTTCCAGGCACAATCTCCTGGAACCGATCCGCCGCAACGCCCTGCCCGGTGTAGCGGGCCGGATCGCTTCCCTCTCGTATTTCCTGTTTGATGATGTTCACACTGGACCAGAAGAAGGCCCACGATCCGTGGCGGCATATCTCCATCACCGCAAATGCGGGCTCAGGCAAGACCCGTGTGCTGGTCAGCCGCTACTGCGACATCGTGGAGCTGTTCGATGCCATGCCGGACGATATCGCCGCCATCACCTTTACCGAGAAGGCGGCATCGGAACTGCGCGCCCGTATCGCCGGGGAGCTGGAGCGGCGGCTGAGCAGCGAGGACCATCGCGAATCGTGGTGGCGGCTGAAGCTGGCGCGCGAGAAGTTCCCCTCGGCGATCGTCTCCACCATCCACGGCTTCTGCTCGCAGATGCTCCGCGAGTTCCCCATCGAAACCGATGTGCCCCCGAACTTCTCCGTCACAAGCGGCTACGAACGCCGCCGCATGAGCGAGGATGCGCTGATGGAGGCAATCGAATGGTGGCTCAGCGAGGCGGAGAACCCGGAGTTCGAAGCGGCCTACGATCTGGCCCGCCGCCTGAGCCGCGAAAAGATGGAACAGATACTCCGGATGATGCTCGATGCGCGCGAGATCATCCACTTCAGCCGCAACGGCGGAACCCTCTCGCTCGGACGGGAGGATACGCTGGAACGCTGGCGCCGCCAGCTCGATGCGGCCGTGCGCGGCCTTCTCCTGAATGCCGAGACCATACCGGCCATCACCGCGATGCTGGAAATGGTCAAAGAGGATAAAACAGCCGAACTGCAGGAAGCGTTCGCCGAGGTGCGCCGCACCCGTTCGGCAGAGGATCTTATCCCCCGCATGCGGGAACTGCGCGATCTGCTGCTGACCGGCGACGGCGGCCCGCGCAAACGGCTGTTCCGGCTGAAGGGGGAGGAGTTCGCGGTCCTGGACGGCCCCGTGGCGGCGCTGAACGCGGCATTCAAACGCGCCTCCCGCTTCTTCGAGTCCAGCGGCGATCCGGCGCTGCACGCCGATCTGTATGATGATACCGCGCTGCTGCTGAGGATCTACGATGATGCGCTGCGCCGCTACTCCACGCGCAAGGAGCGTATCAATGCGCTCGACTTCGAGGATCTGCAACTCAAGCTGCTGGACGCCATCGGCAACGAGGAGACCCGCCCCCGGCTGGCGCGGCGGTTCCGCTATATGATGATCGATGAGTTTCAGGATACCAACGAGCTTCAGTACTCCATCGCCTACCAGTTGCTGGAGAAGCTCGGCTGGGGCCACGTCTGCATCGTCGGCGACAAGAAGCAGTCGATCTACGGGTTCAGAAACGCCGAGGTGGAGGTCTTCTCCCGCGCCACCGAGGAGATCAGGATGGCGAACCGTGAGCTGGGACGCGACGCGCACCCGCTCGTCTTCCGGAGCGAACGGATGGAGCCGGAATCGCGCGATGAGATGCTGGGAGTGATAAAGCTGACCGCATCGTTCCGCCTGCTCCCCTCCATCTGCGCCTATGTGAACGAGGCATGCGCCCCGGTCCTCCGGCTGAGCCCCGGATCGCCGTTCGGTGTGGAGTACGAGGATCTGGTCTGCGCGCGCCGCTCCGCCGGAACCGGCCGCGTGGAGTTCATCCTCTCGTCGCCGGAACCGGAGACCGCTGGGGATGAGGGGGACCAGGAGCGATGCGATGTGATCTGGTGTCCGGAGTCCGAGATGATAGCCCGGCGGCTGCTGGGCCTTGTGGTGCGGCGGGAGGAGGTGGTCTGGGATACTCCGCCGGGAGAGGATGCCGAACGCGCGCGCGCGCCACGGTTCAGCGACATGGCGATCCTCTGCCGCAAGCGATCGCATTTCCCGGCCATCGAATCGGCGCTGAGAAAATACGGCGTCCCGTTCGTCACCTACGGTGGCGTGGGGTTCTACAAGACGCAGGAGATCTACGATATGCTCAACTACCTGCGCGCGCTGCTGAACTCCCGCGACGATATCGCCTTTCTCGGCGTGCTCCGCTCCCCCTTCTTCTGCGTCTCCGATGCCGAACTGTTCCGGCTGACGCTGCAATCGGAAAAGGGAGGGGGAAACCTCTGGTCGCGCGCAACGGCCCGCGTGGCCGCAGGAACCGCCGCCGAGCCGCTCCGGCGAGCGGTGGAGAGCATCCAGGATGACCGTCATATGGCAAGCCGCATTCCCATATCGCTCCTGCTGCGCCGCGTGATAGAACGAACCGGCTGGCGCGGCGCGGTGATAGGCTCCGAGCGTGGCGAGCAGAACCTCGCCAACATCGACAAGCTGCTTGAGATGGCCCGCGATTACGAGTCGCGCGGCTTCACCAACCTGTTCGATTTCGTGGAGCGCATCACCGAGATGGTGGATCTGGAGGAGCTGGAAAGCGAGGCGCCTATCAATACCGGCCGCGATGCGGTGAAGCTGATGACCATGCACGCCGCCAAGGGACTGGAGTTCCCGGTCGTCGTCCTTCCGTCGCTGGACTCCCCGTCCCGCATCTCCACCGAGCCGTTCTTCGACAAGGAGCTGGGGTTCGGATGGAACTGGAAATTCAACAAGGAGGAGTATCGCCCGGCGGTAACCGCGCTGATGGGGTTCCGGGCATCGGAACGGGAACGGGCCGAGGAGGCACGGCTTTTCTATGTGGCGGTCACCCGCGCGCGCGACATGCTGATCGTGGGAGGAGAATATGACCGGGAAGATCCTCCCGCCGGGACGATGCTGGGCTGGGCGCTGGCGCCGCTGCACGAGATTCCGGAGGAGAACCGCTCGCTCCCGCTTCTCTCCCCCGCTCTCCGCTTTCTCTCCCCCGATGGCGCCAGCGAGGAGACACGGCAGTGGGAGCAGAATATCGACGTGCATATCAATATCGAGGATCTGCCAAAGTACGATCCGTTTGCGGCCGCACCGGTTCCGTTCCGCGCCGGCACCGTGCGCATCGGCGAGCTTCCCGCACGAGCAGAGGGGGAGATCTACTCCGCCACGCAATTTCTGGTGTACAGCCAGTGTCCCACGAAATATTATCTGAAATATCGTCTCGGTATTCCCGAGGAGATAGGAGCCGCCTACGATATCAACCCCGAATCGCGCGACAGCGAGGACGGAACCATTTTTGCGAGAATATTCCGCACTACCGCCGTGAGAGTGGACACGACCCTCGATCCGGCAACCGGCCTCCCCTCGGAAGCGCGCGATGAAAGCGGGCGCACCCACCTGGAGCGCATCATCGATGACACGCTTCTGCTGGAGCCATTGGTTCCTGCGGATCTGGAGATGATGCGCGAGCGGCTGCTGAAAACATTCGCAGCTATATTCGCCAGCCCGAACGCGCGGGCGGTCCTTTTTCCGGCCGGCGCGCGCCCCCATCCCGATTATGAATTACGCATGCCGTTCGGCACCGAATTTCTGCTCGGGGTGATCGACCGGGTGATGGAACTGGAGGACGGTACACGCACGGTGGTCCAGTACAAGACCCGCCGTCTGAACGAAGAGGAATTATCGCGCGCCGCAGAGGAATATCTGCCGCAATTACGCTTTTATGCGTATCTGATTTCGGAATTGAATCCATCGCAGAAATCGGTGCAGACATCGGTTCTCTTCACCGAATTTCCGGACAGCCCGCAGATATTCTCCTTTTCCCGGTTCGAGGCGATACGCATCAAGGAGGAGCTTCGCAGCCTTATCGACGATATACGCGCGCTGAGCTATACCGGCCGGCGCGAGCTTCCGCTCCGCACTCCCCACTGCCCGGACTGCCCTTACTGGATCGATGGCGTCTGCCTGCTTGCGCGTGCCGGGGCCGCAGAAGAGCGCTTGAAGGAATAGAGTGCCGGAGATCATCCCCGTAGGATCGAACGCTTCCGGCGCAAGCTCCCGCCCGGGTATCCTCCCCCATCGCACGATAACCGCAGAAGCCAGGCCAGCCAGAATATTCCCAGTGTGTTGCGATGGTATTGATCCTCCTCTCTGCGTGCAGCAGGGAGGAGCCGGCCCCTGTGCAGCCGCCGGGGACCAGGCCAGGACCGGACTCCATCGATTGCCCCGCTCCCGCCGATGGGGTCTATGGATACCGATCCCCCACTTATGCCTCCATCCGGCAGGTTGTCTCTCACGACGGCAGATTCCTCGCCTATATGAGCAGCGAGACTGCCATGCGGCCGTCTCCATGCATCCGGATGGAGGCAGCTCGCCGCTCTGGGAGATTTCCACCGATGGACGAAAAATCCGGCAGCTCACATTTCTGCCATAAAAAAAGCCCGGCGGGAATTGCCGGGCTTCTACAGCATACGAGATACCGTCAATGTGTTCGGGAACAGGGCCGGCCTACAAACTCTGCCACTCCATACGCGGATATCCGCTCTCCCCGCCATCGTTATAGAATTCCACGAACCGGAGTTTGAAGGCGAGCCCTTCGTGGCGCTTCACCAGATAGATCTTCTTGGGATAGACCGTGTATTTGCCCGCATCCAGGTCATAGGATTTCCAGTCGTAGCCGATTCCATCGCGGTTCCGGGTGAAGGTATAATTCCCCAGATCGGCGGCCGTGATCGACTCGAACGCGCGCACCGAATCCGCCGCGACGCTCACGCGCTCGGGGTTCACGAACACGCCGGTCACCGCATAGGGCATCACCGTGGTATCCTCGTAGAAGATATGCGTGTAGCGGGTGAAGAGGATATCCCAGGCATCCTTCGGAGGCTCTATCTGCACGGCGGAGCCGGTTCCATCGAACGAAAATCCGGTGAAGCGGCGGAGCATATCGCGCTGCACCGTGACGGTCTGTTCGTTGGAGCCATTCAGGGCAGCGAAGTGGAGCTGGTAACCGGACGCATCGGCGCCCAGGATCTCGAGCTTCATATATCCGCGCCGCTTCCCCTCGGGGGTAAATCCGCGGTCGATAAGGTAGACATGCCCCCTGGTCACGGCAGCCCCCCCGTCCTGGCGCCACCACTGGCCTATCGCCGTGGAATCCCACGAACCATCGGGACGATCGTTGAACCATACGGCGCCGGTGGTGTTCTTCACATCCCTGAACGCCACCGTGCCCAGATCGGCAGCGGCCATGATGGCGGAGGTGTTCAGAAAGATGTGATGGCCGGCGGCATCGGAGCGGAGCGCCAGATCCCACATCGTGGTGGGCGTGCTCTGCACCAGCTCGCCGGTTTCAAGATCGAAGTACATCTGCGTGCCGTACTTGCTTCCGAGCGGAAAGGTCTCGTTGCGAACGGGCCCGCGGTCGAACGGGGCAATGGGGGATTCTTCGGGGATGCAGCCGCCGAGAGCCAGCGAGGCCAGGGCGAACAGCCAGAGAAGGAGGAGGTTGGGGCGAGATATCATCATGGCACACGAAGCTGAAGGTCGAGGATGAAGGAGCGTCCCCAGGCCACCGGCATGGTGCCGTCCCCGGAGCTGTGCGCTGTTTGCGAGCTTACGGCAAACGACACATCGGTGACATCCATGATATTGCGCATTCCGGCCCGGACCTTTATCCGGTCATCCAGGAACGAATGGGCAACCGATGCGTTCAGCATATGATAGTCGTCGCTGACGTGCCGCTCGATCACATCACCGGCGCCCAGCACATAGCGGGGCACGCGCGCGGTGTACTTGTAATCGGCCGAGAGCTCGAAGCCGGCCAGGAAGCGCCAGGTTGCCTCGGCGCCCAGTTCCGGCGTCACCGTATAGGTGGGCACATCGCCATAGGTGCTCAGACTGTTGTTGGAGGAGCCCACCACAGACACCCCCAGCTTTGCGCTCCCCCCCTCCCAGCGATACGCCGAGGTGAAGGTGCCGCCGATGGTCCGCACATCCCCGACATTGCTGTAGAGGTAGAGATCACCGGTATCGGAGACCAGCGTGATGAGATCGTGCACATCGTTGAAGTATCCGCTCAGCCCCAGCTCCATCAGCGAGGCATCCGCGCGGAGGTTGTAGTTCACCCCCGCATTGATGTTGTGCGATGTCTCCGCGCGCAGCGAGGGATTTCCCTGGATGTTGTGGTTGATATCGACGAAGGTATAGTAGAGATCGCGCAGCGATGGCGCGCGGAATCCCCTGCCGTACGAGGCGCGGAACACCAGGATGCTGTCCGGAGAGATGCGCAGGTGAAGCGATGGGATGGCCGGTGCGGAGTAGCGCGTGTTGTAGGTGAAACGCGCCCCCGGCTGAACGCTCATCCAGTCCCACGGCTTGTACTCCAGCCGCGCGAAAACCGCGTAGTCGGCCTGATGCTGGTCGCCGTCGCTGATACGGGCGCCGGCCAGACGCTCGGTAGTGGCCTCGCCGCCCGCCTCCCAGGTGGCCGCGCCGAACGGCAGCACGCCGTTGACCCGCCCGCGCACGTTCCAGGAATGAACCGCGGAGGTATCGTTCTCGCCGGGAACCGACGACTGCTGGGTCTCCAGCGTGACGAGATTTTTCAGGAAGGTATTTTTCTTCCGGGCATAATCGGAGTATGCCGCGGAGAACTCGTAGGACTCATCCCCGCCCAGCGCTCCCTCGGCCAGAAGGCGCACCGTGGTGCGGCGCGTGCGGTAGGTATCGTCGAACGCGGTCTCCCGGTAGGGGAGGCGCGGCAGCCCGCGATTGAGGATGTAATCGTCCAGGAAATTTGCCGAGAGACCGACCGTATGTTCGCCGAGGAACTGCGTGATGTCGGCATCGAAGGTGGTCTGCTCGCGGGGCTTCCAGCGCTTGGCGCGGGAGGTATCGGGGTTGGCGAACCCGGTGAACAACGTGCGGCCGCCGGCGAACCAGAAGCGGGTATCGCCGATAAAGGCCCCGGCGCGGGCATCGGCGGTGTAGCTGCCCACCGACTCGTAATACCCATGGGCCGAGCCGGAGAGCGCTCCGCGCGTCTTCTTGGAGGTGATGATATTGACCACCCCGCCGAGAGCATCGGTGCCGTAGAGCACCGACATCGGCCCCTCCACGATCTCCACCCGTTCGGCATTGGCGAGCGGCACCTGCGCAAGATCGATCGAGCCGCCAACACGCCCCACCACCGGAACACCATCAACCAGGATCTTCACGTTCTGCCCGGAGAGCCCCTGAAGACTCAGGCTGGTGCCAAGCACCAGATCGTTGCCAAGGCCGATGCCGATCTCGCTTACCAGAAGATCGCGCAGCGTGGTAGCCGAGCGCGATTCGATCTGCGAACGGTCGATGATACGAACCGCGGCGAGCGATTGCTCCGAAGAGGTGGGAGCATACTGCCCGGTGACCACCACCTGTTCCCCCGATATGGAGCGGGCGGTGAGCCGCAGAAGCTGCTCTCCGCTCCCCTCGATCGTATCGCGCAACGTCTGATACCCCACATGGGTTACCACCACCGCCGCGCGTCCGGCAAACGGGCTGCCCACCATACCGCGCGCATCGGAGCGCCGTATAATGGAGCTGCCGGATGTGGCGCCGGCGAGCGACTGAAACCGCACGGTGGCACCGGCCACCGGCTCATCGGTGGCGGCATCGAGCAGCCGCAACGTGCTCTCGGCGCGGGCCGCATGGACCGAGGCAACCAGAAGCAACGCTTGAAGAAATGTTCGTACGAGGGAGTTCATGGGATGCTCCGACCGGAAGGAATCTGTTCTCGTGGGAGAAAGCAAGAAAACCGGCCGGCCGTTGGTAGTGCGATTGGATGGGAACGCGACCTTATCCACCCAATCACATCCTCGGGCCGGCCAGCCAAATCGGCTGCAAACGGTATTAGCGAACGATCAGACGCTGGTTCACACGATCGGTGCCCAACTGAAGGGTCACGAAGTACAGACCCGAGGTCTCCGGAACGGTGATCGTGGCGCGGTGCATGCCGGCGGCGCCATCAAGATCGGCGGTGGAGATGGCCTGGCCGCTGGCGTTGTAGACCACGGCGCGGGCAGCGGAGGCAGAACGATCGAGCGAGTAGACCAGCTCGACGGTGGAACCGGCCGGTGCGATAGAGGGATAGAGCGCGGCAACCGTGCTTCCACCGTTCTCTCCGGTCACCGAAGCGGCGTTGTTGACAAGCGTCTGGTTGAAGACGAAGTCGCCGGTGGCGCTTCCGCCGAAGCCGGTGAAGATAATGCGGTAGATCTTATTCTCCGGGGTCTTCACGAAGAAAGCCAGGCTGTCGTCGATGATATACGAGGTGCCGCCAAAGGCCTTCCAGTCGTAGCCAAGCTCGGAGATGCTGCTGGTGAAGGCGCTGGTATCGGGCACCGCAACCGTGGCGGGCGAGCCGGTGACGATGCGGGCGGTGGTGATGCCGACGTTGGAGCGCACACCGGTGACGCCGTAGGGGATCACATCCGGGCCCATGGCGATATAGTCGATGTACTTTCCGAACACCAGATCCCACTCTGCGCTGGCCGGCTCGCGATCGACGGTCTTGCCGTCGCGGATGGAATAGTAGCCGAAGTTCTTGCCGGCGAAATCGCTCTTCTTCACGGAGGCGGTAACCTCGTTGGACCCATCGAGATCGGCATACTTGAACGTATAGATGCCGCTCGTCAGGTTATCGATCATGATCTTCTTGTAGATGTTCCCCGGCAGCTTGATCACATAGATGGTGGTGCCGGAGACCACATGCGTAGCCATGCTGTACTCGCCCCAGCCGAAGTTGCCGGTGCTGTAGTCGATCCCCATGTTGAACGCGCCGCCGTCCCAGGAGTCGGCCGAGTTCTGCCAGAGATCCCACGAGGCATTCATACCGTTGGTATCGAGCGCGCCGGCCCATTCTTCCACCGTCTTGTTCGGGACGCTGTACAGCTCAACCCCGGCGCCACCGTTGGTGATGATGGAGGAGGAGAAGCCGGAGATCTGGAAACCGATGTCCCAGGCGGCAAGCGGCTCGCTGCGAACCACGCCGTTCTCGAGATCGTAGAAGACCTCATTGGCATAGGCGGGGCCGGTGGAAACCGTGGTCTGGGCGGATGCGGTGCCGATCAGAAGGGCACTGGCAGCGAGGAGGAGGGAAGAGGTCGTCCGTAGAAATGTGCTCATGAGTCTGTCTAGAACTATTGAGTGCAAAGGGATTGCTTAATTGGACTAAGTCCAAATATAGTCCATTTGATTCGTCTTTTACAAGTTCTCCCGGACACTATTTGCACTGCTCTGCCCCCCCGCATCGGTATGCCCCTCCGGGGAGGCCCCGCCCGGAACCGCTCCGGCTCCGGACAGGACGCCAAACCAGCCGGAAATCGCCATCAGGCCTGAACGAATAGGGCATCGCTTCGATATACCGGTGCATCATCGGAGGGGCGGGCGGGGGATTATAACAGAATGTAGAGATGAGGGCTTCCGGCGGAAACAGGGTGGGATTCGGTGGGTTCACGCAAAGCCGCGAAGGCGCAAAGGAGCGCAAAGAGAAACAATAGAAGCATGGCTATCCTTCTTCTTTGCTACCCCTGGCGTCTCTGCGGCGTTGCGTACATCATCTCCCCTGATGGGTGGCATTGAATGACGCCCATGAAAAAAGCCCGGCGAATCGGCTTCACCGGGCTTTCCCGTCATCGTTGGTGCGGCAGGAGATTACGGTTCCTTCTGCCCGCCGAAATTCTTGTTCTGGTCGCCGCCGCCCAGCGCATCCTCCTTCCCCTCGCTGGAGGATGGCGGAACGTCCGGCTTATCGGGAGAGGATGTAGACGGATCGGATGCGCCGTCGGTATTGTTGCCGGTTCCCATCACATCTCTCGGCGGGGCGCTGTTCTCCAGCGGCTCGCGATCGTAGTTGTAGGGGAGCCGGTCGTAGGAACGGGATGGCTCTCCGGGGAACTCGCGTTCATCGTATGGCAACCGGTCATCCTTGTAGACCTTCGCCATGAAGCGTCCCCATATCGGCGCGGCGGCCTTGCCTCCCTGCCCATACCAGCCGGTGAACTTTATACGGTGATCGTCGAACCCGATCCAGGTGCCTGCCACCAGTTCCGGCGTATAGCCCACGAACCAGGCATCGGCGAAATCCTGGGTGGTACCGGTCTTGCCGGCGGCCGGGTAGTTGAACCAGCGGCGGATGGAGGTGGCGGTGCCGCCATCGACCACACCCCGCATCATCGAGACCATCTGGCTGGCGATCTTCGGCGAGAGCGCCTCGTGCATCACCGGCTTGGCCTGGTAGATCACATGTCCCCAGCGATCCTCCACCTTCAGGATGAACGTGGGCTCCACGAAGATGCCGTCGTTCGGGAAGGTGCCGTAGGCCGCGGTGATCTCCAGCGGCGTCACCTCGGCGGTGCCGAGCGCGATAGAGGGGAATTCCGGGATCGGCGACTTGATCCCCATCTCCTTGGCAAGCTTTATCACCTTCGCCGGCGTCGTCTTGTCCAGGATCAGGCGGGCCGCCACCGTGTTGATGGAATACTTCAGCGCGCTGCGGAGCGCCATCGAACCGCCGCGTCCTCCTCCCTTCGGGCTCCAGACGCCCCCTCCGGGCATACGGTAGGAGACCGGCCCGGCGGAGATGGAGGAGCCGGGGTTCATCCCCTGCTCCAGCGCCGAGGCGTAGACGAACGGCTTGAAGGAGGAACCCGGCTGCCGCCGTATCTGGGTGACGTGGTTCAGGCCGCGTCCCGATGTGATATCGCTTCCCCCCACCATCGCCCGCACATACCCGCTTCTCGGCTCCACCACCACAAACCCCACCTCCACCTCCGTGGCCTTCTTCTTCACCGAGTCGATGAACTCCGGTTTCTGGGTAAGCTCCCGGATCACCTTCACCTTGTCCTCCTCGGTCAGCGCCTCCTTGTACTGATCGGTCTCGCGCGCGGCACGCGCCACGATCGACTTCAGAAGGGTCTCCTTGCCGCGCCAGCTCCAGGTTTTGCTGAACTGCGGCTGGAACTCGTTCAGATGCTCCCGCACCGCCTCGTTCGCATATTTCTGGATGCGGCTGTCGAGCGTGGTGTAGATCACCAGACCATCGCGATAGAGGTTGTAGCCCTGGAGCTTCGGCTCTTTCGAAAGACTGAGGCGCACCGCCTCCACGAAGTGTGAGGCCACACCGGTCTGCCGTTTCCGCTTGACGAAGGTGATGGGTTTACGGCTCAGCTCGGAGAACTGCCGCCCGCCGATATAGCCCATCTGCATCATCAGCGCCATAACGGTATTGCGGCGATCGATGGCGCGGTCGTAATGCTGGTCGGCATCGTAGTTTTCAGGCCCCTTCAGCACGCCCACCAGATAGGCGCACTCATCGGGGGTGAGATGGATCGGGAGCTTGTTGAAATAGATCTCTGCGGCCACCTGGATGCCGTAGGCACCGTGGCCGAAGTAGACCGTATTGGCGTACATCTCGATGATCTCGTTCTTGGTATAGGTGCGCTCGATCTGCACGGCCGTGAACTGCTCCCGGAGCTTGCGGCTGACGGTGACCTCCTGCGACAGATAGAGGTTGCGGGCGAGCTGCTGGGTGATGGTGCTGGCCCCCTCCTTTGTGAGGTTCATCGACATCACGTTCTTGACCATCGCCTTCAGGATACGCTCCAGGTTCACCCCCCAGTGATCGTAGAACTTCTGATCCTCCGTGGCGATGAGAGCCTCCACGAAGCTGCGGGGGATGGAATCGTACCGGATATAGGTGCGGTTATGCACGAAGAACTGATCGAGCGGCTGCCCGTCGGCGGTAAGGATACGGGTGGAGAGATCGGCTCGCGGATTCTCCAGCTCCTCCAGCGATGGCAGGCCACTGGCGATCTCCACGAAATAGAGCACGAAGGCCACCACCGCAAAGACGACGATGATGGCGGTGACGCCGATTGCAGAGCGCACGTACGAGCGCCGCACGCCCCCCTCCGGCTCCTGCTCGTGATCCCTGGGAGTAGTCTTGTCGTTTATCACAATCGAAAATCCGTATGCATGTGATCGGAATCATCCCGCCGGTCCGGGAACCATCGGGAGCGGGCCTCGCCGGCACGCGCCCGCCCGAAAGGAACAGGGGATAGAGGACAAACTTCGGCAAACCGGCCGGATAGGACAAACCGCCGCCGGTACGAACTTGCACGTCCGGTGATAAGGGACGTTACAGGAAGAAACGTTCCTGCCAACAGCGAGTTGACGTTGGAACCGGGGAGAATAATGGGTCCGGGGGAATGGCCCAGTACGCGGGCCGCACCCGCTGCCGGTAGCGAGTGCGGAGCTGGCAGCACAGGGAAAAGATCGGCCCGAACCATTCGTATCCGTCCCGGCGACTGCCGGACCCCTTCTCCCGACAAGCCCCTAGCGCAGTGCCGATTCCAGTGCCGCACGGGCATCGGTGCGCTCATCGCGGTACTTGACGATCATCATCGCCGCCAGCGACAGCCCATGCTCCTCGGCGAATGCCCCGCCGATCCTGCGCGTTCCGCTCACCACCACGGCCCCCTCCGGGATCTCCAGGGGAACGCCGGCCGAGGCAGAGAGGATACGGCCGTTTACCACATCGTAGACGCGGGAGGATGCGGTAAGCACCACCCCGGCCGCCAGCACCGCGCGCCGCCGCACGATGGTCCCCTCGTACACACCGCAGTTCCCTCCCACCAGCACATCGTCCTCGATGATGACCGGGTTTGCCCCCACCGGCTCCAGCACCCCGCCGATCTGCGCGGCGGCGCTGACATGCACCCGCTTGCCGATCTGCGCGCAGGTGCCCACCAGCGCATGCGAATCCACCATGCTCCCCTCATCGACGTAGGAACCGATGTTGATGTACATCGGCGGCATGCAGATCACCCCAGGGGCCACATAGGCGCCGTCGCGGATGGCCGAGCCCCCCGGCACCAGCCGGACGTTCTCCTCCAGGGTGAGCTGGCGCATCGGAAGGTTCTCCTTGTCGAAAAAGGAGAATCCGCCGGTAGAGACATCGGCAAGACGGCCGGCACGGAACCCCAGGAGGATACCCTGCTTCACCCAGCCGTTCACCCGCCACCCTCCGGCCCCGTCGGGCTCGGCCGAGCGCACGCGCCCCCGGTTCAGTTCCTCCTTCAACTCCGAGAAGACCGCCCCCGCCTCTTCAATCGGAAGCTCTGCGACGGGAAGCGGAAAAAGCTGTTCGATACGCTGCTGGAGATCTGCCATTGCTCTCATGGGAAAGTTCATGGGAAGCCGGGACACCGGGAGAAGGCACCGGACGGATGGAAAAGATAAAGATCGGGAGTTGGGATGGATTGAGAGGGTGAAGAAATGTGGTCTCCGCCGTATACAACGAAGAAGGCCCCCGCAGGGGCCTCCGGATGGCGGCGGATGATGCCGGTTATTTGTACAGATGAACAGCAGTGATGTATCGCGCCGTGCTCGAGACTATCGATCGCCCCCCTCCGGGGAGGGCCTTCTGATAATGCTCCGTACGCTCTATCTGGATACGCCATGGTCCCAGCTTCATCCCTTCTATCATCTCAGGCTCTACAATCAGCTCCCCGGTATCGGGCACCCATCCGCTACGCTCGCGGACATCGCCATCGGGACCGAAGAATCTGACCTCTACCATTCCCCCCTTCCTTCGGCCATCCCATCTGAGAATGAACGTATTCCTTGTCCATATCGATGAGCCGGGCGCCGGGGAGGTGATGAAGGGTTCCAGGATAGTGACGGGGATGGTATCGGTAAAGGAGGGAAAATCGGCCGTTCCGGCAACTTCCAGAAGAAGCGTGCGCCGGGGTTCCGGCTGGTCGTTCCAGAGCAGGCTATCCCAGGAGCCGCTATAGGAATAGACCCCCTCATCCTGGGAATAGTTCTTGGAGACCTCCATGCCGGCCAGCCGGATAGAGCCAACATCGGCCCACGGCCCGCGGCTTTTTGCACGCCCCACCATCCCCACGCCGCTACGAACGGTACGGCCCTGGGCAAAAGCGTTGTATTCCCAGTAGAATGTCGTGCGCAGCTCGCGGCCGGAGAATGGTGCGATGGGAGGAGCCGATGGGGGGCTCTCCCCGGAACAACCCGCCGCAAGACCTGCCAGAAGAAGCGGCATCGGCGAAACAAGCCGTGCAAACATAGGGATCATTACGGGCTCCAGTGGATGTGAAGCATGTCATCCGGAATCTGAACGGCGATGAGAGTAGCGCGGCACCGATAAGGACCGCAATGGAAAAAATCGTCCCGGCGGCCCACCGCGGTTTCAGGCGGATGGATCGGAGAGGGGGAGGAACCGTGGCAGTGTGCGCCCGCCCGCAGGAAACGCCGCCATCGCCATGACGAGCCATCGCCGGTGCCTGCACCGGTGCAGCCCGGCGCGCCTGCCAGAAAACGGGCCGGGGTGGCAGCACGGAAGGTCCCTATCGCCGGACGGTATCCCGGCTTATTGCTTCACCTCGATATTGATGAAGGAGACAAGCTGCAGAAGCGCATCCGATCTCAGCCATCCGCGAACGATGCGGTTATACCGGTACTCACGCCCCACCTGTATCGTCCATGTTCCCGGCTCCATCCCCTCCACCATATCCGGCTCCACTACCAGCCTACCATTATCAGGCACCCGTCCGCTTCTGTAGTCGATATTCCCTCCGGGGGCGATGAAACTCACCTCCACCATCCCGGCGCCCCACTCCCTGTTCCAGTTCAGCACAAAGCCTTTCGATATCGATACGGTATCTCCGGGGCGGGGAGAGGTGATGAGGGGTTCGCCCACCCTTGCCGGAATCGTATCGGCGAACGCCGGGAAATCGGTGGTTCCCTCCGCATCGATGACGATCCCTCCCTCATACTTCCCTGCTATCGTCACCGGATCGACATCGCCGTAGTTGCGATAGCTGTAGGAGTCCTCCGGGTGATACTGCTTCGTCATCTCCGCTCCGGCGAACCGCAGGGTGCCGGCATCTGCTCCCTCCAACCGGCCATGCGGGGCACAGCTCAGCCATATGACGCTCTGAACCTGCGTAGTATCCGGGAAGATCTCCCGCTGCCAGTAGAAGATCGTGTTCACAACATAGTCCGGTAGCTCCTCGCGCCGCGGACTGCCGGGATCGGCCGGGTTCTCCCCGGAACAGCCGGCGGCAAGAGCCAGAAGAAGACTCATCGCCGGAACGAGAAGCTGTCTGTGAAGGTTCATCATCATGATCTTCTGTGAATGGAAGCATGGAAACAGCGATGGGAGAAGGTGCGTAACGGGCAATGCCGGCACGCTGATGCGGGGGCGGTCCCATCTACCGGGAGCGTGGTATATTGAAGATTATCCGGGCATGCCGACATCTGGCATGGGGAATCCAGGGGCCGAAAGTACAGCGCCGGGGGTTCCTTGCGCCAGCCATTTCGGCATTGGCGTTCATATTCATATGCCTCTCCCGGTATCAACCATCAACTATGAACGATCAGCTACCAAAGCACTACCAACCATGCAGACCAGCAACCGCCTGATCGATGTAAGCCATGTCGTGGAAGATGGGATGGTGACCTACAAGGGTCTGCCTGCGCCGGTCATCTGCGATTATCTGAGCCGCGAGTCATCCCGGGCGATCTACGCCGAGGGGACGGAGTTCCATATCGGGAAGATCGAGATGGTGGCAAATACGGGCACCTATGTCGATTCCCCGTTTCATCGCTACCCCGACGGAACCGATCTGGCCGGGCTGCCGCTGGAATCGCTCGCCGATCTGGATGGCATCGTGGTGCGAGTCCCTTCATCCGGTTCCCGCGCCATCGACGAAACGCTCCTTCGCAATCTGGATTTCCACGGCAGGGCGGTACTGATCCATACCGGATGGGACCGGCATTGGCTGACCGAGCAGTATTTCGAGGGGCACCCGTTCCTTACCGCATCGGCCGCGCGTTATCTGGCCGATGGCGGCGCTGCCCTGGTAGGGATCGATTCGCTGAACATCGATGATACGGCCGATATGGCGCGCCCGGCCCACTCCATCCTCCTGGGCGCGGGCATCCCGATAGCCGAACATCTCTGCAATCTGGGAGCGCTCCCCGATTCCGGGTTCCGGTTCCATGCGGTCCCCGCCAAGATCAAGGCGTTCGGCACCTTTCCGGTGCGTGCCTATGGCGTGCTCGGATAATCGTGGATGATAGAAGCCACCGCCCCCGGCTTCCCGGCTTCCCCGCCTCCGGCATTCTCTTCTCCTCCGCGCGAACATGCCTTCTCCAGCATTTTATTTCGGAACGTTTCTTGAGAAGGGTTGGGCTATGAGCAGAACAGAGAGTCCGATCAAAACCGGTTGTTGCGGGTATCGCATGAAACTCCGTGATTATGCGGAGATCTTCGATCTGGTGGAGATACAGCACACCTTCTACCAGCCTCCCGGAGCGGCCGCTCTGGGACGCTGGCGCCAGGAGGTGCCGGAGGAATTCGAGTTCACGATAAAGGCGTGGCAGCTTATCACGCATACATCGCGCAGCCCCACCTACCGCCGTCTCCGCCGCAAACTCTCGGACGCCGAACGTGCCGAAGCCGGATCGTTCAGGCCAAGCCCGATCGTGCGCGAAGCATGGGAGGTGACGCGCACTGCCGCCGAGATCCTTCGCGCCCGCTCCATTCTTTTTCAATGCCCTGCCAGCTTTACTCCCGGCGAGGAAAACCTGGAGAACATGCGCGAATTCTTCAGCGGGCTTGATCGCGGGAACCTGCGTCTGCACTGGGAGCCACGGGGAGAGTGGCCGGCCGGGCTGGTGCGCGAGCTGTGCGAGGAACTCGATATCACCCATGTGGTGGACCCGTTTGCAACCGCATCGGTGACTCCGGAGTTCGCCTACTACCGTCTGCACGGCCGCACCGGATTCCGTTATGTCTACGAGGATTTCGAGCTGGAAGAACTGCTGGAGATGATCGAACCGGGCACTCCCGCCTATGTGCTCTTCAACAACGTCAAGATGCACGAGGATGCCGCGCGATTCGGTGAACTGCTCCGGCGCGCCGGCAGAGGATAATGGGTTACCCACACATCCCCATGCTCACTCGCAAAGATTGCCGGTGGCTCACCACGACCCATCATTCCGCCTCACTTTACTTTACCTTACCTTACCTCATCTCCCTCCCCATCACGATCCGCGCTGATTTACCCAATACTCACACATCCCAATTCTCACTCGCAAAGATTTCGTTGGTTCGCCACGCCCCATCATTCCGCCTCACTTTACTTTACCTTACCTTACCTCATCTCCCCCCCATCACGATCCGCGCTGATTCACGGATTACTCACCCATCCCAAATTCTCATTCGCGAAGATTTCTGATTGTTCGCTACGATCCCGTCATTCCGCCTCATCTCCCCCCCACCACGATCCGCGCAGATTCGCGGATAAAACGAGGCGGCAGGGACGCATCCCTGCCGCCTTGCTGGCTCCTGTCGGTTGTAGTGGTGAAACTCGGATACCCACAATACGGCCGTTCTCTGTGCGCGATCTCTACATGAGAGCACTGCGTGGGTGGTAACCACTGTTCTCACGGAAATCGCAGCGACGGCCCCACGTTCCATCCCCTCCAGTCCCCTACTCCACGGATACGGGACCGCTGGTCCCGCCCTCCGACCGTGCCGTTGTGGTGCGGCATCGAAATCTTCTCTATCTGCTATCGACTATCGGCCTGCCGGCGGCTCTCGGTTGCCGCTCGTGCCCGGAAGCCGGGGAACGCGACATCCCCTGGACTCTCCTTTTTCCCTTTCCCGGCATTTTCAGTTCAGGCGGATCATCTGGCGGCGGAACGATTCCACCGAAAGCGCCACCACGACCACCCCCTGAATCCGGATCATCTCCGCCAGATAGATCTCCGGCATATACCGGCTGTTGGCCGGCTGCAAACGGACCCTGTTCCCCTCGAAAAAGACCTGTTTCAGCGTCCCCCCTCCCCCTTCCACCCAGACCGCGCAGATATCGCCGTTGCGGGGTTCCAGACCCGGCCGGACGATCACATACTGCCCCGGCTCCAGTCCCGCCTCCATCATCGAATCGCCGCTGATGCAGAGGAAGAAATCGCCATGCTGAAGATCGGGGATCAGATCCTCCAGGGTGTGGATGTTCCGGCTGGTCTCCGGAGCGATATCGGCGAGAGGCCCCGCCGGAATCGACCCCAGCATCCCCCAGGAGGGAGCCGGATGGTTCTGCGAGCGGCCGGTCAGGCGCACCCCCAGTGGCCGTCCCCGCCCGGCCGTGATGATCTCCAGGTACCCCTTCTTCTCCATCAGCTTCAGATGCTGGTAGGCAGGCGAAGGGTCCTTGAAATTGAAATGCCCCGCGATCTCCGGACCGGTCGGCGTACGCCCCATGCGTTTCTGGAAGGAAACGATGAACCGGAGAATCTCTTTCTGGCGCTTGGTCAGCATTTCCGTGGACGGCTTACAAATACCCTTAACCTTTTGGGTACGAAAGTACGACAATGAGGAACCCAAGTCAAGCGTAAAAAGCAGAAAAAGTCGTGCTTTTGTAAAGAAAATGAACGGTGCCGGAAGGTGGAAGACAGTGCGGGCGGGAGCGACGGCAGAGGGGAGAAAACAGGCGATTTCCGGTCGCGTTAGGCGTTTTTCGGGATACGCGAGGAGGGGTGGAGAGACGACATTTCCAGCCGGAGAGGCAACCGCTATGCGAAAAAAAATAGGGTGGAATAACCGAAAAATCCACCCTTGGGGCAGCGCAACATCGGTGTAGTTTCGGGTTCCCGGCGGCGCCCGAAACTACCCTAATCCTCCAGTGCGGATCTAACATCGCTCAATCGGCCGGCGCCACGGTTGTGCGGCGGAACATCCGGCCTACCCGCCCCAGGACGTTGTTCATCACCACCAGACCGATCACGATCAGGGCACAGCCGGCAATCGCGTTCCAGCCCAGCTTCTCATCCAGAAAGACGATGCTGAGAAAGACCCCGGCAGGAGGAAGGAAATAGGTGACCAGCGAGGTAAAGGTGGCATTAGCCACTTCCAGCAGACGATAATAGAAGATGTAGGCCAGCGCCGTCCCGAACACTGCAAGGAAGAGCACCGCCCCCAGCGCGGGGAGCCCCGGCGGATGGGAGATAGGGGGATCGAACAGAAGAGCGGCCGGCACCAGCAGCAGCGTGCTGACGATAAGCTGTGCGGTGGGAGCCACCAGCGGCGGCAGACCCCGCAGGTTCTTCCGGGCATAGACCAGCGATACCCCATAGCTGAGCGCCGCCACCGCAAAGGCGATAAGCCCCGGAATGCTTTTATCTGCGATGGAATGCCCCAGCACGCCGGGGAGGAAGATGGTGACGATACCGGCAAACCCCAGGAGCACCCCCAGCAGTTTTGCCGGGGTGAGCCGCTCCTCCTGAATGGCGAAGTGAGCGATAACCGCCGTGGCTATCGGCGTGGTGCCGTTGAAGATCGCCGCCAGGCCGCTATCGGCAAACTGCTCGCCGATGCTGAAGAGGGCGAAGGGAAAGGCCGTGGCGAAGAACGCCATCACGGCGATTTTCCTCCACATCTCCCACGACGCCGGAAGCGATCCTCCGCGCAGGCGAAGCGTGGTATAGAGGATCAGCCCCGCCACCCCCACACGGCCGCAGACCAGGGTGAGCGGGGGGATATCCGTCAGCCCGATTTTAATGAAGATGAAGGAAGGAGCCCAGAGCAGCCCCAGGATCAGCAGAAGAAGCCACCTGTTCATGGGAGGATCGGAGATAGAGTTCCGCGATATGGTTGCACTTCATCCGGCTTTGGCACCATAGCCCTAGGCCACGATGCCGATTGGCGGAACCTCCGGAGCCGGAGCCTGCGCCCCGCTCTCCCGGATGGGCCGCTCCCCTTCGTATGTGCGGATGCACGCGAACGGGGTAAGGGGTTCGGCGACGATCAATCCGGCCGGGCCGAAGGAGATGCTCTCCCCAGGGCGCAGAATGTAATCGTTCGGATTTCCCTCCTCCGTTATCCAGATCTCTCCGTCCAGACTGAGAACCGTCAGCTCCTGGCTTCCCGGCTCCCGTCGCCAGACGTTCCCGGTCGTCAGGCAGATGGCATTGACGATATCGAGAACATCATGACCGCGTTGGGCTGCTTGTACGTTCATCTCGTTATCAGGTCAGATTCATGGGTTCAGTTCATCATCCTGCACCGGTGCCCCGATAGGCAGATCGGTGGTCTCCTTGATCGTGGAGAGGACAATGGTAGTGCGGGTGGAGGTAACGCTTTCGATCGATCCCATCTTCTCTCTGAGAAGACGCCCGAGCTCCTCGGTGTTTGCCGTCCTGATCTTCACCAGGTAGCAATCCTCTCCGGCGATATGATGCACTTCCAGCACTTCCGGGATCGCCGCCAGCTCCTTCCCTACATTATCCACCCCGACACGTTCGTTGGCGCGGATAAAGGCATAGGCGAGCAGCCCCAGCCCGGCGGCCGTGGGATTGATCTGGGCCTTGTAGCCCCTGATGATCCCCTGCGACTCCAGCTTGCGGAGCCGTTCCAGCGTTGCCGACGGGGCCATCCCCACCTGGCGGGCGATCTCGGTATTGGAAGTGCGGGCGTTCTCCTGAACGATCGCCGCTATCTTCCGGTCTATTTCGTCGATCATACGGCGTTTCCTCTTTTCTTACGAATATATCACTACTTCTACGCCATTTTCCAGAAGAAGATTCGGCGGAGATCGTAATAAAGTTCATACGGAATCACCGCCTCTCCCCCCTGGAACGCCAAAGGCCGCATCCGATTGCCGGATACGGCCAATGAAATTCTCGCGCGAACGGGCGCTCCGCTGCCTTGGAAGCCAAAAGAGCAGGGGCAGTACCGTGGAGTCGTTTTATAACTACAATAGGACATCACACCCTGTGATTGTTTGGAAAATACCGCGTCGGGATGTATATTTGTACATCGCTCTACAGTCAGTTCTCCAAACTTTCCACTTTCACTCTGTGATATGTCCAATCTGGGGCGCTGGATCATTCTTGGTATAGCTCTCGGCATCTTCCCGATTGGGGTCAAGCTGGCCTTGAGAATGGCCGAGCAGGCCGACACACGTGATGTTTACGTGAATTCGTCAGACATCCTGGCGCTGGCTATGGTGTTGAGTATTACAACCGTCGCCGACTGCCTCAAGTCCAAGGAGTTGCGGTTGTTGGACGGTGGCCGACTCCAGGAGATCGGTATCTATATAGTGGGGGGTATGGCGGTGATATCGGCAGTCTGGTATGGAGTGCAGGAAGCCAATCTTCTGGCTTCAGCAGCGGAATCAAATTTCCGCCGCAACTCCTGGAAAGCCTCCCTGGTTTTTACATCTCAGGTCATGTGGCTATGTTTTTCCATAGAGAGGATGATCGAGCGCGCGGAGAGGAGAATTCTGGGCCGGACCATGCCCGCACAACCGAACGTAATGGGAGCTACGGCAACCAAACAGCAGGCACAGAGGAGACCATGAGCATGGAATCGTTGATATTCGGGTTTGTAGCAGCAGTAAGCTCACTCTACATATTCTGGCTTGGGCTTCGTATCCAGCAGGATGCGAAAAAGCGCGATAGCGTCGTGCAGGAACGCCGTACAAGCCAGGAATCGGTCTCTTCGGTATCAGCCTCGCCCGATCTTGCAGCAAGGATTCATCCGACCTATATCCAAGGTAACCACTAGGTGAGCCACCAGCCTCACGCTGATACGTGTAGTCGGTCTGGCTGGTGGTATATGCATGGTGCTGTTTGTGGCGTTGTTGAGGGAGCACCGGTGCACATTCAGTGCATCGGGATCATCCATCACGCTATGGTCTCCGATAACATGACACTGCAGGATGTATCCCCCGCCCCCTAACGGCACGGGCCGCACCCGGTTGCCGGATACGGCCCATGATCTGCTGGAGCTGATTTCCTCCGGATTGCCCCACGGGGAGCATGGGCCGCTCCTGAGGGAGCGACGCCAGCAGCCTTCTCTCTGCTGCCGGCCCCAAACTCCCCGCCCCCAACATTCATCTGCCCCAATCGGAAATCCTCACACCATCGCATCGATCCCCGCCGCCACGGTGGAGACTCCCTTCAGCTCGATCCCCTCACGGCGGGTGGCCTTTCTGGTGTTTGATCCGGGAAGGACGAACGATTTGAATCCCAGCTTCGCCGCCTCGGCGATACGCTGGTCCACCTGCGCCACGGTGCGGATCTCCCCTCCCAGACCGATCTCCCCCACTACCACCGTCTGCGAATCGGCCGGGATATCGCGGAAGCTGGAGACGATGGCCGATGCCACCGCCATATCCACCGCCGGATCATCCACGCGCACGCCGCCCGCGATATTGACGAACACATCGTACTGCCCCAGTCCCAGCCCCAGCCCCAGCCGCTTCTCCAGCACCGCCAGAAGCATCTGAAGGCGCTTGTAATCGAAACCCGTGGCCGAGCGCTGCGGCACCCCGTAGCTGGTAGGGGTAACCAGCGCCTGCGCCTCCACGAGAATCGGCCGGGTGCCCTCCATCGTAGCGGTTACCACCGAGCCGCTGGCCCCATAGCTCCGCTCCGAGAGGAACACCGAGCTCGGGTTGGCAACCTCCACCAGCCCCTGCTCCCCCATTTCAAAGACCCCGATCTCGTTGGTGGAGCCGTACCGGTTCTTGGCGGTGCGGAGGATGCGATACAGATGGGTGCGCTCCCCCTCGAACTGAAGCACGGTATCCACCATATGCTCCAGCACCTTCGGCCCGGCGATGGCCCCTTCCTTTGTCACATGCCCCACCACGAAAATCGCCACCCCGCTGCTCTTCGCCAGCTGCATCAGCACCGCCGTGCACTCCCGCACCTGCGTCACCGAGCCGGGAGCCGACTCTATCTCCGGCTGGTAGGTGGTCTGGATGGAATCGACGATGGCGACATCCGGCGACATCTCGCGGATGGAGCGCACGATCAGATCCAGATTGGTCTCGGCCATCAGGCGCAGGCCGGGGGCCGAGACGCTGAGGCGATCGGCGCGGAGCTTGATCTGCCGGAGCGATTCCTCGCCGGTCACGTAGAGGATGCTGCGCTCGCCGAGCCCCACGCACATCTGCGCCATCAGAGTGGATTTTCCCACTCCCGGATCGCCCCCCACCAGGATGATGGAGCCGGGCATGATCCCCCCTCCCAGCACACGATCGAACTCGTTGATGCCGGTGACGATCCTCGGCTCCTCCCCCACCTCCACCTCATCCAGCCGCACCAGCGCGGCGGATGTGGCGGTGGAACGGGCACCACGCGCCTTGGCGGAAACCGGAGCTGCCTCCGTCTCCTCCACATAACTTTCCCAGGCCCCGCACTCGGGACACTTCCCCAGCCATCGCGGGGAGGTGGCCCCGCACGACTGGCATACATATCGTACTCGCTGTTTTGCCATATGCTGATGAAAAGCCGCCGGAAGCACCAGGTCTTCCGGCAACCGATGATAGCCGATGTTGTTGGATGCCCGGCGTTTCCGGATCTCGACGATGATGATAACGAACGGCCGGTTTCCGGGACGGCAAGATAGAGCACCGCGCGTTAGGATTCCGGCATTCCTGAAAGTTCATTCCCCCCACGACAGCCACTTTTCAGCAGGAAGAGTACCGGTAGCGGAACTCTCCGGGAGGGTCCGGCAGTTTACCCTAGAGCCCCCGATCCCGTAATCGGCCGGCGCCGGCACAGCCAGGTCCCCCCCTCCGGGGTTTCCTGACCGCACCGTTTATCTGTTCAACCAGTGCAAGTATAGACGTATGACGACATCGGCGAGCGTTGCGGAAGCATACAGGCAGTGCAGGAAGATCACCCTCCGGTTTGCGAAGACCTTCTACTTCGCATCGATCTTCCTGCCGGCGCACAAGAGAAACGCCTGTTATGCGGTCTACGCCTTCTGCCGCTATATCGATGATCTGGTGGATACCAACACCGCATCCGGAAGCGCCGTGGATGCGGCCGCCATCAGCCGCACCATAAGCCAGTGGCAGGAACGGCTCGACAGGGTGTATGCCGGCGAGCTTGTGGATGACGCGGTGATGATCGCCTGGGCCGATACCCTTCGCCGCTACAACATCAGCCGCTCCCTCCCGGATGAACTGATCGACGGCGTGATGACCGATCTTCGCTCCTCCGTCCGGTTCGATACGTTCGAGGAACTGCGCGGCTACTGCTACAAGGTGGCCTCCGTGGTGGGGCTGATGACCAGCGAGATCTTCGGCTACAGCGATCCGGATGCGCTTGAGCACGCCATCGATCTCGGCATCGCCATGCAGCTTACCAATATCCTCCGCGACGTGGGCGAGGACTACGCGAACGACCGCATCTACATCCCGCGCGAGGAGCTGGAACGGTTCGGGCTGGGAGAGCGGACGATCGCCTCACGGCAGGTCTGCGCCGGGTTTCGCAGCCTGATGGATTTTCAGATCGCCCGCGCCCACCAGTATTACGAGCGTGCCGACCTCGGCATCGCCATGCTGGACCGCGACAGCCGCCTGACCGTCACGCTGATGAGCCACAACTACCGGCGCATCCTCACCGAGATCGAACACAACGGCTACGACGTCTATTCCAGCCGCGCCTCGGTCCCCCTGCACCGCAAGCTGATGACCGTGCCCACCCTCTGGTATGCGGTCAGATGAATGCGCCGGCTGGTGCCTGGCCGTAGTGTCCGGGATGGAATGCAAGGGTGGTGGCGAGATAGTGGCTGCCGGATAGCAGCAGGGGAGGCCGATCGATACGATCATCTGCCTCCCCTTTCTGTACGCGTTCGTCGTTCATCGCTTCCTCTCCTCTTCTTCGTTCTCCCCCGCTTCAGCCCTCCCGCACCCCGGACCCTACGGCCGCGTGGGTTGCGATGTTCTCATATCGGCTGGGGTGATGGTACGCCCCTGACGGTTCTGCGCCGTGCGCCGCTGTGCGGCCGGTGTGCTGGCAGCGCTCCGGCGCCCCGGCAGCGTCCTGCGCACGCCGTTGGCATCGATGATCTGGTTGCGGATGCTGGTACGGAGCGGGCCCAGCGTTCCCACCACCGAGTCGTTCAGCGTCAGCGCCAGCCCACCCGCATTGCCGAGCGAGAGCTTGAAGGTCTCCGCCGCACGCCACAGCTTCACCGCGCCGCTATCGAGCGTCCCGGTTTCGCTCCGCTTTCCATCCATCACGATGGCGAACCAGACCTTTGCGGTGGCGCGCCCCTCCAGCGTCAGGCTGTCATCGGCGGCCACGCTGGTTTCCGTGGGGGCGGCACTATCGCCATCGCCGCGGGCCAGGATCTCCGTGGGAGAACCCGCCGAATCGGCCGGGGTCATCGCGGCATCGTCCGGATGAGCGTTCTTATCGGAGAAGAAGATATAATAGGCGGCGATCATCAGCAGAAGCACGAACGCCCCGCCGATGAGCCAGGTGGAGGCGTTCGATCCGCTCAGTTTCATCCCGCGTCCGGAGGAGAGCCGCCGCATCACCTCGCCATAGGCCTTCCGCTCCTTCTCATCGAGCGCGGAGGGGATGGGCGATGGAGGCGGCACGGCTGCGCCACTCCCGGCACCGGCAGCGCGCCCCCGTCTGGATGGGGCCGGTTCGGCGGCAACCGGAGCCGGAGGGGGCTCGAATGCCGCCAGCAGGGAGAGTATCTCCCCCGACTCGACGCCGACGATCTTGGCATATTCCCTGACGAAGAGCCGCCGATGAGAGTCGGGGATGATCGCCAGATTATCGTCGTCGATAGCCTGAATGAACTTAGGCTGTATGAAAGTACGCCGCGCGATATCACCAATGGTCATATCCCTCGATTCACGCGCGGAGCGTAGTCGCTGTCCTACGGTCATGTGGGGAGAGAGTTTGAACTGAAGCGAAGATGTCTGTGAAGCACGATGGGAATAGAAGCTACGACGCCCGGTGAATACAATTCAAGTTTGCGCCATCCCTTGCAAAAAAATAGTAAGATCCGCCGTCCGTTGGCGGGCTTCGCCCGCTGCCGGCAGTCCGTGGGCTTTATCCCTGAAACTGCCGGCCACATCCCCCCGCCAATCGAAAATCCCAAATCGCCAATCGAAAATCACCCCCCCTACCGTCGCCGCACCGCCAGTATCGTGATATCATCCGACTGTGGCGCCCCCCTGGTGAACTCCAGCACATCCCCCCGAAGGCGTTCCAGCGCCTCGGTTGCCGAACCGGCACGGCGATCCTTGAAGAGCGCGCGCATGCGGGCCTCGCCGTACTCCTCGGAATCGGCGCTCATCGCCTCGCTCACCCCGTCGGTATAAAGGACCAGCAGATCGCCAGGGTTCATCTGCACCCGCCCCACCTCGTATGGAAGGATGGAGGGCATGATCCCCAGGATCACACCGCCGCAATCGAGCGACTGGATGTCATCGGAGGTGAAGAGCATGGGCGGGTTGTGCCCCGCGTTCACATAGGTGAACTCCCCGCTCCCGGAGTCCAGCACACCGAAGAACGCGGTGATGAACTTGTCGGGGGAGGTATTCTGATAGATCACATCGTTGATACGGGCGGTAAGGTCATCCAGCGGAAGATCCAGCTGCGCCAGCGCTCGCACGGCCGCCTGCACGTTCGCCATCAGAAGCGATGCCGGGGTTCCCTTGCCGGAAACATCGGCGATCGACATCAGCACGCGCCCTCCCCCCAGATCGATGGTATCGTAACAATCCCCCCCTACCTGATGCGTGGGGATGGTCTGGGCATCGATATCGAACCCATGAATCGCCGGCAGCGACCGGGGGAGCAGCCCCTGCTGTATCTCGGCGGCGATACGGAGATCCTCCTCCATGCGCTCCTTGCCGATGATCTCCTCCAGGAGCCGCGCGTTCTCCAGCGCCCCCACCGCAAGGTTGGCAAGCGAGCAGAGATATTCCAGATCCTCGTCGTCGATCAGGTTGCGGAAGCGCTCGCCGGCCAGCAGAAGGCCACGGGTGATCCCCTGCACCTCCATCGGAATGGAGGCGCGCACCCCCTCGTCGTAGATCAGCATCTCCTCCTCGCTCAACCCATCGCGGGAGGAGAAGACCCTGTTGCCCCGCTCCGCCACGGTTGCCAGCACCTCCGGCGAGAATCCCTTGGTAAAGCGATGATTGATAACCGGGAAGTATCCGTTCTGGTTGCGCAGCGCCACCGCAAAGCGGGAGATAGCCATCTCCCCCATCAGCGTATAGCCAAGCAGCCTGATGATGGCATCGCGATCCAGCAGCGCGTTGAACTCGCGGCCGGCCTCGAACAGCGAGCGGAGCCGGTGCACGCGCCGTTCCAGACGGCGATTCATCTCCGAGAGCGATCCGCGCGCCTTGCATCCCTCCAGCGCCATCGTGGTGATGGCCCCCACCAGCAGCGCATAGCTTGCGCCGTCGGATTCCGACATACGGCCGGTCATCGGCACGCCGAGCAGGAGCACCGCAAAGATCTTTCCGGCGGAGCCAACCGGCATCATCTGATCCACCCCCGCCTCCGCCAGTTGCGCGGCAACCCCCTCCTCCCGCACCGTATCGCATGCAAAGAGCCCCTGATGCCCCCTGTCATCCCAGGCGAACGAAAGCCCCGTCAGCACCGAGAGACCTCCTTTTGCAATCGCGACGGTGAACGTGCCATCCCCGGCGGAGATGGCGACCGCTGCGCGCCCCAGCCCCAGCTTCCCCATCAGAGAGAGCAGGACGTTGTTGTAGATCACGGCCGGATCATCGCACTCGTTCAGGATGCGGCTGAATTCCAGCAACGCACCCATGTCCAGAGAGGAGGCAAGGAGAGATTGTTCTGACATGGCGTTCACCGTCCGGATATGCAGGTATGGTCAGGAAACGGGCATCAACGGGCCGCAGCTTCCGCGTCTCGACAAACGTAGCGTCCCATGGCCGGATGAGCATGGCCGATGAAGAGTTCATCCCATGGCTTTCATCGGCGCATCATGGATCGAGTCCGGCCGGGGGGAACCGTCCGATGGTCTCCACCACCCGGAACCGGGCGAACAGATCCTCCCGGTACCACCCCTCGGCACGGGTCCGGCGCACCACCTCGCGGTGCCCGGCCGAGCCGTAGGCAAAGCTCTGCATCGCCTCGCGGCTTTCCCAGAGGGAGAAGGTGGCCTGCCGGATGAACGGGGCCTCGCCGATACCGATGGAGGCGATCAAGCCCGGGGCATCGCGCAGCAGGGCGCTTACCGGCTCCACCCGTTCCCAGAACGCTCCCAGCCGGCTGGCCCGGATAGCCGCGCGGGTAAGCACCCCGAGGGTTCCCTCTCCGGAATCCCCCTGTTCGGCAGCCGGAAGAAAGGGATTGGCGCCGTTCCAGTTTCCATGTGCCGCCACGGTGCGGAGCACCACCGTAGCTTCCGCCGATGCATGCCGCCGGTAGCGGCGGATGAACCGGGAATCATCCAGGAAGCGCGCGGCCTGTTCCCGGCGCTCCCACACCGCCAGAAGCGCATAGCGGCTCCAGTCGGGAGAGCGGGTGAAGCCCAGACCGCGGCCGGTCCCCATCAGCTTGCAGAAGCGCATCCCCTCGATCCCCATCAGCCAGGGACGGGCCAGCGCCATCTGCGCGAACGCCCAGAAACGGGCATCCGGAGGGAAGCTGAACACCGTCAGCGTGGTTACGGGAGAAAGCTCCGGCTGGCTCATCGATCCTTTGCTCTTATTCCTGCTGCCGCAGCTCCGGCCTCCGGCAACCGCCGGAAGCGCCCCACAAGCAACATCTCCGGGAGGGGGAGAGTTCATCCGGAGGGGAGAAGACGGCGGAATCGCGGGATGGTTGCGGTCTAGCTGGCTCCCTGCGCCATCCTCTTGATCCTGTCGTATTCCGCTTCGAACTTTTTCGCCACCGCCTCGCTCTTTATCACCAGCACATTCTCATCGTTGCTGGTAGCGCCGGAGCCGGTGAAGTTATAGCTGCCGGTGATGGTCCAGAGCCCGTCGATGATGAACACCTTGTGATGCATCACATAGTTGTTGCCATCCTTCAGCACGGGAACCCCCGCCTTCTGCAGACGGGGGAACACTCCCCCCTTGCCATCGGCGCCCCGCTTCTCCACCACCCCCTCCACCTTCACTCCGGCGGCCTCGCGCTCTATCAGAGCATCGGCGATCCCGGCATCGGTGAAGCTGAATGCCATGAACCGTATGCTCTTCCTGGCGGCGCGAAGGAACCGGATGATCTTCGGCGGGAGGTCATCCTCCGGGGAGAAATAGTTATAGATATCGACGTTCCCCAGTTTCACGAGCGAATAGGGGGTGTTCGATGTCGATTTCGGGCCGAACTCCCCCCGCTCGAACATCTCCGCGAACTCGGTCTTGTAGTTCCGGGCAAGCTCGCTGGAGCGGATCATCACGGCGTTGTTGTTGTTCCGGAAGGAGCAGTTGTCGGTGGCATTGAACGAGCCGGTCCAGACGGCCACCCCATCGGCCACCAGGAACTTGTTGTGCATCAGGGCGCTCCGCTGGTCGAACACCACCGGGATTCCGGCGGACATCACCGCCTTCATCTCCGGGTTCTTCTCGTAATCGCTATCGCCCACCACGCGCACCTTCACCCCGCGCAGATGAGCGGCGATAAGGGCATCGGCCACACGCTGCGACTCCAGCTCGAAGAAGGCGCAATCGAGCGTGGAGCGGGCGTTCCCGATAAACCGGGCAAGCTGTCGGTCGATGTTCAGCCCATCGTTCTTCCCCAGCGCGGGATCGTTTGCATAGGTGTTGCTGAAATAGACCTCTATCGCCTTCGGGAGCGCAACGGGGGCGGCGGCCACGGGGGTTTCCGGCACCTGGAGATCGGCCTCCGGCTTCGGCAGGCGGAGCGTCTTCTCAACGGTGAAATAGGCGGAGGCGCCGATAGCCGCGGTTATGATAAGGACCGAAAGCCGGCCGAGCAGGGAGGATCGTTTCATGAAGGCTGGTCTGTTACAGCTCGTGTGGATCGCGCCCGGAGTCCGGAGCGTCGAGGGGGGATTCCGATTCCAGAGCGGAGATAAGGGGCTCGAACGGCTGCCCATCCCCTACACGACGATTCAGTTCCCGTATCGTATCGAACAGGGCCTGGGCCTCCTCTTCGGATGCGCATGCGGCCAGCCTCCGCTCCACCCAGCGGAGCAGGCGCTCCGCATCGGGATCGGCAAGGTTGTCGGCCAGCGATTCATCGCTGTAAAGACGATCGAACCAGGGGGAGCTATCCATGTGCAGGAAATCCGGTTGATGCGAAAATACGTACCCGCAAACTTACGGGCAATCCGGGGAGGTCCGGGAGTCCAGGAGTCCAGGAGTCCAGGAGTCGAAATTACGACATGGGGTTCCCGGGCGCCATGCAGTTCGCCCCTCACCGCGATCTCGTTACACCACTACAATAGCCGATAGGCACCACGGGAGGGCGATTTGCATGACAAAAAATTAAGCATACTCATTTGTCATCATCGCATGGGGAAGAGTAGATTGTGTGTCTGGCGAAATCATGAGGGCCTGCGATCCTCATCTCCACTAAAGGGGCGCATCCGGGCGTCAGTTTATACCGGAAGCCACAGATGGCGGAGAATCCCAAGCCATAAACCTTGACGCGTTGGTGTGTTCCGTATGGAACTCTCCTCTTCCCTGGAGGCCGGTTATCGGTTCCGGGGGCAACCGGATCGGCCTTGCCGCAACCGGTGGCCCCCAGAGACGATACCGCCGCAGAAGCGGTATGGAGGGCAGGTACAGATATCAACTCACGAACTGCATGACTAGGACGATATTTCGGACGGTGATGGCCCTGGCGGCCGGCGTGTTCATTGCTCAGAGCGCCGTGGCCCAGCCGGAGAGTTCGATCAAGGATACAACATTCAATGCCGTGCAGCCGCAGGTAGTGGCGGTATCGGGAGTTCGCTCCTCCGCCGCACCGGAGCCGGCCCCCCTTGCGGCCGCCCCCCGGCCGCTGAAGAAGCATTCGGCCCTTCTCTCCCGCGAGCGTTCCACGCTCGGGGTGGTGGCCGATGCGGTGCTGGATTTCTACCCCCAGGATGAATTTCTCCATATCCTTGCCAGCCCCGGGCGGGCGCAGATCATCGCGGCCCCCTACAATCTGAAGGCGAAGGCGAAAAGCGGCGGCTCCCTGCCGGGGGTTGCCTCGGCCACGGCGGCGCGCCTGTACCAGAGCGATTCCTCCCTCTCCTCCCTGGTGGCCTGGTACTCGCAGCAGTACGGCCTCGATTTCATCATCACCAGCTCCCCGTTCAACGAATCCTCCGGCGATACCCTTACGGTGGCGCGCGCGGTGAAACGGTTCGACAATTCTCTGGTGACGGTGATGATCTGGAACCCGACCTCCACCCCCAAGGGGCGCAAGGGGAAGAGCGTTGCCATCTCCTCCAAGACGAGCGTGGAGGTGCAGGAACGGACCTTCCGGCCCCGTGGCGAGCTGATCGTGGAGGGACCGGATGCGGTGGTGGAGCTTACCTGGAAGGTGCCGTATCGCGATCTTATCCAGCAGATCAGCGTCAAATATCAGATCGATCCGCATCTGCTGGCCGCGCTGGTACAGCAGGAATCGAATTTCAATGCGGGGGCGGTCTCGGTGGATAGCGCCCAGGGGCTCACCCAGATGATCCCCGGCACCGCCGAGATGCTGGGCGTCACCAACCCCTACGATCCCCGCCAGTCGATCGACGGCGGCGCCCGCTACCTGAAGATGCTCCTGAAACGCTTCAACGGCAATGTGGAGTTCGCCCTGGCCGGGTATAACGCCGGCCCCGGCAACGTGGATAAATACAACGGCATCCCCCCGTTTGCCGAGACCCGCGACTACGTGCGCCGCATCATGGAGCGCTACAAGGAAAAGGCCGCCGGGCGATTTGCCTCGACCGCAAAAGTCATCAAGAAAAGCTGAGTTTCAGCAGGCTTGAAAGAGTATATTGTGGCCGGGCTCCTTCCGCCGGAGCTCGGCTGTTTCGTATCGGCCCGTACAGCTCCGCCAGTCCCGCATCCAACATCTGGTCATACCGCCGGCGCCCGGTCGCCGGCATGATGATCCCATGGCTCCGCAGCCCGGGGATATCATTCCGCCTCGTTGCCGGTCCCGGAGATACCATCTTCCGGGCCCATGTCCGTCATACGGACTATCGGCGACTCTGATCCCGTATCCCCGATTATCACAATCCGACTGATTCTGACTACAGACCAGGGCCGGCCACCGGCGCTGGTGACGGAGTATCCACGACTATGATTCGTACAAGCAGAGTACTTGCAGTTGCAATCACCCTCGTTACCATAAGTTCTGTCGGGCACGCCCAGCGCAGGGGAGCATCGCAGGGAGGGGGGCAATCCGGTAGAAATGCATCCGCAACGGTCGCCATCGTCAACGGCAAGAAGATACCGCTGGCCCGGTATCAGGAGCTGTATAGCGATCAGGCGAACAACCAGCGGAAGATGGGCTATGATACGACAGTGGATCTAGCCAATGCCGACGCGATCTTCCGCCAGGTGGTGCAGGAGGAACTGCTCCGGCAGGAGGCCGCCAAACACAAGATCGTCGTCACCCGCGATGGCGCGCTGAAGGCGCTGCTGGAGAATCCCCCGGATTTCATGCGCCCTCCCTTCACCGATGACAACGGCGTGTTCCACGAGGAGACGTTCCGGCAGGTGGTGCGGAACCCGGACCTCTTCGCACAGCTTGTCGGAGGCTCCGCCGCCAACCAGAAGAAGCTGGTGGCGAGCTGGAAGGAGGATGTGGAGAAGGTGATTCGCTATGTGCAGAACGAGGAGCTGAAACGGCGGCTCGGAGAGGCGCTCTACGCGGCGAAACCGCTCTCCGAGAAGCAGATCAAAAACCGGTTCTTCGCCGAGCGCACCAGCCTTGTGGGCTCGTTCGTCCGCGTGCTTCACTCCACCGTGCCGGACAGCCTGGTGCCGGTGAGCGATGAGGATGCGCGCGCCTGGTACAAAAGCCATCAGGAGGATTACAGCTTCTCGGCGGCGCGGTATGTCTCGTCATTCATCATCCCCCTGATAGCGCTCCCCTCCGACTCCGCCGCGCAGCGCAGCAAGGTGGAATCCGCACGCGAGATACTCCAGGCGGCCCCCGTAAGCGAGCGGCCCCGGCTGATGCGGGAACTTTCGCGCGGGCTTCCGGAGAACAGATTCTCCGACGAGCCGATGAGCCTTCTCCGCGTTCCGGAACGCGCCCGCGACCAGATAGCAGCCTCGAAAACCGGCGATGTGTTCGGCCCGTACGACGTGGACGGGGAGAAGATCCTCCTGTATGTGGAGGGAACCGGCGCTACCGAGGATACGGTGCTCCGCGCACGGCATATCCTCGTAAAGCCGGGAGGCGCCGAGCAGGACAGCATGATCTACCAGTTGCTGAGCGATGTGAAGAAACAGATCACCTCCGACTCGGCATTTATCGCTATGGCGCGGCTGTACGGCCAGGATGCCACCGCCAGCAGAGGGGGCGACCTGGGATATTTCGGCAGAGGGACGATGGTGCCGGAGTTCGATGCCGCCACCGCCAATGCCGCCATAGGAGAGGTGATAGGGCCGGTGAAAACCCAGTTCGGCCAGCACCTCATCATGATTACCGAACGCCGTACCACCGGCCACCGGCTGCGCGAACTCCGGTTCCCGCTGGCGGTATCGCCGCAGGCAAGCGATCTGGTGATGAACGACGCAGCGCTCTGGGCCGAGGGACTGCGCAATCCGGGACCGAACACCGATTCGCTCTTCGCCGAGATCCGCAACCGCCATCCGGGCGCCCTGGCCGATACCTCGCTGCTGCGCCGCCTGGACCAGTATGGCGATGCCATGTCGATAACCAATTTCGCGTTCAACGCGGAACAGGGAGAGGTGGCTATCATCAGGCTGCCGTACGACCGTCTGGCCGTGGTGAAGCTGCTCCGCTCCTGGCCGGCCGGTGTGGCACCGTACGGCGATATCAAATATTCCTATGTCATCCCTCATGTCCAGCGCTCCAGGCAGCTGGATATCCTCCGCCCCACGATGGAGGCCCTGCGCGATACGATGACCCCCGACATGACGCTCGGAGTTATCCGCCTGAGCGCGCCGATGGCCGAGGCGTTCATGGTGGAGAACCGGGCGCTCACCTCGCCGCCGGATGAAGACCCCACCATCCTCGATTCGATGCTGGCGGTGGCCGGCAATGGCTCGGTGAACGGTCCGGTCAGAGGAGTTCATGCCTACTACTTCCTTCGGGTGGTGGAAAAGACGATCAGCCCCACCCAGGAGGAATATGCGCGCGAGCGGGAGAACTTCTCACGGCGCTACCTGCAGCAGTACCGGGAGAAACTGGTGGATGATCTGATGATAAAGGCGAGCAACTTCGCCGAGGTGACCGATCAGCGTCCCCCCGTATCGATCGTGCTGCGGCAGTAGGGAGGAAGAAGCTGAAGTTTCATACGGCGGGGAATCGTGCAGAGGCGCGGTTCCCCGTTTCGTTTGCGGGGATGTTCGGAGGAGAAGGTAGCAGAGGAGAAGAGGGAAAGAAGAACTCGCGCAAAGCCGCCAGGCCGCAAAGGAACGCAAAGAAGAGAAAGAAGAGATGGAGGAAGGGACAAATCATCTCCTCCATTCTTCTTTGCGCTCTTCGCGGCTTTGCGTGATGCCCCGATTCCATGCCCCCCCTTCATCCCGGACCACCGTCATAAACGGCAGCGGCCGGGATGGAAGAAACTCCACCCCGGCCGCGCTATTCATCATCCTTCAAGGATTCTACCGGATCACCTGGAACCGGGTGCTTCGCACGCTGCCATGCTCGTCGGTCAGGCGCAGGGCATAGCTGCCGGAGGGAAGATCCCCGCCGATGGTGAAGCGATGCTCGCCGGAGGCGATTGCACCCTCGTGCAGAAGCCCGCGCCGCTCTCCCAGGCTGTTGAAGATCTCCACCCGCAGATACGAGGAGGGCTCCTGAAGCCGGAGCGCCACCGATCCCGATCCGCGGAACGGGTTGGGCATCACCGCAACCGCATCGGAGGCGGCATCATTCCCCGGCACGCTGCTGGGCACACCGGCATCCACCGTAAAATTATCCATCGCCGCGTACACCA
>JBMDXA010000162.1:0-2825 GCA_048594725.1 Candidatus Kapaibacteriota bacterium
CAGGAGCGCAACGCGGCGGCCGAGGGCATCGAACAATTCCAGACGCGCGGCACGCTGGGGGGCCGGAACCGTCAGGTCGAGCGTCGCGGAAGACACGAACGGATTCGGGCGAAGCTGATGCGAGACCATCACGCCTGCGCCCGGAACGGCCAGCGAGCCCCGGTCGGTTACGGAGAAATCGTCCAGTCCCGCCTCCACCAGCGACGGATCGTAGAGATCGGAGGCAACCAGACGGAAACGCACGGCGGCGCTCGGGGCCACGAAATCCTTCACATTGAACGTGTACTTCTTCCAGATCTGCGGCGACGCGGTGATCTCCGACATCGTCTTCCAGGTGGCCCCGTCATCGCCGGAGATAAGCACCTTCAGCGTATCGTTGACCGCATCGAAGCGGCCATCGCGCGAATACCAGATGGCAGCGGAGATCACCGGCGTGGTATAGGCGGAAAGATCCATCGCAGGAGAGGTAAGCGTGGTAATGCCGTCATCCACATCGTTGGTGCCGGGCTCTCCCGGCGTTGCGGCCAGGCCGGTCATAAACGCATACCCGCCATCATCCGGGCTGTTATCGTCTCCGGGCTGGGAGATGATCCCTCCCGGCAGCCCGGTCTGCATCGGCATTCCCCGCTCCCAGCGCCCGCTGGCGGCATTATCGCCCGGCGCGGAGAGGGACCAGCCGAGATCGAGTTCGGCATCATCATAATATCCCCGCTCCACCTGCACGCGATAGCCTCCACCCTGACCGGCAACAACGTCGATCGTCTTGGGACGGTAGCCCCAGGCTCCAACCACCACATGGAAGGTGCTATCGAGCGGGATCCGGAACGAGGCGGAGGTGCCGCCGGCGTTGCCCGACAGATCGGAGCGCTCTATCACCCGGTAGGAGAAGCCCGGAATATCCAGATCCGACTGCGCATCCACCAGCGTAACGGAGATATCGGCCATCGGCAGGGAATTCATGACGATATCGTACTGGGTGCCGGCGGCCGAAAGGACCAGCGATCCGGAAACATCGTTGTAATCCTGCTTGCTAACGGTGAACGCCAGCGTATCGACCGCGCCGGAAAGATTATAGCGTCCCTGGGCATCGGCGGTGACGGTCCAGCCGGTTTCCGGGATCGTGATCACCGCTCCCGGCACCGGGGCATTGCTCTGGCCGTCGCGCACCACGCCGTGCACATTTCCTCTGGCCGCGCCGTTGAAGGTGAAGACATGCAGCCCGCTCTGCATATCGCTGGAGAGGATCTTGCCGCTCGGCAGGTAGGGATAGACACCCCAGTTACCGGCGTAGTCCTCGGAGGCCCCATCGAATGTATCGAAGAACCCGAGCTCGGCCGGATCGAGCGGATTGCTCATATCCACGACTCTGGTGCCGGCCGTATACCAGGCGATATAGGCGGTCGTCCCCTTCATATGGACGTTATGGATGATCTGCTTCGGCACCGGCGTCCAGTCGGCCACCTTGGCGATGTTATCCATATCGCGCACATCCCACACCTTCAGCGTCTTCGGCGTGGAATTGATCTCGTCGGTGGTCATCACATAACTGCCATCCGGGGTCAGGTCGGCGTTGTGCGTTCCGGCGCCCGGATATTCGATGGAGGTGACAAGCTGGGGATTCTTCTGCCCGGCGCCCAGATAGACGATATCGAGCTGGCCGTTGTTGATGGCCGAGGCATACATCGTATCGTTGCGCACCACCGCATCGTGCACATAGCGGGTGGACCACTGGCTGATAAGTTCCGGATGGAGGGGATCATTCGCCAGATCGTAGATAAAGGTGCCGCCGTTGATACCGCTATTGAGTCCGCTGCCGTTCACATAGAGATAATGCTCATGCTGGCTGATGGTATGCGCGGTAAAGAAGCGCGAGGTATCGGAGCGGACCAGCGTGGCCTCGTTCGGGAGTTTCGACAGATCGATGATCTGCAGTCCCCCTCCCCCTTCGCTCACCACATAGCCGTAGTTCCCATAGGTCTTCATCTCGCGCCAGCCGCTGGCCGGCCCCGGAATAAAGGCCACCTGATGGATCGGCTTTTCGGTGACATCGATGATATGGGTGCCGGTGAATCCGCCGAGAAGGGCATATTCGCGGCCATTCGGATGAGCATACCCGGTAAGTGCGGAGAAGCGGCCGCCCCCTCCCGCGCTCGGATTAAGCTGGCCGAAGAGCTCCGTATTATAACTCTTCGGGCCCTGGGTCTGCGCTACAGCAGCCGTCCCGAGCAGGCAGCAGGCGATGATCGACGTACAAAGTCTTGTCATACGATATGAACTAAAGATAGAAGAAGTTGCCGCGCAGGGGCGCGATATCCCGCAGGTATGCCTGTTCCGAGTAGGTGAGACCGAGGGCCTGCTTCGGAGTGATAGAGCCTGGAAGAACCGGTACGATGCCCCCGTGGGATACGGGGCGCCGCCCGGTCGTTCAGAAAGACCACGAACTTCCATGAAAACGGACGTCATGGCTCGCACCAGGGTTCGACGTTCCCCCCATACCCCATATTTTCCGGATGGCGGAAGCGGCAGAGTTCAGAAACCAGGATCATGGAGTCCGGCAGCCGTAAAGTACGGCGAGGTTCGTGCGTACGCTACGCATCTCGCTCCGCTGCAACTAACGTCCCGGCAATTCAGGCCGTTCCGTTCCAAAGGCTACGGGCCGCCGGCACCCCTGGCGCACAGAGACTACGAACCTATCCTTTTTTCTAAAGACCGAACGATTCTCACCGGCACATTGTCAGTGGACGCTCAAGTACTATCTCCCAACTACAACCATCTCTCATGCTTTCCCACAGATCGATACTGGAGGAGATTCTCCGGCGGAAACT
>JBMDXA010000163.1:0-35446 GCA_048594725.1 Candidatus Kapaibacteriota bacterium
CGGTTCCTTTGCGCAGCAGAGTGTGAAGTTCCTGCCGTTGCTCGGCGCTCAGGGTGATCTGATACTGTTTGGCAGACATCGTAGACTCCTCAATTAGGGAGAGCAATCTACTAATCACATCTATGGTAACACCCTACTAGAGTTTTCGATTTCGGATTTTGATTTTCGATTGATGCGAATGGCGCGTCATACCGAATCCATGACGCCCCGCCGGTTTCGGATTCCCGATTGCTACCAGTGGCCCGTCATGTGATGGTGGTGCCGGTTTATCGGTTCCGGACGCCGGATCTTCAATCGATACGAGCGGGGCACGTCATATCCTGTATGCCCCCTATCGGCGGGCCGCCGGCCGATGGGGGAAGGGTATGGTGGGGCGGCAGCATCGTTCAAGGGTATATCGGCCAACCGGAGCGGCTACAGCATCATGCCTTCCGGTGGGTCGATGTGATAGACCGGCACATTTTTCAGAAGCGGGAGTACTTGTCATGCAGACAAAAGATCATTGGGAAGATGTCTACTCATCCAAAGCTGCTGATGCCGTCAGCTGGTATCAGGCACGCGCCGATCGTTCTCTGCGCATGATCCGCGATACCGGGGTGTCCGCCTCGGCGGCCATCATCGATGTGGGCGGAGGCGCCTCCACGCTGGTGCGCGATCTTCGCGACGAGGGTTATCATAACCTTGCCGTCATCGATCTATCGGCGGCGGCGCTTGCGATCTCCCGGGAGGCGCTCGGCGTATGGGGCGGCAGCGTGCACTGGATCGAAGGGGATATCACGAACATCTCCCTGCCGGCCGCCGGTTTCGATGTGTGGCACGACAGGGCGGTCTTTCATTTCCTGACGGAGCCGGATGACCGGGCGCGATATGCCGACAGGCTGGCGGGCGCGCTGAAGCCCGGAGGGCACATCATCATCGCAACCTTTGCCGAGGATGGCCCGGAGCGCTGCAGCGGCCTGCCGGTGGTACGGTATACTCCCGAGGAGCTGCAGGCGGAACTGGGGAGCAGGTTCTCCCTGGTCAGCTCTCAGAAGGAAGCTCATCATACCCCGTCCGGATCGGTGCAGCAGTTCGTCTACTGTTATTTCCGGAAGAAATCTTCCTGAGGGTATGAACTGCCATTTCGATCCAAGAGATAACCGGCAAGGGGCCGCTGGATCGCAACGGCTTGATGATGACTCCACGCATTCCTGACAATCGATCATAGATCATGAAAGTCTCCACGTTTCGTATCGAACAGATGGACTGCCCCACCGAGGAGCGTATGATCCGCAACGTCCTCGAACCGCTGAAGGGGATCGAGGCGCTGGATTTCAATCTGATGTCCCGGCTGCTGACCGTGACGCATACGTTCCCGGATGAAAAACCGATCGTGACCGCCATCAAGGCCACCGGCATGGATGCGGTCTCCAGCACGCCGGCCGAGCGGCAGATCCAGCTTCAGGTGGTGCAGCCGTCGGTGTGGCGCAAACCCGGCACTATCCTCACGCTGGTCTCCGGCGTGCTTGCTCTGGCCTCCGAGACCATGGTGCTCTCCGGATGGGAGGAGTCGGCGATGATCGTTCGTCTCCTTGCTGCGGTCGCGATAGTAGCCGGCGGATACGAGGTTGCCGGGAAGGCCTGGCGCTCGGTGCGGACGCTGACGCTGAACATCAATTTCCTGATGACCGTGGCCGCTATCGGGGCGGTGGTGATAGGGGAGTGGACCGAGGCCGCCGTGGTGATCTTCCTCTTCTCCCTGGCCGAGCTGATCGAGGCGCGAAGTCTGGACAGGGCGCGCAACGCGGTGCGATCGCTGATGGAGCTTGCTCCGGAGGAGGCCACGGTGCTGCGCGCAGGAGAATGGACTCTGGTGCCGGTGGGAAGCGTGGCGCGCGGGGAGACCATCCGGATCAAGCCGGGGGAGCGCCTGCCGCTGGACGGCCTGGTGCTTCATGGTGCCTCTTCGGTCAATCAGGCCCCCATCACCGGTGAGTCGATTCCGGTGGCGAAGAAGGAGGGGGATGCGATCTTCGCCGGGAGCATCAACGGCAGCGGCACCTTCGATTACCAGGTCACGCATGTGGCCTCGGAGTCCACCATCAGCAAGGTGATCCAGCTTGTGGAGCAGGCCACCTCCAACCGCGCCGAGGCGGAGCGCTTCGTGGATAAATTCTCCCGGTATTATACGCCGGCCATCTTCTGCTTCGCCATTCTGGTGGCCGCCGCCGGCCCTCTGCTGTTCGATGGGGGCTGGAGCGAGTGGATCTATCGCGGGCTGGTGCTGCTGGTGATCGGCTGCCCCTGCGCATTGGTGATCTCCACGCCCGTCACCATCGTCAGCGGGCTTGCATCGGCCGCCCGGCGCGGTATCCTCATCAAGGGGGGAACATATCTGGAGCTTGGGCAGCGGCTGAAGGGGATAGCGCTGGACAAGACCGGCACCATCACCGAGGGGCGCCCGCGCGTCACCGATGTCATCTCGCTGGATGGCATGGCCGATCCCGATATCCTCCATCTGGCCGCCGCGGTAGAGGCCCGTTCGGAGCATCCCATTGCCTCGGCCATCATCGCCGAACATGCCGCCCATCACGCCAACGAGGCCGAGGTCCAGGTGCAGGAGTTTCAGTCGATCACCGGGATGGGGATTCGTGCTATCGTCGGCGGCGAGCGGATTCATGTGGGCAATCATCGTCTTGCCCACGAGCTGAACGTCTGCACGCCGGCCGTGGAGCGCGCTCTGAAGCGGCTGGAGGAGGAGGGAAAGACCACGGTGATCGTCATGACCCCTGAGAAGGCGCTCGGGGTGATCGCCGTTGCCGATATGGTACGCGAGTCCAGCGTGGAGGCCATCAGCCAGCTTCACGCGCTCGGCATCCGCACGGCAATGCTGACCGGGGATAATGCCACCACCGCCGGCAGCATCGCGCGCCGGGTGGGTATCGGCGAGGTTCGTGCCGATCTCCTGCCGGAGGATAAGATCGCCGCTCTGGGCGGATTGCAATCGTCGATAGGGGCGATGGGGATGGTGGGGGATGGCATCAACGACGCGCCGGCGCTGGCACAGGCTACGGTCGGATTTGCCATGGGAGCCGCGGGAACCGATGTGGCGCTGGAAACCGCCGATGTGGCGCTGATGGAGGATAATCTGCTGAAACTTCCGGAGTTCATCCGGCTTTCGCGCCGGACCATCCGTGTGCTCTGGCAGAATATCAATATCGCGCTCGGCATCAAGTTCGTCTTTTTCGCTCTGGCGCTGGCCGGATATTCCACCCTCTGGATGGCGGTGTTCGCCGATATGGGAGCGTCGCTGATCGTGGTGGGGAACGGCCTGCGGCTGCTGCGGAAATCAGAGTGACGGATAGCGCCGCCCGATATCTGCGATGATATCCATGATGAACCTGCGCTGATAGTATCAGGGCGAGCCTGGATGTTCCAGAGCTCGCCCTGTGTTGTTGCGGTCCTTGCTGATGTGCTGTCCGATGGGCCCCCTTGAGCCGGAATGAGCTGCTCCGGCGAATGCGGCCCCGGAATATCTACCGGATATCGTTAGTTGAGAGCATTGACGTTCACCGTCACGCCACGCACCTCGATCACATCGTTGGGGTTGCCGAGGTTCGTAAAGCGCGCCACGCCCTCCTGTACATACCTGGTATCTCTATGCGGCCAGCTTGTGAGGTTGGTGTTGGAAACGGTCAGCGTGCCGGTGTAGGCTGCGTCCGGGCGGCTGCTGAAGGTGAAGAGCCCGTCGAACGTCAGACGGCTGGTGGCCGGGAACGCCTTTCCGGGAGCGTTGGTCGTGATGGTCGATAACTGGTTCTGCGAGGAGAGCCTCAGCGTCACGGTGCCAAGTTCGGGATTCTGTCCCGATCCCTCGAACGTGGTAGCACGCAGCGTGGTGGAAATCGGGTTGTCGCTGTTCGCGATGGTCTCGAACGCTACATTCCCCTGGAATGGGATCTGAAGCGTAACTCCCTGGCTCGACGCCAGAATTACCCCGCCGGTGGAGCACCAGTTGATGGTGGATACCGGATACTGATACGGGGCGAGCGGTGCCAGGAACAGGCGTGCCGCGGTGGCAACCGTGGTAAGGCTGAGCGCGATGATCGCAACCAGCGTCCATTTTCTGCTTCTGATGAATCGCATGGGAATATCCTCGTAATAACAGGTTGATAATGCGGTGATTCGCCGAGCCGTAATGCTACGGTTCGGTATTCCGAGGGTCCTGTGAATGATCCCTCATGCTGCTATGGCCATGCAACATCCGGCTGCAATTTGATGATGGCGGATACGACAGACTTCTCCCGGATTGCTGTAAATAAAAAAGTACCCTGGCGGGTACTATGCGGTGCTGGAAAATATTCGGTGGATTTTTTTTGGGGGGGTGTTATTCCGAGGGTAACGGGTCATAAATCGGATCTGCCGGAAATACCTGCCGAGTTCTTATTGGTGCTGATTTTCGATGATCGGATAAATGCGATTGGAATTGTTTCGTTGTTGTGAGTAGTTTTTTTGCTGTACATGCATTGGTAGTAGCACATTTTCCGACTGGCTTTCACGAATGGTGGTAGTAAAGGATGGCCTTGACAACGATGTGCTGGTGGAGGCACCGAACCAGTTCAGTAGAGTGACGGTGGGGTACGGTTTGATTTCTGATCGTGCAGTGGAAGAGAGTGGCTTCCCGGCACGCTGCAAGCCCGCCGGTTCCGGCTCGTTTCGTTCTCTCTTGTTACCAGGCCTCAACAATACATTCTTCTGGTTGACGTACATTGCCTGAGGCCCGGCTGTCCCATGTTTAGTAGCCGAGGATTCAACAACCTTCAGGACCGTAGCACAGATGAGCGATGTAACGAGCGGTGGCGGCATTGCCGCCATCTGGTACACGGTGAAAAAATCCTTCGAAGCCGATGGAGGGCCGATCCGGTTCTGGAAACGGATGGGCTCGAACAACTCCTGCAAGACATGCGCCTACGGCATGGGCGGCCAGTCCGGCGGCATGAAGAACGAGCTGGGGCATTTCCCCGAGTTCTGCAAAAAGAGCGTCCAGGCGATGGCCGCCGACATGCAGCCGCCGATCGCGGCCGACTTCTTCGAGCGGCATCCGGTGGCGGAGCTTGCCCGGCTGAGCCCGCGCGAACTGGAGAACCTGGGAAGGCTCTCCTATCCGGTGGTGCTCCGTGAGGGGGATACCCATTATCGCCGGGCCGGGTGGGACGGGGCGCTGGATGCCATTGCCGGCGCGATGCGCCGCACCTCTCCGGAGCGCACCTTCTTCTACTCATCCGGGCGGAGCAGCAACGAGGCCGCGTTCCTGTTGCAGTGGCTTGCGCGCATCTATGGCACCAACAACGTCAACAACTGCTCCTTCTACTGTCATCAGGCCAGCGGTGTGGGGCTTGCCGATAGCGTGGGGGCCGGCACGGCCACGGTAACCCTGGAGGACGTGGAGGGGGCCGATTTCGTGATGCTGATCGGCGCCAATCCCGCCAGCAATCACCCCAGGCTTATCACCACGCTCTCGGGGATACGGGAGCGGGGAGGAAAGGTGATCGTGGTGAACCCGATGCGGGAGACCGGGCTGGACCGCTTCAACATCCCCTCCAAGCCGATGTCGCTGCTGTTCGGTTCCACCATCAACGATCTGTATGTGCAGCCCCGTATCGGCGGGGATATCGCGCTGCTGAAGGGAATTCTGAAGGTGGTGGCCGATCGCGGCGCGCTCGACCGGGAGTACATCGCCAGCCACACCACCGGTTTCGAGAATGTGCTGGCCGGGCTGGAGGGGGAATCGCTGGAGGAGCTGGCCGCCTCGGCCGGGGTGGATACGGCCACGATCGTGCGGATCGCCGAGATGTACGCCGCCTCCCGGAGCGCGGTGTTCATGTGGGCCATGGGGATCACCCATCACGAACATGGGGTGGATAATGTGATCGCCATCGCAAATCTGGCCCTGGCGCGGGGAATGGTGGGGCGTCCGCATGCCGGGCTGATGCCCATCCGCGGGCACTCCAATGTGCAGGGCATAGGCTCGGTGGGCTTTGCCCCGGAGCTGAAGTCCGGGTTCCTGAAGGCGATGGAGGATCTCTACGGATTGAAAGCGCCGGCGCAGAAGGGGCTCGATTCCATGGGCTCGATCCATGCGGCGCACCGCGGGGAGATCGACTTCGCTCTGCTGATGGGAGGGAATTTCTACGCCGCCAATCCCGATCTCGCCTTTGCCGGCGAGGCGCTCTCCAGAATCGGCACCTCGGTGCATATCAGCACCAAGCTCAATCAGGGGCATGTCTGCTTTACTCCCGCCGCCAGTGGAGGGGAAATCTATATCCTTCCCACCTGCGTGCGGGACGAGGAGTTGCAGACCACCACGCAGGAGAGCATGTTCAGTTTCGTGCGGCTTTCCGATGGCGGCATGATGCGTCCCTCGCCGGAACTGAAGTCGGAGGTGGAGATCGTCACCAGCATCGGCGCGCGGCTGCTGCCGGCCGATGGCCCCATCGATTTTCGGTCCCTGCGCAACCACGACGAGATCCGCAGGGTGATGGCGCGCGTGGTGCCCGGCTATGAGCCGGTGGCCGGGATCGGCCGCACCCGCGAGGAGTTCCATGTGGGAGGACGCCTGCGCCATGTGCCGGAGTTCCCGTTTCCCGACGGGCGTGCCCGGTTCATCGATGTGACCACCCCGCAGGATGAGCTCCCGGCCGGCGAGCTGAGGATGATGACCATCCGTTCGGAAGGACAGTTCAATACGGTTGTCTACGAGGAGCATGACCGCTATCGCAACCAGCAGAGCCGCGATGTTATCCTGATGAACCGGGGCGATATCGCCGCGCTGGGGCTGCGCGAAGGGGAGCGGGTGACCGTGCGTTCGGCCACCGGGGCCATGCCCGGGATACGGGTGGCCGCCTATGATATCGCGCCGGGATGCAGTGCCATGTATTATCCGGAGGCGAACATCCTGGTAAGTACCGGTGTGGATGGAAAAAGCGGAACCCCCTCGTACAAGAATGTGCGGGTCCGGATCGAGCCGGATGAGAGATGATTGTGGGAGGCGATTTTCGATTGTGGAGCTTCTGATTGGAGCTGAGACCGGGCCGGTTGTGATGGATGATCGGAAGAGAGGGGGAAGATCGGGAAACTTCTGCGCCGCGGCGTAAATCGATCGTCCTGTTCTGTGAAGCGGGCCCTGCGGCATGTTCATTGTTATCATTCCTTGACACTAAGGACTGGTATTTCGCCATGAACATGAGTCTGGGACCGGCAGCCGGGAGAACCTTAATCTCTGCCCGGCGTTTTCGGTTCCAGCAAAAACGGGAACGAGCGCACATGGAATGGGTTGAGCAATTGCAGATCGTGGGAGAAGTGGCACTGGCGATGTTTCTCGGTGGCGTTATCGGTATCGAGCGGGAGGCCGCCGACAAGCCCGCGGGATTCAGGACGAACATGCTGGTGGCCGGGGCCGCAGCGCTCCTGATAGGGCTGGGTGAGGTGATCCTGCAACATTTCGAGCCGCAGGCCGCAGCGGGGTTCGTCAACTCCGATCCGTTCCGTCTGGTGGGAGCGGTCATCACCGGCATCAGCTTTCTCGGGGCGGGGACCATCTTCCGCCGGGATAGTTCCCAGGGGGTGCAGGGCCTTACCACGGCCGCATCCATCCTCTTTTCAGGTGCCATCGGCGTTTGCGTGGCGCTTCATCAGTTCGTGCTGGCCGTGGGTGTGGTGGTGCTGACGCTGGGGGTGCTGCGCGGTCTGGGAGCGGTGCAGCGGAAGCTGAAGGAGAAGATCGAGCCGATATCCTGAGAGCGGCAGCCGTATCCATGAACTCCATTTCCCGCGCCCGGATAGTTCCCTATGTTCGCCAGCGGATGGGAGCCCCTGGTACAAGCCGGGTACGGAGTATCGCATCCGCTTCTTCTTATCATCCTCTTCCCCCATGAAGCGAGCCCTGGGCCACCTTCTCCCGGTAGTTGTTTTCATCGCTTTCTCGTACTGGATGTACGACGCCGTTTTTGCGCGCAGGACAATGATCCTTCTGCGGAACATCGGGGAGCAGCCGTGCGACTCGGTGGTGCTTCATATGGAATGGGACCTGTACGGAGAAGAGCAGGCCAATGCAGGGGAAGTGGTTGGGGTGGAACGGGACCATCATCATTTCGGAAGTATCCAGCCGGGAGAATGGAGGGCGATAGATAGGGAGATTCCGGCCTCCATTCCCAGAATAAAGGTCTTCTACCGTGCCGCCGACGGGCTGCGAAGCCATTCCTTCGAAGAATTCGCCTCCGGTATCATCGAGATTCCGATCGAACTCGATCTGAACGCGGCGGCCGATTCCCTGCACCAGGAGAGGCGATGAGAACGCAGAGGCACGCCTGGAAAAGAGTTGTCTACCACGACGCATCTTCGGCCCGCAGGCTGTGGTGGAGGCGGATGCACCGGGGGGCCTCCGGGTTCTTCACGGCGCTTCCCGGCCGCCCGGTGATACCCCATGCGGTTGCCAGCGGCGTCTGTATCATCGCCGCAGTATTCTTTCTGATAGGAGGGTATGCTCTCATCCCGCAGGAATATCCCGATCTGATCTATCAGGGATATATTTTCGGCCAGAAAATCTTTCATGGGAATGATTTCGGCGGCGCGTATGCGATTCATTCCTATATCCCTCCCGGCATTCTCTCCACATTGTTCATAGGAATTGGGTCGCAGATGGTAGCGGCAAGCATCGCCGGGGAGATATTTCTTCTGCTGTCGATGATATCGGTATACGCCGGAGTATATCTTTTCCTGGGAATTACCGTTCCGGGAAATAATCTCCTCCGGGGGATGATCGCTTTTTCCTTTCTGTTCGGATATCATTTCTGGTTCGGCGACCTGAATTTTTCGTTCGGCTTCGGTCTGGCGCTGGCCGGGATCTATCTTCTGGTGTCACGGCGCTGGATGGAACGGCCTGTTCCGGTAGCGCTTCTGTTCGTGCTCTGTTATCTCTCCCATTTTTCATCGTTTCTTATCCTTGCGCTGGGAGGGCTCGCCTGGATAGTGGCCGGCCGCCGTTACGATCTGCTCCGCAAGGTCCTTCCGGCAATGCTGCCGGTGCTTGCAGTGTTCGTTGATTATCTCATCAATGCGGATACTCCCTATGCGGTGGATCGTCCCTATCCCACGCTCTACCGGTACCTGCACGATCGCGCGGTGATCGTGGCCGCGATGCTCGCACCCTTCACCGATAGGGACGGGAACCTGGGAGTGTATGGAGCGTGGGGGGCGCGGGGGGTGGATTTTATAAATATGGGATATCTGGTGCTGCTGGCCGGGATGATAGCGCTCGCCATTCGGAATATCTGGAATATTCGTGATGAACAGGCGCGGTTCAATTTCCTCCTTGCGCTTCTCTCGGCAATCATGGTACTGGCGCTGCCGCTGAATATTGCCGGGATATTCTATCCGGCAAATGGGTTCGCCCTCTTTTTCCTTGCGAATATTCTGGCATTGCTGGTGCTCCGCCTGCCGCAGGCAGCGGTGGTACTGGCGCCGTTGTACCTGCTGCTGAATATCGGGATGGGGTGGATGACGGCGGATCTGCTGGAGAGCTTTCGGATGGTTGGGGAACGATGCTCCGGAGAGGATTATATCTCTATCGGTCCTCCCGGAGAGATCGATCACTCCGCCCACGAGGAGGCCAGGGGAATCATCTACTGGCTGGAGCATCCGGAGCGGGAGCTCCGGCCAGAGCTGCGGCGGATACCGGTGCATCCGTCCGGCATCATTCATAGCCTCCCGTTAACGCAGGAGGAACTGAAACGATATCCGCGTCCATGATAGATTACAACGACCGTTATTTCGTTCCGGTGTCCAACTCCGAGCATGGCGAGGTGGATGATGATACCTTGTTCCATTACCGGCAGCAGGGGAATCTTCTCCAGGGCACCTATTCCGGCGGCCGGGTGCGCTTCGGAACCCTGATAGCGCTGGTGGGCGAGGATGGCTCGCTGGATATGCGCTACCAGCATATCAACGATGCCGGGGAGCTGATGACCGGGATATGCCGCTCCGTTCCGGAGATCCTCCCGGACGGGCGGATACGCCTGCATGAGTCGTGGCGGTGGACCTGCGGGAGCGGCGATGCCGGCGAGTCGGTGATAGAACAGATCGATCCGGGCCGCCGCGCCGGGATCGCATAAGTACCGTCGGAGCATATACCATATTATCACTACTGTTATGAGAGCTGAAGATCTGCATATCGGAATGAAGGTGCGCCATCCGGCCTACGGCGTCGGCGTGATAAAAGGGGTGACCGAGCATACGGCCGATATCCTGTTCGAGGATGGGAAGCGGACCGTGGCGCCGGACAGCAGCGCGATACAGCCTGCCGAGCCCACCGCATCGGTGAGCGGCCTGGAGCTTCCGCTGGCGAAATTCATACGGCAGGTTGCCTCGGCGATGGTGGAGGAGCTTGGGCTGGAGAAATCGGATGATGCGGTGCAGGAGCTTGGAAAACGATGGGAGGGGGGAACGTTGGTGCTGAAACCGGCCGACTCCTCGTTGCAGCAGAAGGATCTGCCGATCGAAACCTTCTTCCACAAGATCGTGATGATGCGCAACCAGCTTCGCGTGCTGGAACAGAAGATCAACGGCCACGAAAAGCTGAGCGATGCCGAGAAGGTGGAACTCCAGCAGTATATCACCCGCTGTTACGGCTCGATGACCACGTTCAACGTGCTGTTTAGGAACAAGGAGGACCAATTCTAGGGATTTTCGATTTTCGATTTCGGATTTTCGATTGGGAGGGAAGAGGTCCGGGGGTCCGGGGTCTGGGATGAGCGCGAGTCTCAGCCGTGAGGGCCTGGGCACTCATCATTATCCTAACAGCGGAGCAGAGGGGATTCGCATAAGCCTGCCGGTCTGCTGGCCCCCGTAGGGGGTACCCATCTATAGCAATGCTTCTCCCTCCGCGATGAAGCTCCGTCGGGAGCGGCCCATCCCTCCGATGGTTGCAGCGCAACTCAACTGAAACCTGCTCCGGGAACTGCCAGCTGTTCTCTACGAACTACCATCTCCCGGCGCTCAATCTGTAACACTTCTCGTAGCAGCTTTTGCTACCACAATGCCGTTGCTAACTTTGTGGTTTCGTCAGGCTTTCAACCTTGAACCTTTACTACTCTCATGGCAGACAATACCTTTGACCTGATCGTGATCGGCAGCGGGCCGGGCGGCTATGTTGCAGCTATCCGTGCCCACCAGCTCGGCCTGAAGGTCGCGATCGTGGAACGTGACCGCCTCGGCGGGGTGTGCCTGAACTGGGGATGTATTCCTACCAAGGCGCTCTTGAAGAACGCCGAATACATGAACTTCCTCAATCATGCCGGCGAGTTCGGCTTCGGCATCGAGAAGGTCACCGTCGATTTCCCGCGTGTCATCCAGCGCAGCCGCGAGGTGGCCGATGCCAATTCCTCCGGGGTGAACTTCCTGATGAAGAAAAACCTCGTGACGGTGTTCAACGGCTCCGGCTTCATCCCCAGCCCCGGCGTGGTGGAAGTGCGCGACAAGGACGGGAAGGCCACCGAGACGCTGAAGGCCAAGAACATCATGATCGCCACCGGCGCACGTGCCCGCACGTTCCCCGGCATCGAGGTGGATGGCAGCAAGGTCATCACCTCCACCGAGGCGATGCTCCAGAAGGAGGTTCCCGGCTCGATGATCGTGATCGGCGCAGGGGCCATCGGAGTGGAGTTCGCATACTTCTATAATGCGTTCGGCACCAAGGTCACCATCATCGAGATGCAGCCGAACATCCTTCCGGTAGAGGATGAGGATGCCTCCAAGGAGGTGGCCCGCGCCTTCAAGAAGAAGAAGATGGAGATCCTGAACGAGACCCGTGTGCTCAGCGCCAAGGCCGCCGGCAAGGGGGTGGAGGTGGTGATCGAGAACAAGAAGGGGGAGCAGAAGACGCTGACCGCCGATCTTGCCCTCAATGCCGTCGGGGTGACCGGTAATGTGGAGAACCTGGGCCTGGAAGGGCTTGGTATCGTCGTGGAGCGCGGCCATATCAAGGTAGATGAGTTCATGCGCACGAATGTGCCGGGCATCTATGCCATCGGCGACGTGATCGGCGCTCCGTGGCTTGCCCACGTGGCATCGCATGAGGGGATCACCGCGGTGGAGCATATGGCCGGCAAGGCCGGGCACGGCATGGATTACTCCAATGTCCCTGGCTGCACCTACTGCCAGCCGCAGGTTGCCTCCGTGGGGCTTACCGAGAAGAAGGCCCGCGAGATGGGCTACGAGGTGCGGGTGGGCAAGTTCCCGTTCAAGGCCAGCGGAAAGGCGCGCGCCATCGGCGAGACCGACGGCTTCGTGAAGCTGGTGATCGACGCCAAGTACGGCGAGATCCTGGGCGGCCATATCGTCGGTGCCGAGGCCACCGAGATGATCGCCGAGATCTGCACCGCGCGCGCGGCCGAGGCCACCGCCGAGACGCTGATCCATACGATCCACGCCCATCCCACCCTCTCCGAGGGAGTGATGGAGGCCGCCGCCGATGCCTACGGCGAAGCCCTGAATATCTGACCCTCCGGTATTTCCGGCCGGTCCGGAACAAACACTACACGGGAGGCCGGCGCGAGGCTGGTCTCCCGTTGTAGTTCGTGGGGGGGAGTTGGTAGTTTTTAGAGCTTAGAACTTAGAGCTTGGAAAAGAGGCGGACCGGTTGTTGGCGGCCCCGGATGCCGGACTCCCCGGCCCCTGAACTCCGGGACCCTTCGCCGGCTCCTCCGTCTCTGGCATCTTAATAGCACAGGTAGGTGAGAAAAGTCGTTCTTGCGCTGGCGCGAGCGAGGCGGAACGTATACTCGCAACCTACCTACTTCCGATCATGACCCTGGAAGAACAGTTTCTCGATGCCTGGCGGATCAACAACAGGATCAACCTGTATCTGCTGGAAGCGGTGGCGCCGGAAGCGCTCGCCAACGTATCGGCTTCCAGGGGGAGAACCGTCGCAGAGCAGTTCGCCCATCTTCACAACGTCCGCTTGATGTGGCTGAAAGCGGCCGCTCCGGAGGTTCTGGAGGGGATCGGAACGCTGGAGAAGAAGGATCTCGCCGACCGCGATGCGATAGCCTCGGCGCTGGAACGATCGGGGGAGGGGATAGCCCGGCTGCTGATTCTGGGACTGGAAACCGGTAGGGTGAAGGGATTCAAGCCCCATGTTGCGGCCTTCAATAGCTATATTGTGGCGCACGAGGCGCATCATCGCGGCCAGATCATGCTTACGCTGAAGCAATCCGGCTATAAACTCGATAAGAAAGTCGCCTTCGGGCTGTGGGAATGGGGGGTGAGGTGATTGGCGATTGAGAGGATTTTCGATTTGCGATTGGGGAGGGTAACGTCCGTGGTCGGTCGTCAGTTGTCCGTAGCCATTCTGCTGGAACCGCATCGCTGGTTGTAGTCTGAACTACAACGACCACGGGCTACTGACAGCGGGCGTAGCCCGCGCACGGACTACTGACCTTCTTCCCTAAGAACTCCTTAACTACAGCCGCGGCAGGCGGCGGACTACGAACTACTGACTATCCCAGCATGCTTTCCGATCTTGCAACCACGGTACATGCCGAGTGGCTTGGGCGGATAGAGTACGCGCGGGCCTGGGAGCTCCAGCGTACCATCTTCGACGAGGTGCTGCGCGGCGAGCGGGAGAACACGTTCCTGCTGTGCGAGCACCCCGATGTGATAACGCTGGGGCGCAACGCCCGCACCGATAGCAATCTGCTGATGTCGCGCGAGATGCTGGAGGCCAGCGGCTACCAGGTATTCGATGTCGATCGCGGCGGGGATGTCACCTATCATGGCCCCGGACAGCTTGTCGGCTACCCGATCATCCGGCTGGCCGATTTCCGGGAGGATCTCGGCTGGTATATGCGCTCGATCGAGGAGCTTATCATCCGCGCGGTGGCCGGGTACGGCATCACCGGGGGGCGCCGGAGCGGCATGAGCGGCGTCTGGTGCGATGACCGGAAGATCTGCGCCACCGGTGTGCGCGCCTCACGCTGGGTGACCATGCACGGCTTTGCGCTCAACGTCACGACCGATCTCGGCCGTTTCGACGCCATCGTGCCATGCGGCATCGCCGAGTACGATGTCACCTCGATAGAGCGTGAAACCGGACTACGGGAGAATCTGGCGGAAGTTGCCCGGCGGGTGGTATCCTGCTGGGACGCAGTGTTCAGCGGTGCGGCCGTTCCGGCTCTGCCGGAGGAGAATCGGGCTCTGCCACCGGCATAAACCGGCGGCGAGGCTCCGGCCAGTCGCCATAAAGGAAGCTTGTTTCACAGCAGCGCCGTTGCCGGCGGAGCCCTCCGGAGCGATAGTTTCTCCGGTCTCCGTACGAAAACGGCGAAAAGGTCTCGTATTTCGCAGAATCCGGTGCGTTGTTCCGGTTTCGTGCGTATATTCGCGGGCTACTCTTGTTGTGATGGATGGTAACGGGGGACCCAGCGCTCGGCAGCGGTTCGGACACTTCGAACCCGCGGCCGCATTCAGCAACCAGCAATAGAAGCAGCATGTGTCGATTCCTAGCCTACATCGGTAAGCCCGTCCTGGCGGATGATCTTCTGTATCGTCCGCAACACTCGTTGATCGAGCGTCAATCGTTGGGTGCCCAGGAAATGTCGATTCCAATCAATGGAGACGGATTCGGCATAAGCTGGTATGATTTCAACCTTGACGACGAGCCCTGCCAGTTCCGTTCGGTCCATCCTTCCTGGAGCGACCAGAATCTCCGTTTTCTCGCCAAGAAGGTAAAGACCACGATGCTCTTCGCCCATGTGCGCGCGGCCACGCCGGGCTCGCTGGTGGAGGAGCTGAACTGCCACCCATTCGTCTACGGCAAGCTTACCTGGATGCACAACGGCATGGTGCAGGGGTTCCGCAAGATCCGCCGCTCGCTGCTGCGGGAGCTGAAGGATGTGGCCTATGATGCGGTGCAGGGTTCCACCGATTCGGAACATCTGTTCGGCCTGTTCCTGAACAATCTGCGCGATCCCAGGGGGCCTGTCACCACCGATGAGATGGTGGATGCGATGTTCGGGATGCTCAACGATTTCAACCGGCTGATGTTCGAGCACGGCGTGCGGGAGCATTCCTACCTGAACCTCTGCGTCTCCAACGGCCGGTCGATGGTAGCCACCCGCTATACAACCAATCCGCGCGTACAGCCCGCATCCCTTTATTATATGTTCGGCAAGGAGTATATCGCCACCGAACACCGGTGCTTTATGCTGCCGGACGAAGGGCGCGCCGAGGCGGTGGTGATCTCCTCGGAGCCGTTCACAAGTCTTAAATCGGAGTGGACCAAGGTTACCCGCAATTCGATGATTATCGTCGATGAGGACCTTTCCATCCGGTTCGCCGATATCGAACTGCCGTTCGAGAAGGCATCGTTCGTATACGAGGGGGGCTGATCCGCCGAGAACCCATGCAGCCACAGAACAAACCATATCTGACGCCGGAGGAATATCTGGCGATCGAGCGCGCCGCCGAGTACAAAAGCGAGTACTACGGCGGGGAGATGTTCGCATTGGCCGGAGCAAGCCGGCGTCATAATCTGGTGACTCTGAATATAGGCGCGGAGCTTCGTGCCCGGCTCAGGGGAAAACCCTGTATATCGTTCGCCAACGATATGCGGGTCAAGGTGGATCGTATTGGAAAGTATACCTATCCTGATGTTGTCGTCGCCTGTGGCGAGCCACGTTTCGAGAGCAGCGATCAGGATACGCTGCTGAATCCCGTTGTGATCGTGGAAGTGCTCTCGGAATCGACCGAGGCCTACGACCGGGGGCAAAAGTTCGAGCACTACCGGGGGATCGAGTCGCTCAGGGAATATCTCCTCGTGGCGCAGGACCGGTACCGGGTCGAGCAGTATCTCCGCCAGGACGATGGCCGCTGGATATTCACGGAGATCTCCGGAGCCGATAGTACACTGGTTCTCAGCTCCATCGGCTGCGAGATTCCATTGAACGAAATATATCATCTGGTGGAGCTGGCAGGCACAGCATCCGCCACCGAACCCGGGGAATAAGCCGGGGCAGCATGGCTGCGGCCAAACGATTCTCTCTTCAATAGCCTATTTCTTCTGTCATCTCTAGCATGATCTCAACCTTACTTCCGTTCATCCTGCTGTTGCCGCTGGTCGGCTTCCTTATCAACGGCCTTTTCGGCAAGAAGATAGGATCGGAGAAGACGGTGGGAATCATCGGCACCTCGATGGTGGGCATCGGCTTCATCCTCGCGGTGGCGATGTTCTTCGAGCTCCTGGCGATGCCCGCCAATTCGCGGCGGGTGCTGGTGGACCTGCTGCCGTGGATCACCACCGGAACCTTCTCGGTGGGATTCTCCTACCAGATCGACCAGCTTTCGATGATCTTCCTGCTGGTGATTACCGGCATCGGAACGCTCATTCACATCTATTCGATCGGCTATATGCATGGCGATCCCGGTTTCAGCCGGTTTTTCGCCTATCTGAACCTCTTCATCTTTATGATGCTGAACCTGGTTCTGGCCGATAACTTCCTGGTGACATTCCTGGGATGGGAAGGGGTGGGGCTCTGCTCGTTCCTGCTGATCGGATTCTGGTACGACCAGAAGTTCGAGGGGGTGGGAATCCGCTGGACAGGCGATGCGGCCAAGAAGGCGTTCGTGGTCAACCGTATCGGCGACCTCGGCATGCTGGTGGGGATGTTCATCCTCTTCAACGAGTTCGGCACGCTCCAGTACCAGGCGATCACCGATACCGTGAGCGCCGGCGGCTTTTTCCCCGGCGGCAACACCGCCATCACGATCGCCACGCTCTGCCTGTTCCTGGGCGCCTGCGGCAAGTCCGCGCAGATCCCGCTCGGCATATGGCTTCCGGACGCAATGGCCGGCCCAACCCCGGTCTCGGCGCTGATCCATGCGGCAACGATGGTTACCTCCGGCATCTTCCTTATCAGCCGGAATGCCGCGCTCTTCACGCTTTCTCCCACCACGATGGCGGTTATCACCGGCGTGGCCGCAACCACGGCGCTTATCGCCGCCACGGTGGGTCTGGTGCAGAACGACATCAAGAAGGTGCTGGCCTACTCCACGGTATCGCAGCTCGGGTTCATGTTCATCGCGCTGGGCGTGGGGGCGTATACCGCCGCCGTGTTCCATGTGATGACCCATGCGTTCTTCAAGGCGCTCCTGTTCCTCGGCTCCGGCTCGGTGATCCACGGGATGCACCACGAGCAGGATATGCAGAAGATGGGGGGGCTGAAGAAGTACATGCCGAGCACCTACAAGACCTATCTGATCGGCTCGCTTGCCATTTCCGGCATCCTGCCGTTCAGCGGGTTCTTCTCCAAGGATGAAATTCTCTTCCACGCCTTTATCGACGGCAACGCGATCCTCTGGATCGTGGGCTCGCTGGCGGCGTTCTGCACGGCGTTCTATATGTTCCGTTCGGTGTTCATCACCTTCCACGGGCCGGAGCGCTTCGACCATCATCATGTGCATCCGCACGAGTCCCCCGCCACGATGACGATCCCGCTCTGGATTCTGGCGGTGCTCTCCACGCTCGGCGGGTTCCTGGGACTTCCCCCGGTGGTGGGGGAGCACGCCCATGCGCTGCATAACTGGCTGGAGCCGGTCTTCGCGCCGGCCTACCGGAACTTCGCGCAGAATCACGGCTCGCATGCCACCGAGTGGCTGCTGATCGCCATTGCAACCGCCGTGGCGGTGGCCGGTATCGCGCTCGCCTACTATGTGTACCAGAAGCGCCCCGGCCTTGCCGATCGTCTTGCCGCGAGCATGCCGGGGGCGTACAAGCTCCTCTGGAACAAGTGGTATGTGGACAACATCTACGAGAAGGGGATCGTGATGCCCCTGCAGAGCCTCTCGCGCACCTTCCTCCTGAAGTTCGTGGACAAGGGGGTGATCGACGGCGCAATCAACGGTTCGGCCCGCTTTACCGGCGGTCTGGCCGGAGTGCTCCGGAAGATGCAGAACGGAGTAGCGCAGAATTATGCGATGGTCTTCGTGGTCGGCATCGTCGCCGTGCTCGCCTGGATACTGCTGCGGTAGGAGGATAGTGCTTAGTACTTAGTAAGTAGTACTTAGTACTTGGAAAGAGGGTGGACTGGACTTCATTCCATCATTCTTCTCTAAGCACCAAGAACTACAGCCGCCGAAGGCGGCGTCCTAAGCACTATACGGTAGGAGGGTAGTGCTTAGTACTTAGTACTTAGTATTTGGAAAGAGGGTGGACTGGACTTCATTCCATCATTCTTTTCTAAGCACCAAGAACTACAGCCGCCGAAGGCGGCGTCCCAAGCACTATGATGAAGGCGGCGTCCCAAGCACTATCATGAAGGCGGCGTCCCAAGCACTATCAGGTAGGATTCCTTCTCGAAAATTTCGGTCATCGAACAAAGCTAAAACGCGATCAATGGTTCTTCTGCTAACGCTTTTCATCCCGCTTCTCGTAGCGCTGGTCCTGATGTTCATCCCTGCGGAGAACAAGGGGGCCCACCGTATGGGGGCGGCTGTCGGCTCGATTCTCGCGTTCGTGGTATCGCTTGTCCTCTGGTTCGGTTTCGATGAAACCAACCCGGGCTTTCAGTTCCTGACGAACGTTCCCTGGATCTCCTCGCTCGATATCGGATTCCGCTTCGGGATCGATGGCATGGGGCTGCTGCTGGTGGTGCTCACCACCTTTACCATACCGATCGCCATCATGTCGAGCTGGGAGGGGATTCGTGACCGGGAGAAGCTCTATTACATCATGATCCTGCTGCTGGAGTTCGGAGTGATCGGCGTGTTCGTTGCGCTCGATACCTTCCTGTTCTATGTCTTCTGGGAGCTGGTGCTGATCCCGATGTACTTCCTGATCGGTATCTGGGGCGGAAAGGAGCGGATCTACGCGTCGATGAAGTTCTTCATCTACACGATGGCCGGCTCGCTCCTGATGCTGGTGGCGATCGTGTGGCTCGGCTTCTATGCCGAGGCGCAGCTCGGCGCCTTCACTACCGATCTTGCCAAGCTGATGCATGTGGGACCGAACATCCCGTTCGAGACCCAGAAGTGGCTCTTCCTGGCGTTCGCACTCTCGTTCTGCATCAAGGTGCCGCTCTTCCCGCTGCACACCTGGCTGCCGGATGCGCACACGCAGGCCCCCACGGCCGGCTCGGTGATCCTGGCGGCGGTGATGCTCAAGATGGGAACCTACGGCCTGATCCGCTTCAACCTCCAGATCTTCCCGCAGTCGTCGCTCCATTATGCCGACTTCTTCTCGGTGCTGGCGGTGATCGGCATCATCTACGGCGCGCTGCTGGCGATGGTGCAGACCGATATCAAGAAGCTGGTGGCCTACTCCTCGATCGCCCACCTCGGGTTCGTGGTGCTGGGCATCTTCTCGATGACTGCCGAGGGAGTGCAGGGAGCGGTGCTGCAGATGGTCAATCACGGCCTCTCCACCGGCATGCTCTTCCTTCTGATCGGCTTCATCTACGAGCGGCGTCATACCCGCGAGATGGCCGATTTCGGTGGCATTGCCAAGACGATGCCGGTCTATGCGGTCTTCTTCGCGCTGGCGGTGTTCGCATCGGTGGGACTTCCGGGACTGAACGGTTTCGTCGGGGAATACCTGACGCTGCTCGGGGCCTACATCTCCGATCATCTCTCCACCAAGTGGTATGCGGTGATCGGCGGCTCCGGCGTGATTCTGGCGGCCGTGTATCTGCTGGTGCTCTACCAGCGGATCTTCCTGGGGCCGATCACGCATAACGAGAACCGCCAGCTGAAGGATCTGACCGGCCTGGAGATCGGCCTGCTGGTGCCGATGGCAGTTCTCTGCATCTGGATCGGGTTCCAGCCGAACTCGTTCCTCCGCATCACCGAGAGCGGCTCGCGTGCCACCGTCGGGGTGATCGAGAAGCTGAGAGGGGAGAACCGGTATGCGGCCGAGGCCAACCTGCGCCTGGGCGATACCACCAGGGTGGTGGCGCCGGCCCCCACGGCTCCCGTTCCGATGCCCGGAGGACAGCCCTCGCAGCAGCAGCTCCAGCTTCAGGAGCAGATCCAGCGGCAGATTCAGGAGCAGCTCCAGCAGCAGGGGGCGCAGCCAGCTCCGGCATCGCCGAACTCGGGAAGCCGCTAAGGCGTGGGGCACGAGGCAATCGCCGTCGATCCGCTCTGGATCATCCCGTTCGTTCTGCTGCTTCTGATGATAGCGGTGATGCCGTTCGTCAACCAGGCGTGGTGGGGGAGAAACTACCGGTTCGTTGCCATCGGTCTCGGGCTGGTAGTGGCGGGATATTATATCCTTGGCTTGGGGAATGCCGCCAGGGTGTGGAGCTCGCTGCACGAGTATGGCAGCTTCATAGCGCTGATCGGCTCGCTCTACGTGGTGGCCGGCGGGATTCATATCACGATCAAAGGGCGCTCCACGCCGGCCGAGAACCTGATGTTCCTGGCCGCCGGAGCGATCATCGCGAATCTGCTCGGCACCACCGGTGCCTCGATGCTGCTGATACGCCCCTATATCCGGAACAACAGGTACCGGCTCTCGGCGTATCACATCATCTTTTTCATCTTTATCGTATCGAACATCGGCGGTGCCCTGACGCCGATCGGTGATCCCCCTCTGTTCCTTGGCTATATAAAGGGCATCCCCTTCTTCTGGATCACCTCGCGGATGATCCTTCCGTGGCTTCTGGCGGGGGGGGTGGTGATGGCGGTCTTCTATCTGATCGACCGGTATCACTACCGGAAGGTGGCCGGGGAGCTTCGGCGGCAGGTGGAACAGGAGAACGACACGGCGAAGGCCAGCGGGCTGCACAACCTGATCTTTCTGGCGGTAATCATCGGGAGCGTCTTCATAGAGCATCCGCTGTTTCTCCGCGAGGCGCTGATGCTAGGCGCGGCGGCGGCCAGCTACTATACTACCCGGCCGCAGGTGCACCAGCAGAACGGTTTCAGCTTCCATCCGATCGAGGAGGTGGCGTATCTGTTCGCGGGCATCTTCCTGACGATGCTGCCGGCGCTGGACTGGCTCTCGGCGAATGCGGCGGGTCTGGGCATCTCCTCTCCCGGCGGGTTCTACTGGATCACCGGGGCGCTGAGCAGCTTTCTCGACAATGCGCCCACGTACTTGAATTTTCTCACCGCCGCGCTCGGCCTGGCCGGGCTGGAGGTGAACAACGCCGGGGATGTGGCCCGGTATCTCGCCTCGGGGGCGGCACAGGTGGCCGCGATCTCCGCGGCGGCGGTTTTCTTCGGGGCGATGACCTATATCGGCAACGGCCCGAATTTCATGGTCAAGGCGATAGCCGAATCCTCCGGCGTTACGATGCCCGGATTTTTCGGATATATCGCAAAGTATTCTCTACCGGTGCTCCTGCCGGTATACCTTCTCGTCTGGATAATCTTCTTTTCATGAACCAAACAGATCTTCTTGCCGCGTCGCCTATCGAGATCGTCAGCCTCTTCGCGCTGCTGGTGATGCTTACCGATGCGCTGATTGTCCGCAGCACCCGCATCTGCTCGGTGCTCTCGATTCTGGGCTTCCTTGGAGGCATCGTCGCTGCGGTGCTGACGATGAACCAGAACCTGTCGGGGTTCAACGGAATGATCTATGCCGGCGGGATGTCCAGCATCTACGATATCATCTTCTGCGGTGCCGGTATCCTTACGGTCCTGCTGGCGCGCGACTATCTGGAGCGCCTGGGAGGCATGTACGATGAGTTCTATACCCTGCTGACGATGTCGGTGGCCGGTATGATGCTGCTGTCGCATGCCTCCGATATGATGGTGATGTTCGTCGGGGTGGAGGTGATGTCGATCTGCTTCTACATCCTGTGCGGCCTGTTCCGCCATCAGCTCAGTTCCAACGAGTCGGCCATGAAGTACTTCCTGCTGGGAGCCTTCGCCTCGGGATTTCTCCTGTATGGTATCGCGCTGGTCTACGGGGCGGTGGGCAACACCCTCTATAGCTCTATCGTGACCGGCGCGGTGCAGACGCAGTTCCCGGTGCTCTTCTGGAGCGGCGTGGGGCTTATCATCGTGGGCCTCGGCTTCAAGGTTGCAGCCTTCCCGTTCCACCAGTGGGCCCCGGACGTCTACCAGGGTGCCCCCACGGTGGTCACCGGCTTTATGAGCACCGCCGGCAAGGCCGCGGCGTTTGCCGCGTTCGTCGGCTTTATGATCCCGGTTACCACCAGCAATGCCGAGGGTCTGGTGCAGGCCCGGACGGTGCTGGCGTTTCTTGCGGTGGGATCGATGCTGGTGGGGAATATCACGGCGGTGGCGCAGACCAACATCAAGCGCATGCTCGCCTATTCCTCGGTGGCGCACGCCGGCTATATGCTGATCGGTCTTGCCGCGGCCAACCAGACCGGATGGAACGGCATCATGTACTACGTGGGCGCGTATCTGTTCATGCAGCTCGGCGCCTTTGCGGTGGTGGGGCTGCTGGAGCGCGAGAACGGCGGCAACCTCTCCATCGAGGATTACCGCGGCCTTGGGCGCCGCCGCCCCGGCATCGCCATCATCATGGCGATCTTCATGTTCTCGCTCACGGGCATCCCGCCGTTCGCCGGGTTCTTCGGCAAGTACCAGCTGTTCATCGCCGCCGTGCGCGCCGATATGACCTGGCTGGCGATCTTCGGCGTGGTGGCATCGGTGATCTCCGCATGGTTCTACCTGGGGCTGATCGTCAATATGTTCTTCCGCGAGCCGAGCAGCGAGGAGACCCCAAGCCTGCACCTGAGCGGCCTGTCGAAGACGGCCCTGGCGCTGACGCTGGCCGGAACGCTGATCGTCGGGTTCCTCCCCGACTGGATACTGCGAGTGGTGGTAAAGTGATAGGATCGGGGGAATCAGCGCGGTTGCTTCCCCCGGTTTTTTGTATGATCGGAGCAGCATTCTTTGCGGGGTGCTGCTCTTCTGTTTCGGAAGCAGGGTTGAGATTGGTAGATTGGGGGTACTATGGCTGAGATCCCGCGGTTGACAGAGATCGTTATCGATGGCTACAGGCCCTTCAGTGATCTTGATGCTCCTCTGGGAAGTCTTGAGGTTATCGTTGGAGTAAATGGTGCGGGGAAATCTGCTCTGTTTGAGTTCCTGCGTGTTTTGCGGAACGGGATGGATGATGAGCTACCGGTTGGGCTCGTGGAGGGAGGGGGATATCGGCAGGTCTATCATGGCTCGGGTGATGAAAGCATTTACTGGGATCTCCGGCTTTCTCTCGACAAATCAATAGACTTTAGCTACAGTGGAAGGTTGGAAGGGCCGTATGGCAATGGAGTTAAGGAAGAGGGCGTTTACGATCATCAGGAGAAGTTTACCACAAGAGATCAGCCCTTCCTGTTGATTGCCTCCAATGGCAATGGGGGTATACAGCTGGCTAGTGGGGCTAGAGAAGAGATTACTCTGATTCGCCGCGATAGGCTTGCACTCGGCACGATTGCCAATCCCAAATATGGACCGCTCTTGGCGTTGCAGCGTCATATCCGCGCATGGCGATTCTACAGCGCGTTCAATATCGATGCCCGCGCCATCCGCCAGCCGGTCATCACCGAGCAGGACCCCGTTCTCCGCGAGGACGCCAGCAATCTGAGCGATGTGCTGCATTATCTGCGAAGCGAGCATGAAGCGGAATTCAACGATCTGCGCGAGCTTATGCGGCTGCTCGTGCCCGGCTTCAAGAGTCTGAAGGTGAAAAGCTACGGGGCGCCCGGACAGGTGATGGCGTTCTGGCAGGAGGAGGGATCGGATCGCGATCTCAGCCTCGCCGATCTTTCCGATGGCATCTTCCGCCTGCTGTGCTGGACGGTGCTCTGCGTGGTTCCCAATCCGCCCACGCTAGTCTGCCTGGACGAGCCGGATCAGGGCATCCACCCGCGCGCGCTGCCGGTGCTTGCCGGCATGCTGAAGAAAGCCAGCCAGCGGACGCAGATCATTATCGCTACGCATAATTCCTATTTCCTCTCGCAGTTCGACGTCGCCGATATAGCGGTGATGAGAAAGGAGGAGGGGAGAGCGGTGTTTCGCAAACCGGCCGACTCGAAAGCGCTTACCGCGATGCTGGAGGATTTCGGCCACGAGGAACTGGAGGCGCTGCATCGCTCTGAGGAGCTGGAGCGCCTGGCATGAAGGTGCTCATCTACGTAGAAGGTCCTTCCGATAAGGCAGCGCTTGGTGCGTTGTTCCGGGAGTTGATTGAACTTAAACGAGCCGAGGGGATCGGCATCGATTTCTTTGAAGCACCACGTGGAAACAAGAAGCAAAAGCTCCTTACCGAAGTTCCGGTCAGGGCGGTTGATATTCTCTGCGCTCAACCGGATTCGGTTGTCGTTGCGCTGCCCGATCTCTATCCGCAGAATGTGGGATTTCCTCATCAGACCTATGCGGAGCTTCAGAAGGGAATGCTTCAAAACTTCCGGGATGCTCTTTCCCGGAAGAATATTCAGGATGATCGTCTTCTGGAGCGATTTCACATCTTCTGTCTTAAGCACGATCTTGAGGTGCTGGTGCTGGCCGCAAAGGAGCAGCTTCTTGAACGGCTGAAAGCAACAAAACCGAAGGTGTTGTGGACGGAGCCGGTGGAGAATCAGAATCATGGTAATCCTCCGAAACGGATCGTGGAAAGACTCTTTGCCGAGCATGGCGAGCGTTATCATGAAGCCGTGGATGCTTCCCTGATCCTGGCACGGGCCAATTATCAAACCCTCGCCGGGCGCTGCCCGCAGTGTTTCAAGCCGTTCGTCGAGTTTCTGGAATCGCTCCGGCGGCGCCCGTAACGCCATGAGCGTTCACGGGAGCAAGGTTCGTACAGGTCTCCCTCCCAGCCTGTAGCATATTTTTACGTGGATGCCAGCCGAGGGATGCTGTCTCCAACGTCATAAGCAGTGATGACATCAGGACGACATATCAGGGGCCGGCAGAAAAACAGCGCCGCAGGAGAGCTCACCGAACGGGAAGAGCTCGTTCTGCGTTATATTATCCAGCACTACATCCTCACGGCCAATCCGGTCGGCTCCAGATATCTTTCGAAGAGACTGGAGGAGGAATCGATCTCGGCGGCGACGATCCGCAATACCATGGCGGATCTGGAGGAGAAGGGGTTCATCTCCCATCCCCATACCTCCGCCGGGCGGGTTCCCACCGACCGTGGATACCGGTTCTATGTGGATACGCTGGTACGGAGCGGCAGGCTCAGCGATGCCGAACGCATCACCATCAGAAAAAATATCGATCCCACAGCATCCACTCCCGTTCTGATGAAGGAGGCTTCGCGCCTGATCGGCCTTATCTCCCATCAGCTCGGCATCGTCCGCGCCCCGGAACTGCTGAACGGCATTCTGGAACGGATCGAGCTGGTTTCCCTCTCGGCCACCCGCCTGCTGGTAGTGCTCTCGCTGCGGGCCGGGCTTATCCGTACGGTGACCCTTGAGGTGAACGATCACGAGATCTCGCGCGACCGGATCGATGGGGTGGTGCGGGTGCTGAACGAGCGCCTGGCGGGGCTTACCCTGCGGGAGATCCGCACAAGCTGCTACGAGCGGCTGCGCGATGTGGCGCTGGGGGATGGCGGCGGGCTGATGCAGGTGCTGCTGGACTCGGCCGACCGGATCTTTACCGAGGCGGCCGATATCGAACGCCTCCAGATCTCTCCCACACGGAATATCCTCCGCCATCCGGAGTTCGCCAATCCCGAACAGGTGCGGGGGATCGTGGAGCTGATCGAGAACGAGGAGATGGTGGTGCACCTGCTGGACAGTCATCTCGGCGACGACCAGAGCGTGGAGATCACCATTGGCGAGGAGCACCGCAACGAGCGGCTGCTCGGCTACAGCCTGATTACCACGCGCTACCAGATCGGCAGCACCACCGGCACCATCGGGCTGATCGGCCCCAAGCGGATGGATTACTCCCGGATGATCACCGTGGTGGAGTATATCGCAAAGACAATTTCAAATAATTTTCAGGATCGCTAAGCGTCCCCGTCAGGGCGAAATTTGAAGCGAACGCAACTTCTGGTATCTGAAATCCGGTATCGGAATTGCCGGATACGGACTATTCGGTAGCGAACTCCGTCAGAACTATATAACACGAGTCATGAGCAAACGAGAAATACCAATCGACGATTCCAAGGATTCCGGCATCGGGATCAACGAGCCGCAGCAGAGCGCCGAGGGGAGCGAGGGGCTTGATGAGCGCCTTGCCGCACTGGAGCAGGAGAATCAGCGGCTTCGCGATCAGGCCATCCGTGCCGTCGCAGATCTGGAGAACTTCCGCCGCCGCGCCGCCCAGGAGCGCGATCAGGTTGTGCAGTATGCCAACGAACGGCTGCTGAAGGCCGTGCTGCCGATCGTCGATGATTTCCATCGCTCGGTGGAGAGCGGCGAGCAGAACAAGGATTTCCAGAGCTTCTATCAGGGGATCACGATGATCTACGACAAGCTCCGGAAGATCCTCGATGCTCAGGGGGTCAAGAAGATCGAGACCGCCGGCGAACCCTTCAATGTGGATCTGCACGAGGCGCTGATGCGCCAGCCGAGCGATGCGCCGGAGGACACCGTGATAAGCGAACTGGAGCCGGGCTATATGTACGGCGACCGGGTGCTGCGTCATGCCAAGGTGATCGTCTCGGCGGGAAGCTGACCGGCGCGGTAGCCGGTGATGAACCCCATACGGAAGACGAACCCGGCATGCCCGCCCGGTTCCGTGATCCCGGTCCCCCGAACGCAGGAAGTGCCAGGTTTCTCCCACCCGTATCCGCCCGGCGGAGCGCCGTTAGCGGAGCGCCGCAGCGGAGCGCGGGTGGGATGCCGGCCGGCACCGGCCTCGGAACCGGACGTGATGCAACGATTGTTATGCGCCGCATGAACAGGTCACGCAGGCGACTACCTGGAGCCGACTACCTGACTACCATACGTATACTGGACTATGCAGAAGAGAGATTATTACGAGATCCTCGGCGTCGCCAAGGGCGCTTCGGAGGGGGAGTTGAAGGCCGCGTACCGGAAACTTGCCCTGAAGTACCACCCGGATCGCAATCCGGACAACAAGGAGGCCGAGGAGCAGTTCAAGGAGTGCGCCGAGGCGTACGAAGTGCTTTCGAATCCCGATAAGCGCGCCCGTTACGACCGCTTCGGTCATCAGGGAATGCGCATGGGGCAGGATTATCAGGCACATTCCAACATCAACGATATATTCTCGGCGTTCGGCGGCTCCATCTTCGAGGAGATCTTCGGCAATGCTGCCGGAGGGCGCCGCTCGCAGGGGGCGGTGTTCGGCCAGCCGGGAAGCGATCTGAAGATCCGCCTTCCGCTGACGCTGGAGGAGATCGCCACCGGAGTGGAGAAGACCATCTCGGTGAAGAAGATGATTCTCTGCTCCGATTGCACCGGCCGGGGTAGCCAGTCGCCCACCGGCATCGTCGATTGCTCGCAGTGCGGCGGCACCGGCGAGATCCGCCAGGTGAGCCGCTCCCTGTTCGGGCAGTTCATCAATGTGGCCCCGTGCGCCAATTGCAGCGGCGAGGGGAAGGTGGTGAAGGAACCGTGCCGTACCTGCCACGGCGAGGGACGGGTGCAGGGCGAGGGGCGCGAGACGATCGACGTTCCGGCCGGCGTCTCCGACGGCAACTATATCCCGTTGCGCGGCAAGGGGAATGTGGGGCGCCATGGCGGTCCGGCCGGTGATATCATCGTGCTGATCGAGGAGCGCCAGCACAAGGATTTCACGCGCAACGGCAACGATGTGATCTACGAGCTGGAGATCAGCTATCCGCAGGCGGCGCTGGGAGCCGAAGTGCAGGTGCCCACGCTGCTGGGCACCTCGGCCATCACCATCGAGCCGGGAACGCAGGCCGGAACGCTTCTGCGGATGCGCGACAAGGGAATCCCGCATCTGAACAGCAACCGGCGCGGCGATCAGATCGTCCGCGTGAACCTGTATGTGCCTACCCGGCTGAACGAGGAGGAGCGCGAGGTGCTTTCCCGTCTGGGAACGATGCCGAACATCGATCCGAAACAGAAGGGGAAGAAGGAGGAGCGGAGCGGGTTCTTCTCGAAGGTGAAGGAAGTATTTTCGTAACCGATCGCCCCGGTTCCCGTACGGGGGCCGGGGCACGGTAGCCTCGCCGCAGTTGCAGGTGCGATGCCCCCACGGGGGCGGAAACGCCGCTTCTGCGGTTGCTGCGTTTTACCCTCTCTCTTGGCGAAGCCGGCGCCGGCGAGTGCCGCCGGATGCCGTATCGCCGGTCTTTACAGCAGTTCATTGCAATGAATTCTCTTCGACGTCTTGCACCATACATCGGGAAGTACAAGGGGCGGCTCATCTGGGGGCTGATAGCGATCACGGTCTCGAACGTCTTTTCCGTTGCGATACCGCGATTCATCGGCACCACGGTCGATAGCCTCACCGGCTCCTCGACGATACAGCCCACGCCGGAGTTCCTGCTCCAGCAGGCGCTCATCATCCTGGGCCTGTCAGCCGGGAGCGGCTTCTTCCTCTTTCTGACGCGCCAGACCATCATCGTGCTCTCCCGCCTGGTGGAGTACGATCTGCGCAACGATTTTCTCCGGCAGACCCAGTCGCTCTCGATGGGATGGTTCAACACCACCCCCACCGGCGATATCATGGCGCTTGCCACCAACGATATCTCGGCGGTGCGCGAGTTCGTGGGCCCGGCGCTGATGTACACGGCCAACACCATCACCACCTTCTCCTTTGCGCTGGTGATGATGCTCACCCTCTCGGTGAAGGTCACGCTGCTGGCGCTGATCCCCCTGCCGCTGGTCAGCTATACGGTCTATCATCTCGGCAAGAAGATCCACGCGCTGTTCGGCGGGGTGCAGGCGCAGTACGCCGATCTTACCTCGCTGGCGCAGGAGAATATGTCCGGCGTGCGGGTGGTGCGCGCCTATGTGCGCGAGGCGTTCTCGCTGGGCAACTTCGGCCGCCTGAGCCAGCTGTACAAGGATAAGAACATGAAGCTGGTGAAGACCCAGGCCACGATGATGCCGGCGATGATGGCGCTGATCGGCATCTCGCAGCTGATCGTCCTGCTGGTGGGGGGGATGGAGGTTATCGCCGGCCGCTCCACGGTAGGGGATATCACGCAGTTCTTCGCCTACATCTCGCAGCTCATCTGGCCGGTGATCGCCGTGGGCTGGGTCACCAATCTGGTGCAGCGCGCGGCCGCCTCCATGGTCCGGCTGAACCAGATCTTCGATATGCGCCCGCAGGTGGACGATACCGCCGCTACCGATCGTTCGGTGGAGCAGATCAAGGGGCGGATCGAGTTCCGGAACGTCTCGTTCCGCTACCGTCCGGAGCTGCCGCTGGTGCTGAAGAATATCGACCTGACGGTGGAGCAGGGGAGCACGCTCGCCATCATCGGCACTACCGGTTCCGGCAAGTCCACCATCGTCAACCTGATCGCCAGGCTGTATGATGTCACCGAGGGGGAGATCCTGATCGATGGCCGCCCTATCCGCTCCATCCCGCTGGATGTGCTCCGCGCCTCTATCGGCACGGTCACCCAGGAGACCTTCCTCTTCTCCGATACCATCGCCGGCAATATCCGCTACGGCCGGCGCGATGCCACCACCGAGCAGGTGCAGGAGGCATCGAAGGTGGCGCAGTTGTACGAGAACGTGATGCGCTTCCCGGAAGGGTTCGATACCGTTGTCGGGGAGCGGGGCATCACCCTCTCCGGCGGCCAGAAGCAGCGCACCTCGATAGCCCGTGCGGTGCTGCGCGAGCCGAGAATCCTGATGCTGGATGATGCTCTCTCGGCGGTGGATACCGAGACCGAGGAGCTGATTCTGAGCCGCCTGCGCAAGCAGATGCGGGATCGCACCAGCATCCTGATCGCCCATCGCATCTCCACGGTGAAGGATGCCGACCAGATCGTGGTGATGGACGATGGCATCATCGTGGAACGCGGCACCCACGAGAGCCTGCTGGCCCACAAGGGGGAATACGCCCGCATCTACGAGCGGCAGCTCCTGGAAGCGGAACTGGAAAGCCTGTAGGAATTTTCAACCGGGGAAGGTCCGTTGTCAGTAGTCAGTGATCGGTCGGGTAGTGACCGGAACGACACCGTAACCGGGTAATTCCCGTACGACCACGGACTACTGGCAGCGGGCGAAGCCCGCGCACGGAACACGGACCAACCTCTGTGTCCAAGAACTGACCACGGACCAACTCCGCATCTATCCATGAGCGATCTGTTCAGGGGGCTGTCGGCCCCCTTCCGTGCCATAGCGCTGCTGGCGAAATATCCCCGCCTGCGGAAACTGGCCGCGCTGCCGCTGCTGGTGAACATCGTTCTGTTCGCCGTTGGCGTTCCCCTGGCGGTGTGGCTGCTGGCCGGCTGGGCCGGGGGGCTGGTGCCGGACGACGGGGTGGTGCAGGGTGCGTTCCGGGTTCTGGTGCAGATCGTGGTGGGCATAGCGGTGATCGTAGGCTCGGTGTTCACCTTCGTGATCGTGGGCAATATCATCGCCGCACCGTTCAACTCCAGGCTCTCCGAGGCGGTGGAGCAGCAGCTTACCGGCCGGGTGGCCTCCGGCAGCGGAGTGGTGGGCGATGCGCTCCGGGGCGTACTCACGGCAGCCGGGCGGCTGGGACTGTTCCTGCTGCTGTATCCGTTCATTTTCGCGGTGCAGTTCGTGCCGGTGGCAGGCGTGTTCCTGCATCCGGTGCTCGCCGCCCTGTACGGCGCGTTCGTCCTCTCCATCGATTTCAGCGATCCCACCTTCGAGCGCCATTACCGCCGCTTCCGCGACAAGATCGCCCACGTCTGGCGCCGCAAGGGGCTGTATCTCGGGTTCGGGCTGGTCGCCGTGGTGATGGCGATCATCCCCATCGTCAATTTTCTGTTGCTGCCGGTGGGCGTCACCGCCGCGGCGATGCTCTTTCTGGAGGATCGATCCGCGGGGAGAGGGAGGGAGTGATGATCCGGAACCGGGATGCCCGCCGTGGTGCGCGGACCGGCTCCCCGAGGTATATTATTCCCTTCCCGCCGGGCCATGGCGGCAGCGGCGGATACTACTTCTGGGATTTTGAAAGGGAGGATCTCCATGTCGATCGATAACGCGCTGGCAAGTCTTGCCGTCAGGGATCTGGGAGCCGCCGTGCCGTGGTACGAGGCGCTTCTGGGAAGGGGGGCCGATTCGTCCCCGATGCCCACGCTGGCCGAATGGAAGTTTGCGGGAGGGGGCGGGCTTCAGGTCTATCAGCTGCCGGAACGGGCCGGCGAGGGATCGGTCACCCTCGCGGTGAGCGATATCGAGGAGGTGGTGGCCCATGCCGCAGCGCTCGGCATCGATACCAGCCAGCGAACCTCCGGCGAGAAGGTGAGAACGCTGATGATAGCCGACCCCGATGGCAACCACATCGCATTCGCCCAGGCGGTGGACAAGGGGCTGCTGCGATAAGCTGATTGCGGTGGCGGTCCCGGCCTGCTGACAGGCATCCGGACGGGTCGGCGAAACGGGGAGATCGTGCCGCATGGCGTCATCTCCCCGATACTATCGGGGGGAGATGCAGCGGAATATTGCGGGTGATCCCTTGCCTGTTTCCGTGGAAAGTTTCATATTCTCCCGCTGGAACCGAGGTTCATCACGCATCGGGACAGATCCTTGCCGCGCCATGGTCTTGAGATCCACCTGCCGAACTTCTGTAACATACATGCCTGAAAATTCGTAGCTTGGTATTCCGTCTCGATAGAATGTCGGGATCTGAACCGGCTCCGTTGAGGGAGAGGTGCGAGGGAGGAATGGGACCGGCGCGGATGCGGCCAATATGGAGCCTGCGCGGAATGCGGATACAGTGAACCTGTCGCCAATTGAAGCTTGCGTGTTGGAGGGCTGGCTGGTGGAAGTCGCACCGGCCGCATGAGACGGTGAAACCACTCTACCGGACTTGCGTAGCTTTCGCCTTACTTGCTAGGAGTGTCAAATAATTCTATGCTTAAGTTTCTAGAGAAATTCTTCGGCTCGAAGCGTCAGAAAGACGTGGAAGCACTCTATCCGCTCGTTGACGAGATCAACGAGTTCTTCGAAGAGTATCAGTCGCTTTCCGATGAGGAGCTTCGTGGCAAGACAGAGGAGTTCCGTGCGCGCATCCGCGAGCGGATCGCCGAGGATCAGGCCCGGCTCGACGAGCTGAATGCCCGTCTGAAGGAAGATGTCGATTCCGATGAGCGCGATGCCATCTACGAGGAGATCGACGAGCTGGAACGCTCGATCTACGAGACCACCGAGGACGTGCTCAACGAGATCCTCCCGGAAGCCTTCGCCGTTGTAAAGGAGGCCAGCCGCCGCCATAAGGGGAAGCAGTGGGAGGCCGGTGGCGCCGTCGTTACCTGGGATATGGTGCACTACGATGTGCAGCTTATCGGCGGCATGGTGCTGCATCAGGGGAAGATCGCCGAAATGGCGACCGGTGAAGGCAAGACCCTCGTGGGTACCCTTCCCACCTACCTGAACGCACTGCCGGGACGCGGCCTGCATATCATCACCGTCAACGACTACCTCGCCAAGCGCGACTCCGAGTGGATGGGCCCCTTGTACAAGTGGCTCGGCCTGACGGTGGGATGCATCCAGTCGAACATGCAGCCGCATATGCGCAAGGCGCAGTACGAGTGCGATATCACCTACGGAACCAACAACGAATTCGGCTTCGACTACCTTCGCGATAACATGGTGCAGCGCCCCGAGGATATGGTGCAGCGCGGCCATAACTATGGTATCGTCGACGAGGTGGACTCGGTGCTTATCGACGAAGCCCGCACGCCGCTCATCATCTCCGGCCCGGTGGGCCATGCCGCCGACCAGTCGTTCGATCTGATGAAGCCGCGCGTGGAGCGCCTGGTGCAGCATCAGGCCCGCGAGGTCGCCAAGATGCTGGCCGAGGCCGAGCCGCTGCTGGCTACCGGCGACAAGAAGGATCGCGAGAAGGCCGGCGTGCTCCTGCTGCGCGCGCATCGCGGCGTGCCCAAGAGCAACCGCCTTGCAAAGCTCCTTCAGGAGCCGGGCAACAAGAAGCTCCTCCAGGAGACGGAGCTGGAGTTCCTGCGCGACAAGGGGGCGAAGATGCAGGAGATCGATCAGGATCTCTTCTTCGCCATCGACGAGAAGAATCATTCCATCGACCTTTCGGAACGGGGTCGCCAGGCGATCGCCGCTTCCGGCGAGGACCCGGATGTCTTCCTGATCCCCGATCTGGCCGCCGAGCTGAGCGAGATCGAAGGGATGAACCTGGAGTTCGAGCAGAAGCAGGTGCGCCGCGACGAGGCCATCCGCCACTATGCCGAGCGCTCCGATCGTATCCATACCCTCACCCAGCTTCTGCGCGCCTATTCGCTCTACGAAAAGGATGTGGAGTATGTGGTCGATGAGGGGAAGATCAAGATCGTGGATACCTTCACCGGCCGCATCCTCGACGGGCGCCGCTACTCCGAAGGTCTCCATCAGGCGATCGAGGCAAAGGAAGGCGTGACTGTGGAACAGGATACCCAGACCCTCGCCACGATCACCATCCAGAACTATTTCCGCCTCTACAAGAAGCTCTCCGGCATGACCGGTACCGCCGAGACGGAGGAAGGGGAGTTCGGCCAGATCTACAAGCTGGATGTGGTGGTGATCCCCACCAACCGCGATGTGGTCCGCAACGATATGAACGATCTTATCTACCGGACCAAGCGCGCCAAGTACAACGCGGTGATCGAAGAGGTGGAGAAGATGCGCGCGGCCGGACGTCCGGTGCTGGTGGGTACCACCAGCGTGGAGGTTTCCGAGACCATCAGCCGTATGCTCCAGCGCTCCAAGGTTCCCCACTCGGTGCTCAATGCCAAGCAGCATGCACGCGAGGCCGAGATCGTGGCAGCCGCCGGCCAGAAGGGTGCCGTTACCATCGCCACGAACATGGCCGGCCGCGGTACCGATATCAAGCTGGGACCGGGCGTCAAGGAGGTGGGCGGTCTGCATATCGTCGGCACCGAGCGTCACGAGGCGCGCCGTATCGATCGCCAGCTTCGCGGCCGTGCCGGCCGCCAGGGCGATCCCGGTTCCTCGCAGTTCTTCATCTCGCTGGAGGATGATCTGATGCGCCTGTTCGGCGGCGAGCGGATCACCACCTGGATGGACAAGCTGGGCGCCGCCGACGAGGTGCTGGAGCATCCGATGCTCAACAAGTCGGTGGAGCGCGCGCAGAAGAAGGTGGAGGAGAACAACTTCGCCATCCGCAAGCGCCTGCTGGAATACGATGATGTGATGAACCAGCAGCGCGAGGTGATCTACGATCGCCGCCGCCATGCCCTCCACGGCGAACGCCTGAAGAGCGAGGTGTTCGATTACGTCGAGGAGTTCGTCGATGGCCTTCTGGGTACCCATTACCCGGATAACGTGATGGCGCTCCAGAACGAGATCCGCACCAAGCTCCTGATCGAAGTGGAGGTGACCCCGGAGCGTGCCCAGGAGCTGGGCGCCGAGGGGATGCGCGAGGGAATCCTCAACGCGGCCCAGGACTTCTACTCCCGCAAGGAGGCGCATTTCGGCACCGACTTCATGAGCAACCTGGAGCGCTTCGCGGTGCTTCATGTGATCGATGAGCGGTGGCGCGAGCATCTTCGCGAGATGGATGAGCTGAAAGAGGGTATCTACCTGCGCCAGTACGGCCAGCGCGATCCGCTGGTGGAGTACAAGAAGGAGGCATTCGAGCTCTTCACCCGCATGATCCGCGAGATCGATGCGGAGGTGATGTCGTTCGTCTTCCGCTATGTGCCGGAAGTGCGCCAGCAGGTACGCCAGCAGCCCCCGCCCCAGCAGCAGCAACAGCAGCAGCAGGGGGGAGGAGCGGCCGAGCAGCGTCCCCGTCCGGCCGCCGGAGAGGGCCTGCCGCGCGATCGCAATACGACCAATACCTCCAGCACCCGCCGCCTTCGCTTTACGCATGCGAGCACGGCCGGGATGGGGCTTTCGAGCGATCCGGAAGCCGCCGCGCTTGCTGGAAGCAAGAACGCCGAGCCGACTCCGGAGGAGGCGGCCCAGCGCCAGGTGGTGCGCGACAACCCGAAGGTGGGTCGCAATGATCCCTGTTACTGTGGCAGCGGCAAGAAGTTTAAGCACTGCCACGGAAGCTGATCGCGGCCGGTGAGCCCGCCCGGCGGGCAGCACCAGCCACTGTAAGAGACATGAAAAGGGCCCGGTCCCATTCAGATGATGGATGTTCCGGGCCCTTTCCTGCATTCGGTTGGGCGAGAGGGTCCGTGATCGCTCTGCTGGCAACGGACCATTTCCCTGGTTTATAATCCCGCCCCCCGCCGGTATTCTGCCGGCCTCGCGCATACCTACTCCGTCCGGGCGTCCGTAGTGGGCGCCGTCGGGCGACACCAGCATGAAGCAGCTTATGATCCGGAAGCTTCCGTTTACTATGGCGTTCCCCTCGCTCC
>JBMDXA010000164.1:0-68106 GCA_048594725.1 Candidatus Kapaibacteriota bacterium
CCGGACCGAACCCGCCGTACAGGCCGAAGAACCAGAGCGGACGGGAGGCATCGCCCGCTGCCGGTACGTTCCGTGCGCTATCGGACTGGCCGAAAGCAACGCAGGCCATGCCGATCAGCATGGCCTGAGCCGTTAGAAGAATTCTATATCGTAGGCGTTTCCGCACTGTTGCTCCGGCCGGGTTTTATCTGCTCCAAAGATACGACCCGAAGGCGTGCGGCACGTAGAAACCGACGCGGGCTCCCCTACTTATTATTCTCGGGAACGATCTTCGTCCCCTGATCGATATTCGTCTTGTTGGAGGTATCCAGACGGAGGGCGGGCTTCTTCTGCCCTGCGGCCTTCGTAGCGGAAGTTCCCTGCTCGGCCACCCTGGCACCGGTACGGTTCTTCGGCGCATCGCTCTTTGCGGCGGCAGGGGGCGCGGCGGCCGGTTCGGTAACCTTCACCTCGTCGCTCTTCGGCATCTCCAGCGTGGCCGGGGCCTGCGAGGGAACGGGGGCGGTACTGACCGCGGGGGCCGGAGCAGCGGGCGCCACGGTATCCGGACCGGAATTGTTCAGCATCACGATCGAAACGCCTCCGGCCACCACCGCCGACAGACCGACCGCGACCTTGGCAGTGAGCCAGGAGAGGGCGCCACCGCCGACGGTTTCCGGCACGGCGCCCAGAGCGGCGGTCACCACCGACCTGTCCAGCCGCGCAGACGGAACCAGCGATGCCGCATCGGAACTCAGCATCATATGCAGGCTCCTGTGCTGCTCGTAGAGTGAGCGGGCCGCGGGGGAAGCGCTCATTTCGGCCTGGAGCCGCGACTCCTCCTGCGGAGTCAGCGTCCCGTCGAAATGGCCCAGGATAAGATCTTCGGTCGTCATACCTTGTCGAGAAAATATGGAGCGAGTGTTTCGTGTAATCTCTGCTTTGCTCTGAAGATCCTGACCTTGACGGTTGCGAGCTTCGTCTCGGTGAGATCGGCGATTTCCTGATAGCTCAGGCCGTTATACACCCTCAACACCAGCGGCTCGCGAAGATCGGCCGGGAGTTTGTCGATGGCATCCTTCAGAATTTCGAGACTCTGGTCGTACTCGGCCTCGTCGGCCGGAGTTTGCAGCGTCTCCTGGACCTCTTCAATCGCCACATGCGACACCTTGTCGCGCAATGCGTTCAAGCAGAGATTGCGTGCGATCGCGAACAGCCACGCCGAGAAGCTTCCCCCCTGAAATCGTTGCCGCTTCCGGGATACCCGGACGAACACCTCCTGGAAGAGATCATCGGCATGTTCCTTCGAGCTTACCATCCGCACGCAGTATGCATAGACCCTGCGGTTATAACGGTTGTAGAGCTCTACGAACGCCTTTTCTTCCCCCGCTTTAAAGCGGTCCATCAACGATTCATCACTGGTCTGCGAGTCGGGCGATCTATCACGCATTTGCTGTCAGGAACACAAGGTGAGGGAAAAAGTTTCAGGAATAGTTTTCAGGACGCTGCCCCCGGCAAGGGTAACTCAAGAGAGAGATAGCAGGTAGCAGCTCATGGCTGGTAGTTGGAAGAGATCCGTAGAGCGGGCATCGGAAACGAATCGATACGCTTCTTCCCCGATGATTCCTGCCGGTGCGATATCTCCTTCCCCTGGCATCCCGCTCCGGGCTCCCGGACTTCCCCCCCCTCCCTCTACAATCAATCGCAAATCGCTCCCCGCCCCAATCGTAAATCCAAAATCGCAGATCGAAAATCACAAATCCCCCCTCCCTATCGTATCTTCACCGCGACGACGATGCGCATCCGGCTTGGCCCTCCTGCTCTGGAGTCCTCCGCAGAACCATCCTTCTATTCCAAATTGAGCCGAAAAGCGGTAGCTTCCTCGCCCAATTAACCAGACGAACGCATGAATATCCTCCGCGAGACGGAAGAACTTGGCGAGCACTCCCTGCTCTCTGCCGCGCTTGAAGCGCGCCTGGCACATATCGAGGAGTTGATCGGCGACCTGCACGAGTGGATGCGCTCCGAACAGGTGGCCTCCCTTCCCGGTCCTTATCGCCGGCTCTTCTCCCATCTGGTCTCGAACGATTTCGAACGGCGCTATGCTGCCAGCATCACACGCTCGGTATACGGGGCCTATGGCAACCGCGATATCGGCGACGAGGAGCTTATGGAGGCCACCGCCCGCGAAATCGATTCGGCGCTGGAACGGAAGCCGGAGACCATGCCCTCGATCACCCGGCGCGAGAGCGGCGAGCGCCCCTTCATCATCGCGCTGGTGGGCGCCTCCGGTGCCGGCAAGACCACGCTGATGTACAAGCTGGCCGTGCATGCGGTGCTCAATCATGGACTGCGGGTGAAGATAATCTCCAGCGACACCTACAAGATAGGCTCGGTGGAAGGGGTGCAGACCATCGCCGATATCCTGAGCGTCCCGTTCGGTATCGCGTTCGATCCGGAGGATATCGTGACGCTGATCGATGAATCGGAGGCCGATCTGGTGGTGCTGGATACCGCCGGCCGCTCCGATCGCCCCGCCCGCGAGGAGCTGTCGTCGTTCCTGGCGGCCGCCCGCCCGGACGAGACCCATCTGGTCCTGCCGGCGACGATGAGCCAGCGGGCACTTCAGGAGACCGCCGCGCTCTTCCTGGGCGAGCGCCTGAGCTGCGTCACCTTTACGAAACTTGACGAGGCCCCGTCGCTGGGGGGAATGATCTCCTCGGCCCGGTGGATGGGGCTGCCGCTCGGCTATATCTCCAGCGGCACCAAGATCCCGGATGATCTTACCTCCTCGGTGGATGCCCCGCTGGGCCACTGGGCGATAGAGGGAATCCCCATCCCCGATCATGATCCGGAGGCGCCCCATGTCTAGACGCTCCCCCCTGCGCTCGATTGCGAGCCTGATCGCCTCGGTGGTTCTCCTGTCGGCGGCTGCCGTTGCCGGGGATGCCATCGACCTGAAGTGGGAGAAGGATGATGTCCTCCTCCGTTTCTCCGACAGCCTCCGCTACACGGTGGATCTCGCCGCCAGCGATTCCTCGCAGCTCGTGCTCCGCATCAGCAACGCCCGCCTCCCCCGTTCGGCCGATCAGGGAGGGATCTCCCTTATGGGCCCCGGAGAACGCGAAGCTATCCTGACGCAATCCGGGCCCGATGAGCTGCGGCTTACCGTGCGTGCCCCATCGCGTCTGGGCTACGCCTCCGTCTGGCGGCCCTATTCCAACACCCTGGTGGTGCATACGTTCAACTGGGACAGGCTGGAATATGCCCAGGAGGAATATTACAAGGGGCTCCTCGCGTTCGAGCAGGGGCTGGAAGCGCAGGGGCTGGAAATACTCCGGATAGCGTACGCCACCGGCGATCCCCGCGCCGCCTCCGTGCTGGGAGTGTATCACGCCCGCCGGGGAGAGTATGCGCTGGCAAGCCAGTATCTTTCCAAACCCCTCACCGCCGATGACTACGCCGCGCTTGCGGCGATGCAGGCCAAGGGAGGGGATTCCACCGGGGCGGCCAGAAACCAGGATGCCTCCCGGGAGATGCTTGCCGGGCAGGATACCGCATGGAAACGCTCCAACGCGATAGCCAGACGCAACGATACGGTGCAACAGGTGAACAACGACTTCTGGAATCTCGCCGATCCGTCCAATAGACAATGGATCTATTTCATCGGAGGGCTCGTCGCCCTTCTGCTGCTCATCGTCCTGGCTATCTGGATCTCCCGCCGCTCGTCGCGGCGGCCGGTTCAGGAGCCGGCCGCGACCGATCGCACCGCCCCTCCCACACGCCGCGAGACGATAGAGCGGACCGTGGAAGCGCGCGAGGTGCGCCCGGTACCGGCCGAGCCACACAGAGAACCGGCGCCGCCGGTGCAGACCGTGCCCGAGGCGATCGTGGTGGAAACCCCGGCCCCTCCTCCCGCGGTCGTACCGGAACCCATCCGCACCGAGGTGCCCCCTCCGGCCGTGGAAACGCCGACGGTGGAGGTAACCCCGGTGGAGAAGGTCGTACCGGCAACGGATCTGCCGAAGCCGGTCGCGGCCGAAGAGGCGATCGATGTGAAGAGCCGCCCCGCCGAGGGAACCCCGGAACCTTCCGCCCGCCGTCCGCTGCCGACACAGGCCGCCGAGCTTCGCCGGAAGATCGAGGCGATGCGCGCCGTGCCGGCCCCTCCCCCCGCCCCGCAGAAGAAACCGGCCCCCTCGTCGGAATCGACGATCTCGGAAGCGCGGCGGCTCCAGCTTTCGCGCGATAGCGTGGAGCTGCGCCGCAGACTTCAGCAGGACCCAGGGAAGGAAGAGTAGGGGAAAAGAAGAGTGGAAGAGATATCGGTGCATTCCGGTTTCTTTTCCACCAACCGTCAACTATCAGCAACTCCCTCATGGAGACCCTGACCACGCTCTCGATTCTCTGGACGGCGATTCTTCTGATCGCCGGGGTGCTTCTGCTGAGGATCGCCCGGAAGAATTGAATCGCAATCGCGCACCGAATACAGAACAGCGGCCCGGATGAACTATATCATCCGGGCCGCTGTGCATTACGGCATGTTCCATCACGCCGCGATATCGTATCGCGATGCATTATGAGTCGGCAGAGCGAATCCCTTGTTCTGCATGCTATCGGAATCCGCTCTGAAATCCCTACGGCAATCCGAGCGAACGGCGCAACGAGTCATCGGCAGTGGAGTTGCGGGTCCAGTAATCTATCATCAGTTCGTGGGTGCGCGTGGCCCTGGTGGTAAGCATCTGAGCACGCGGGCCGAACCCATCACGGTAGGTCTCGCTCCAGGAGATGATCCTGAAGGGAAATCGTTTCTCGAACTCGATGGCGAGCGTGCGCTGGGAGCCGGGATATTCGATCGTGTACCGGACAAGTTCCTGGCCGGAGGAATCGGCGCCCAGTTCGGCGAGCGAGGCTCGTGCATCCTCCGCCGCAAGATCGATATGGCGCAGGCGGGAACTCATGGTCCCCGGGATCATCCGGATCTCACCGGTGGGAAGCGTGGATGGGGCAAGCCGGATACGAGTCCAGATCTCATCCTCCAGCATAGCTGGATCGAGCGAGAATTCCCGGTCTCCCTCCTTCTCAAAATAGGAGAATGAGCGCACATCGTACGCGGTGTTCCGAAAATTAAGCTGCGTATAGGTATGGCCGCACCACTCCTGCGCCGAGGTAGTCACCTTGAGCGCGGCGGGGCCGGTCCCGACATCCACCGGCGTAAACACCGACGACATCATCGAATACGGATAAATACCGGTAGAGAATTTCTTGGTGAAATTCATTTTCAGAACCGGCACCACTTTTTTTCCTGACGGATCGGATTCCAGCTTCACCTGTTTATCCCCCAGAAAATCCTCCGTCACGAAAATCAGCACGGCATCGCCGTCACGCAGTTCGCCGTAGCGCGCCTGCTGAAGCGCATACCGGGTCACCTCCGCCTTCCCCTGATTCCAGTACGCTGAAAATTCGGGCGTGCGCACCACCGGCTTCAGCGCCGCCGCCCTGTCCTGGCTGCCGACATCGGAGCAGGCCGCCGTGCAGAAGAGGGCGACCCACGCCATCATGGCCGATACAAGCTTGATGATATTCATAAGGGAGCAGCGTATTAGTCGATATAGGAAACATGGTTCGCGGACACCGGGGGAGGCCAGTGGCCGGTCTGTGCTTCCAGTTGAACTGGCAACGGGCTACCGGCCACGGACCGTTTCCCCAATCGAACATCCAACATCGTAGATCGAATATTCCCCGCTACCTGCTTCCCAGCTCCACGGTAGCCTTCATGGTCTCTTCGCCGCGGAGAAATTCCACCTCCACTTTTTCCTTCGGACGGAACTCGCCGAGCGCGTAGGTGTAATCGTAGATATTATTGATCTCCTTCGGCCCCATCTTCACGATGATATCTCCCTCCTGAAGCCCGGCCTTTGCCGCAGGTCCCCCCTCGGAAACACCGCTCAGGCGAAGCCCCTTCCCCTCGAAAGCATAATCGGGGATGGTGCCCACATAGACACGGAAACCGGTATTGGCGCGGGTGGCATTGGTTTCGGTCTTGGTGAACTGAAGGCGCCCGCTGCGGCTTGCGATCCAGTCGGCCGATTCCTGCACCATGCCGAGCACCTTCACCATGCCGTCGTAATTGATCCTGTCCCAGGTATCGGAGGGACGATGATAATCGGGATGCAGGCCGGTAAAGAAAAAGAGCACCGGAATATCCTTCCGGTAGAAACTCGTATGATCGCTCGGGCCGTACCCGTCGCTGATCTGCTTCAGCGTGAAGCGATCCCCCGCGTTCAGCGAATCCATAAGCCCCTTCCAGGAGGGGGAGGTGCCGATGCCGTACACCACGAGCGTATTGGAATCCAGCCGGCCGATCATATCCATATTGATCATGGCCGCAACACGGTCGGCCGGGAAACCCTTTTCCGCAACGATGGCCGACGAGCCCAGCAGCCCCTCCTCCTCGCCGTTGAACGCCATGAAGATGATGGAACGGCCGTTGGAACGGCTCCTGGCATAGTGTTCGGCAAGCAGCATCATGCCGGCCGTGCCGGAGGCGTTGTCGTCGGCTCCGTAATGAATCTTCCTCATCTTTCCGGCATACAGCGAGCCCTCCCCGCCATGACCGAGATGATCGAAATGGGCGCCGACCACCACATACTCATCGCGCAGCTTCGGGTCGTTGCCGGGGAGCACTCCCACAACATTGGGCACCATCTCCCGGGCAAGCTCCACATCGGTCTTCAGAATAACCCCGTAGCTGGCCGGAGCAAACGAGGCGGGCTGCTTGGTGGCATCGATAAGCTCCTGAAGCGCCGCGATGGAGCGTCCCTGGGAATCGCGCAGAGCGGCGAAGACGGAATCGCGCGCGATGGCGGCCACGATGCCGGAGTGGAGAAATCCCCGGTCCAGCGCCGGCTCCTGAAGCGTCCCCTGCGCCTGCGACGGCGCATCGATAAAGATGATGCCGGCGGCCCCATGCTCGCGCGCCACGATCACCTTCCGGGCATACGATTCCTGGGCGCCGAAATGGCTGTGGGGATTGCCCGGATCGGGGGAGCCGCGCATCACCAGCACGATCTTGCCGTCGGTGTTCACGCCGGCGTAGTCGTCGTACTTCATCTCCTCGGAGACGATGCCGTAGCCCACGAACACCAGATCACCCTTCACCTCGCCGGCCTCGCTGAACCCCATCGGGTTGAAATCCCTGCCGGGCTCCAGGCGTACGGGCTTCTCCTTCTCCCGCACGATCGTCAGCTCGTTCCCCTTGCCCACCTTCAGTCCCACCGGATAGGAGAACGAATGGGTATAGCCGGAGAAGCCATCGGCGGCCAGCGGGACCAGCCCGTAGTTCTTGAACTCCCGGATGATATACTCGGCGGCGGTCTTGTTCCCCCCGCTGGCGGTACGGCGTCCTTCGAGTTCTTCGCCGGCCAGATATTTGATATGGGCAACAAGCCGGTCCTTCCACCATCCGCGTCCGGGATCATTGCCGGAAGGCTGTGCGTGGGCTCCGTGGATGCCCGCCAGGAGCACCAACGGGAGCAAGAGGAACCGACGGGGTGTCATACGATTGCGCTGCATGTCGTCTATGCGTTTAAAGCTGATAACTGGAAGAGAGAGTGGGAACCGGCCGCTGCCGCGCAGCTCCGCGAGCAGGCCAAGATCAGATCCGCACGCCCCGCATGAAGGTCGCGTTCCCGGAATATGATACTATTTCCCCGAAACGACGAAGCCCCCATGCGGGGGCTTCATCCTTTGAAACGTTTACGCCATCGGAGCCGGGACTCATGCGGCAGCCTTCGTCATACCGCTGCCGCCCCCTGTTCTTCAATCGCACATCGAAAATGCGGCCAGAGAGCCGGGCCCCTGCGGCAGTAGGCATCATTCCTGCCGCGCTCTTCTTCAATCGAAAATCGGCGATCGAAAATCCCCTTACGAGCCTCCCAGCATCTTGATCTCGTTCATCACCTCGGCGGCATGGCCGCGCGGGTTCACCTCTCCCCACACCTTCTTGATCTCTCCCTCGGTATCGATCAGATAGGTGATGCGCGACGCGTAGCTCCCCTGGCGGGGGACTTCGTAGGCATCGCAGATGGCGCCGTCGGCATCCACCAGCAGGGGGAAGTTCAGAGAGAATTTGCTGGTGAAATCCTGGTGCGACTGCTGGTCATCGGTGCTGACGCCGAAGACCACGGCATCCAGCGAATCGTACTCGGGCTTGCTGTCGCGGAACTCGCATGCCTCTATGGTGCATCCGGGGGTATCATCCTTCGGATAGAAATAGAGCACGACATTATTTTTTCCATGAAAATCATGGAGCGAAACGGTCTCGCCACTCGTCGTGGTAGCGGTAAAATCCGGAGCCTTATCACCTGCTTGCAGCATGAGTATTCCTGTTATGAGTAAGTAGATGCAGCCGGCATTGCGGCGCCGGCCCGGTAATGGTCCGTGGCCGGTAGTCCGTAGCCGGTCGCTGGATTACGGCGCATTTTTTCACTACCGATGCTTGATACCTGAATATTGCAATATTCGAATTTCATTCGCCGGCGCTACTGGCATAGCGCGACAGCATGATTTCCCCGGAATGAATTTTCCCCGGAATTTCAATGCGAATACGTTGCCGCCCCGCATGGGGTCCGGTTTCCCAGGCACGGACGATGGACTACGAGCCAGGCGCCGCGCCCGAACCGGCGAAATCCCCCTCTATCCGCATTCATCGAAATCCCTTCTCTAGTTCTTCCGCCCCGGATGCGGGGCCATCGATACGAGGAGAACAAGAGGAGCGTCGGCATCGTTCCTGACGCCGTGCGGTACTCCCGCACCCGCCACGCACCCCTGGCCGGCAGAGAGATGATGTTCCTCCTGGCCGATCAGAAACACGCCCTCTCCCTGAAGCACGAAATAAAGTTTGTCGTTTTCGGCATGGGTATGAGCCTTCTGTTCGCCGCCGGGCCCGAGCAGATAATAATCCACGAACATCCTGTCGGATTCGAACTGTGTGAATTTTTTCAGCGAGCCCGTTGCATCCGTTTCCGGAAGCGTCGTGTAACTGTGAATGATCATTACGTGTAGGTTGATTGTCCCATAAAGGCGCGCCGAATCTAGAGAATGAAACAACCGGAGGCAAACGCTGTCGCCATGGCAGTGCCATCCCGGCAACTCACGAGGTGTGTATGAATATTCTCATTCGGCATATACGAACATGTGCCACGGCCATGCTGGTGCTGGCTTCGGCGGCGGCCGCGCAGACCACCGGATCGCTCAGCGGCCGGATCTACGATGCAAGCAATGTACCGCTTCAGAGAGCAACGGTACGATTGCTGGGAACCACAAAGGGGGCCATCACGAAAAACGATGGCAGCTTTCTGATAACCGGCATCCCCGCCGGCCATTACCGGATTCAGATAAGCGCAACGGGCTACCCCTCCAAGGTGGTGGTCACCCGCATCACCCCCGATCGCACCACCCAGCTCAACGAGGGGTTCTCCCCCTCCTATGCAATGGCCCCCTATGGGGATGAGGTGATCTTTTTCAATCCCGCCCGGCCGGTGGTCTATCTGCCGTTCCACGCCACCATCGCCGATGCCGCACTCTCGTTGAAAGCCTATCGCCTGGAGGAGACTCTGGAGCCCTTCCTTGCAGGCCATCCCGGCATGCCGGCGAAGAAACCCGCATCACCGGAGGAAACACCTCGCAAGGGGAACCGCCTGGCCGCGATCTGGGAGTACAACATCCCCCCCGGCAGCAGCGGCGGCATCGAGATCCCCGCCCCGATGCGCGAGCCGGGAGTATACGGCGTGGAAGTACGGGATGCTTCGCAGACGCTCCGTAGAAGTTATACGGTGGTGGTCTCCGAGATCGGTATGATCGTGAAGCAGACAGGGGAAGGCGTTGTGGCGTATCTGGCGAACGCCATCACCGGGGAACGCGAGATCGGTTTTCCGGTGACGGCGGCAATCAACGGCACTCCCCTGGGAACCTTCACCAGCCGCGAGGACGGCACCATCACGATTCCGATCGGCACGAAGTATCCGGCGGCACGCACCATGCTCTTCTACGGCGAGCACGATGGCGATATCCTTCTGCTCACCTCCACCTATAACGGATTGGCAGCCGAGGATCGCTCGCAGATATTCCTCCATACCGACAAGCCGGTCTATCGCCCCGAACAGAAGGTGAACTTCCGGGGCATCGCCAGAAAGAGCCGTGGGAGCAACGACTACACCACCGTGAGCAGCGGCCTGGCGTACGCCGAGATGCACGACTCGCGCGGGAGCACCGTGGCGCGCGATACCGCCACGATATCCGATCTCGGAACCTTCGCCGGATCATTCCAGCTTGGAGCCGAGCCGCCGCTCGGAGGCTATACCATCACAGCAAGAGTGGCTGGCATGCAGGGAAGCTCCTCCTTTGCGGTAGAGGAATACAAGAAGCCGGAGTTCGCCGTGGCCGTGGAGATGTCCCGCGCAAGTTTCAAGGCGGGAGAAGCCGTGGAGGCGACCGTCAAGGCACGCTATTTCTTCGGCTCGCCGGTCTCCCGCGCACAGGTGGAATACAGCGTCTACCGCACCCCGATGCCCGGCTCCGATACTCCGGCTCCGGGATCGGCCGGCGCCGAAAAGCCGAACACGATGCTGATACACACCGCCAGAGGCGAACTGAAGGAGGATGGCACCTACGCCATCAGCTATCCCACGTCGAAGGAGGACCGCAGGAACTACACCTACGCGATCCGCGTCGATGTGGCCGACAACAGCCGCCGCACGGTCAGCGGGAACGGATCGGCCAGCGTCACCCACGGCGACTTCGAGGTGAAGGTGGAGACCGCGCGGAATCTCTATATCGCCCCGGACCGGATGGAGGCGGCCGTGCGCATCCGCCGCTTCGACGGAAAGCGCGGAGAGAAGATCCCCTTCATCCTCTCGGCCCGGCGCATCCGCTGGGAGAAGCTGGATAACGGCACCACTCGCCAGCAGACGGAGATCCTCCGCAATATCGCCGGGGTCACCGATGAGCAGGGGAACGGCACCGTCGAGATCGGTACGATGGCGGGGGGCTATCTGGAACTGCGCGCGGAGGCCGTCTCCGGCGCCGATACCTCCTCCGGCTTCCGCTATGTCTATTCCTACGACGGCGTCTTCGACGACTGGAGCATGCCGGGTAACGAAATGCAGATCGTCCCGGAAAAGGAGATCTACAACCCCGGCGAACGTCTCCGGGCGCTGGTGATACCGCCAACGTCCGGACCCGACCTCTTCATCTCCGCCGAGGGGAGCCGCCTGCACTCGTACCAGGTGCGCCCGGCATTGAACGCTATCATCGTGGATATGCCGGTGAACGAGGCCCACAGTCCGAATTTTTTCCTGGCAGTGACCGCATTCAGCAACGGACGGCAGATCGACGCCATACGGGAGATTACCGTGCCGGCGGAGCATCGCAGGATCGACCTGCGGATCACCACCGACAAGAAGTCCTACAAGCCAGGAGAGAAAGGGCGGTTGATGGTGAGCGCGCGCGACCATCGCGGCCGCCCGATGCGGGGGGTGGATGTGGCGCTCGCCGGAGTTGATGCATCCATCTATGAGATATCCCCGGACATCACCTCGCCGATGCTGGCGACCTTCTACGCTCCTCTGGTAAACGCTGTGGCAACCCAGGGGCAGATCGGGCCGGACCAGAAGATCATCAACGACTATCTGAATGCCTACCGCAACCGGAAGGCGAGCGTAGGAACCATCGCCTCGACAAGGGTGGGCAACGGCATATCGATCCGTAGCGCACGCGCCAGCGCGGGCGATGAGGTCAGGGAGTTGAACGCAACGGATATCATCGAGCTTGCGGCCATGCCCGAGGAGGCCATCTATACTACCGCCTCGGCCTCCTCCATCAGAGAAGTCGAGGTACTGAGCTCGGGGTTCGGGGCAGATTACGGAGATGTGCTCTCAGGCGTTGTTGCGGTCACGAACCGCAGGGCGCCGCCGGTCATCCGCTCCGACTTCAGGGATGTGATGCTCTGGCTCCCCTCGGTCCGCACCGACTCCAGGGGAACCGCGGCCGTGGATCTCGCGTTTCCGGACAACCTCACCACCTGGCGTTTCGCGGCGCGGGGAATCGACAGGAACACATCGGTCGGGGAAACGACGCAGGACGTGGTTGCCCGCAAGAACCTGCTGGTCCGCATGGAAACGCCGCGCTTTATGACCCAGGGGGATGAGCTGGCGATAGCGACCACGGTGCACAACTACCTCCCGGTGGCACAGACCGTACGGGTGCAGTTCGCCGGGAAGAATCTTGCGGTGGCCGCGCACAGCCGCACCGTCACTATCCCGGCCAACGGCGAAAGCCGCATCGACTGGCAGGTGACGGCATCGACGCTCGACACCGCGCGCATGGCGGTGCGTGCAATGGGAGATGATGAGTCCGATGCGATGGAGATGGCCGTGCCGGTGCTGCCGCGCGGGCTCCAGCGCAGAAACAGCTCCACGGTGCGCCTGGCACGAGAGACCTCCATCGGTACCATGCAGTTCCGGATACCGCAGGGAAGCAGCCCAGAAGGGCGCTCGCTGAACATCTCTCTTTCCCCGTCGGTCAGCAGCTCCATGATGGGAGCGCTGGATGATCTGATAGGCTACCCGTACGGCTGCGCCGAGCAGACCATGACCCGGTTCCTCCCCACGATCGTGGTAGCGGACGCGGTACGCCAGCTCCATATCCCGTTCGACAGCACCAAGCTGGCGGAGATGCCGAAGATGGTGCAGGCCGGTCTGGATCGCCTTTACGGGTTCCAGCATGCCGACGGGGGTTGGGGATGGTGGGAGCATGATGAGACGCACCCGTTCATGACCGCCTATATCATGTACGGCCTGAGCGTGGCGCGGACGGCCGGATACAAGGTCGATCCCGCCCGGTTCGATCGCGGTTTCGCCTCGCTCCGCCGCCAGATCGAGTCGCGCGCGCCGGCCGGCAACTACGGCGAGGAACGCTCCACGCTCGATGCCCCCTCGGAAGCCTATATGCTCTATGTGGCGAGCTTCATCAGCAGGGAACGGCCGGATAAGCTCTACAACCAGCGCACCGCCGCCCTGGCAGCAGCGCCGGGAATCAACGACTATGCAGTGGCCCTGCTGGCGCTGGCGGCATCGCAGCAGGGAGATCTGAAGCTGGCGAGCGCGCTCTCCGGCCGGCTTGCAACCACCGCTCATCAGACCGATTCCACGGTCAACTGGAGCGGCCAGACCTGGGATCACAGCTGGCAGAACGACCAGGTGGAGACATCGGCCTATGCGTTGAAGGCGCTGCTGGGGAGCAGCAGCCAGGATGAGATGATAGCCCGGAGCGTGGACTGGCTGATGCTGCAGCGCGATGGGAATTCCTGGGGCAACACCCGCCAGACCGCGATGGTGCTCTATACGCTGATCGACTATGTGCGCCAGATGAGCCTTGCCGGCTCGCAGTACCGTATCGCGGTGAAGGTCAACGGCCGGGAGGTGTTCAACCGGAAGCTGACGCGCGATGAGCTGCTCGGCCCCGATCTCCGTATCGCTCTGGGCGCCGGCGATCTGCGCGATGGCGACAACGAGATCACCATCGAGAAGGATGGCGATGGAGGGCTGGTGGCATCGGCCGCCCTCACCTACTACACCGAGGTATCCGCCATCAGGGCGGCCGACAACGGCTTCTCCGTGGAACGCGAATATCATACGCTCCGCAAGGAGAAAAGCGGCGAGGGATATATCTACCGGAAAGCTCCCTTCACCGGGACGGTTGCCAGCGGCGAGGAGATGCTGGTCAGGATCAAGGTGCGCTCCGGCATGGGACGTGAATATTTCATGCTGGAAGATCCCCTCCCGGCCGGATGCGAGGTGGTGAATGATGTTGGCGGATTCATCATCGAGGGGGAGAACGATTACAGCGGCGCACCGGCCGGAGAGACCGGAACATGGCGCTGGTGGTATGCCAGCCGCGAGCTACGTGATGAAAAGATCGCGTTCTTCGCCACGGCCCTGGAGCCGGGGGAATACGAGTTCAGCTATATCCTCCGCGCGCAGATCCCCGGCATCTACAACGTGATGCCGTCGCTCGGCATGCTGGCCTACTATCCGGAAGTCTACGGCAACAGCAACCCGTTGCGAATGACGATCACCGAAAAGCGCACGGCACGGCCGGAGGAGGAACTTCCCTCCCTCCGGTAATGCACCGGCATCGGTACTATTCCCGTACGTTGCAGGGCATCGCGGCATGATGAGGATCGCTCATCGCCGCGGTGCCCTTTGTACATCAAGAGACGGGGATATTTTCGATTTTGGATTTTCGATTTTCGATTGGGGAACGATGGCCGGCTCCGATGCATCTTCAAGCCGGATTTTCCGCCGGGCTTGCAACAGTGGGCGACGGACTACAGGCAACGGACTCCCTCGTAAATCAGAAATCGTACATCGTAAATCCCGTTACGCGCTCCGGATTCAACGTCTTACCTACAGAAAGGTCTGATGCACAGCCTCCGAATATGAAGAATTGCAGACGATAGAAGAACCCAGGCACAGCAATGAAATTCAATCCTCTCCTCACGAAAATTCTCATCATCCTCTCGGCTATGGCCGCATTTGCATTCAACGGCGATGATAATCCGGTGGAGTTCTATCTCTCCACCAACCGCATCTACAGTCCCGGCGATCAGGGCATCTCCGTTGATTTCGGCGGGCGGATAGACCGGCAGAGAACCCTGGAACTCCAGGCGTTCCGGATACTCGATCCGGTACAGTTCTTCCTGGCCCAGCAGAACCCCCATTCCCCCGGCTCTTCGTCGGCGGAGGGGAAAGATCCGTTCAACCTCCGCGATGCGAAACGCTTCACCTCGGTGGCGAAATGGGACCACAGGGTGAAGTCGCGCGATAAATACTGGCAGTACGAGTCGATCCCGGTTCCGCTGAAGGAAAAAGGGGTCTATCTGGTGCAGGCCGGGGCCAGCGGCAAGGTGGCATCCACGGTGGTGATCGTCACCGAGCTCGGCATGGTGGTGAAACAGACCAAGGGAGAGGCTCTCGCCTTTGTGGTCAACCGCCGCAATGGGGAGCGCGTCACCGGCATCCCGGTGACCTTCAGCAAGGGGGGCACCAACTCGGTTACCGCCACTACCGGCGGCGACGGTATCGCCACCGCATCCACCGATGCGCTCCTGGAACGGGTTCGTGACGATGAGACCGACTGGGGAGGCTGGGGTTACGGAGGGCAGATCGTGGTGCTGGGCGGAAAGGGGGATGATTTCGCCATCTCCGACTCCTATTATTACGGTTCCTACGGGCAGGGTGCCGGCAGTACCCTCTTCTACCTTCATACCGATCGCCCGGTCTACCGCCCCGCACAGAACGTCTACTATCGCGGTATCGCCCGGCGCGTCGGCGATGACGGCACCTACCAGGATGTGAAGGAGGATTCGGCCCATATCGAGGTGACCGATGCACGCGGCGGCTCCATCGCCAAGGATACCCTCCCGATCTCCGACTTCGGCACCTTCAACGGCGAGCTTACCCTGGCCGATGAGCCGCCGCTCGGCAATTATACCATCACCGTCACCATCGGCGACCGGCAGCAGAGCTTCAATTTCGCCGTGGAGGAATACAAGAAGCCGGAATACGAGGTGATAGTCTCCACCGACAAGGAACAGTATACCCGCGGGGATGCTATCAAGGCCAGGGTGAAGGCAGATTATTATTTCGGCTCCCCGGTTGCCGAGGGAGAGGTGGAATATTTCGTCTACCGCTCCCGCTACTGGCGCCCCTGGTGGTGGCGTTCGAAATGGTCGTATCTGTTCGAGGATGGCGATGGCAGGTACTACGGGCGCTCCAATATGGAGATGGTCCACTCCGGGCGCGGCAAGCTGAACCCCGACGGCACCTATGAGTTCAGCTACGCCACCCCCGCGGATGCCGATGACGACTACACCTACCGGATCCAGGCCAACGTGGTGGACGCCAGCCGCCGCTCCATCGCCGGCTCGGCGTCGGTCAGGGTGACGCGCGGCGAATTCTATGTCACCGCCGCTACCGGCAAGTATGTCTACAAGCCGGATGAGGAGGCGGTTGTGAACGTGGAGACGATCGCGTTCGATGGCGACAAGGGGATCTCCGCGCCGTTCGATGTCCGCGTTGAACGGGTCTGGTGGGATGAGCGCCCGCGCGATCGTGGCGGCCGCCGCGAGGAGATCGTCTGGCGCGGCTCCGGCTCCACCAATGCCGACGGCACCGGCTCGGTGAAGTTCAAGGTGGGCAGGGCCGGCTACTACTCGGTAGTGGTGGAGGCCAAGGACAGGCGCGGCAACAAGGTGAGCGCCACCGGCTCCATGTACGTTACCGACGGCTCCTATGCGCAGTGGTACAATGAAGACCCCAGCGCCGTGCAGATCATCCCGGACCGCGATCTGTACAAGCCCGGGGAGACCATGAGCGCGCTGGTCATCATGCCGGTGCCGAACATCGATGTGCTGATAAGCAGGGAGGGCTCGGCGCTCTACGGCTATCAGGTGGAACGCCTCAGCTCCACATCGGCAATCGTGCGGGTGAAGATCGAGGATCGCCTGGCTCCGATGTTCTATATGAATGCCTCGGCCATCGCCGGAGAGCAGTTCTACAACGGCAGCACCCGCGTGGCCGTGGAGCCCGAGGGGAAGGTGATACGCCTGGAGGTGAAGACCGATCGCCCGGAATACAAGCCGGGAGAGAAGGGGAAGGTGACCGTGCGCGCCATCGGCGGTGACGGCGAGCCGGTGCCGGGAACCGATATCGCCATCGGCGTGGTGGATGAGGCGCTCTACGCCATCCGCCCGGATGCCACACAGGATATCCAGAAGGCGTTCTACGGTCCCCGTGGCAACGACGTGATGACCAATACCTCGCTCAACTTCAGCTTCTATGCCCACGCCCAGGCCGGCAATGTGGGGGCACGCGGCATGGCCGCCGAATCGGATGCCGCCATGGCTCCCCCTCCCCCGCCGGCCCCGATGATGGCGAAACGGGCAATGCTCCAGGACGGCCAGCAGTCGCTGGTGGAACCGGCCATCAGAAGCGATTTCCGCGACCTGATGTTCTGGACCCCCTCGGTCCGCACCGATGCACGAGGCTACGCCACCGTGGATGTATCCTTCCCGGATAACCTCACCACCTGGCGCATCACCGCGCGCGGCGTCACCAGGGCGACCGCGGTGGGCCAGGCCAGCGCCGAGGTTATCGCCCGCAAGGATCTCCTCGTCCGTATGGAAACGCCCCGCTTCCTGACGGAGGGAGATGAGCTTGTGATAGCCACGACCGTGCACAACTACCTCTCCACCGAGAAGCGCACCAAGGTGCTCTTCACCGCCGAGGGGGCTCGCCAGGAGAGCCGCGAGCAGGAGGTCACGATCGCCCCGAACGGCGAGCGCCGCATCGACTGGCGCATCAAGGCCGAGAAGATCGGCACGGCGAAGCTGACCGTAAAGGCGCTGACAAACGAGGAATCCGATGCAATGGAGCTTTCGGTGCCGATACTTCCGCAGGGAGTGCGCAGCGGCACCGGCGCGCTGGCCGATGTGGCCGAGGCATCCGGCACCCGCACCATCTCCCTGATGATGCCGGAGAACGCCGACCCGCGCACCGGGGAGCTTTCCATCGCGCTCTCCCCATCGGTGGCAAGCTCGGTGCTGGGAGCGCTCGATGAGCTTATCGGCTATCCGTACGGCTGCGTGGAGCAGACCATGAGCCGCTTCCTCCCCACCGCCGTGGTGGCCGATGCGCTCGATAAACTCGATATCCCCTTCGATCAGGCCAAGAAGGAGGAGTTGCCGAAGATGGTGGCAAAGGGTCTCTCCCGCCTCTACAACCTCCAGCATGACGACGGCGGATGGGGATGGTGGGAACATGATGAGACCAACCCGTTCATGACCGCCTATGTGATGTACGGCATGGCCGTGGCGAAGAACGCCGGCTACGCCGTGCAGAGCGATCGCTACGAGCGTGGCATCACTGCGCTCCGGACCCTTATCGAAACCCGCAAGGCCGGGGGCGGCATGGGTGAGAAGAACGGCAAGCTCGATCCAACCACCGAAGCCTACATGCTCTATGTGGCGAGCTTCGTGGGTGATGCGATGGCGATGAAGTCCCCCGCCGATCGTATCCGGACGCTCTCCCGCCGCAGCGATGTAAACAACTACGGGCGCGCCCTGCTGGCGCTGGCGGCCCATTATCAGGGGGAGAAGGGACTCGCCGCCGAGCTGGCCGGGAAACTGGCATCGGCCGCGGAGACCTCCTCCACCGGCGCCCACTGGAGCGGCAAGAGCTGGCACTACAACTGGCAGGACGATCAGGTGGAGACCTCGGCCTATGCCGTCAAGGCGCTCCTGGAAATCCAGGGGGAGACCGAGCTGGTGAAGAAGGGCATCCACTATCTGCTCGGCCAGAAGCGCGGCGATGCCTGGCACAACACCCGCCAGACCGCCATGGTGATCTACGCGCTGATCGATTACGTGAAGGCCTCCCGCGAACTGGAGCCCGATTACTCCGTCACCGTCCGGGTGAACGGCACGGAGGTCTACAGCAAACGGATGACCCGCGCCGATATCTTCGCGCCGGAACAGGGGGTGAAGGTGGATGCATCCAAACTCCGCAAGGGGGAGAATACCATCACCGTGGAGAAGTCGGGCAACGGACGGCTCTATGCAACCGCGCGCCTGGCCTACTACGCCACCGGTCCGGCCGTAAAGGCGGCCGATGCCGGCTTCAAGGTGCAGCGGGAATATTATACGCTCCGCCGCACCCTGAAGGATGGACGCTACATCTACACCAAGCAGCCGTTCAAGGGAACGGTCAAGAGCGGCGAGGAGCTGCTGGTGAAGGTGAAGATCGTCCCCGGCTCCAGTTATGAATATTTCATGCTGGAAGATCCCCTCCCGGCCGGATGCGAGGTGATAACCAACACCGACGGCTACACCATCCCCGGCGAGAACGGATTCGGCGGGGCCGAGGACCGCTACGGCTACGGCCGGATGATCTGGAACTGGTGGTATGCCGACCGCGACGTGCGCGATGAGAAGGTTGCGTTCTTCGCACGCGAGATCGCCGCGCAGCCGTACGAGTTCAGCTACATCATGCGGGCACAGATCCCGGGCAGCTACAGCATCATGCCCTCGGTCGGCATGCTGATGTATTATCCGGAGGTGCGCGGCAACAGCGATGCGATAGCCATGCGGATAACCGAGTAACAACCCCGCAAAGAGCAGACAGGAGCCGTGGCGCATAAGAGAATATCCTTATTCGTTACGGCTCTTTCTATTTTCGATTTTGGATTTTGGATTTTCGATTAAAGGAGAAGAAACCTGGAGTCGCAGAGAGAATATCGAGAGAGAAGAGAGAGATGCCGATGGTGAGAAGCGAGTGCTCCTCCATCACTATGCTCTGAAGTATTAAGTACCCGGGAGAACGTTTTCTGAGGTTCTTCTTCGGTGTTGTCGCGGAGTTCCACTCCGCGACCCCTGCTGCTACCACCTCGCACGGAGTCAAACTCCGCGCGAACAGTGCGTCCGAAAGTCCGGAGTCGCAGAGAGATATATCGTTTCTCCGATACTTCATGCCGGCAGGTGTTCCAAGCACATTATCCATATACTATCTACCCCCTATTCCTCCATACCCCATGACATTCAATCTACGCCAGACCGATCTCGCAGCATTGAATAGCCTTACCAAATATCCTTCGATACCGACATATCATAGCCTCGACCCTGCAAACGGCGGCCTGCTCGACACGCATATCGATTTTTCCGGCGGCACCGTGGTGGCAACCGAAAAAATCGACGGGACAAATGCCAGGATCATCCTCCTGCCGGACGGAAATTATCTGCTCGGCAGCCGCGAGGAGCTGCTGTATGCAAAAGGTGACCTTATTGAAAACCCCGCGCTCGGCATCGTGGAAACGCTGAAGCCTGTGGCGGAGAGAATCGGCGACCATGCCGGTCGGATGATCGTCTGCTACCTGGAGGTCTACGGCGGCAGGGTTACCGGCGCCGGCAGGCAGTATACCGGGAATGCGGCGCTCGGCTACCGGCTGTTCGATGTGCTCGATATCAACCGTTACGAGCCGCTCCTTGCGATGTCCCGCAGAGAGATCTCCGCACTGCGCGATTCCCCGTCCGGTATCGGAACCTTCCGCTCCGAATCCGGGCTCGACGACTTCGGCAGCCGCGAGGCGCTCCCCCTGGTCCCCCGCCTGGAAACTCCGGACACGGCACTCCCCGCCAGCATCGAGCAGACGTACGAGTATCTGCGTGAGGCCATCCCCGCCACCCGCTGCGCCCTGGATGCCGCCGCCGGAATGAAGCCCGAGGGAATCGTCGTCCGCACTCCGGACCGCTCGAAGATCGCCAAGATCCGGTTTCAGGATTACGAACGCACGCTCAAGCGGCGGAAGTAGATGGTAGCCTGGGAAGCAGGACCCGTGATCGTTCCGCGGGCTGCACCGGCTGCCAGTAGCCCGTGGCCGTTGTTGCCGAAGTACCGGTGAAACCTGCGGTTCCGCATTGAGGACTTCAGGTTCCCCGCCCCCAGGTTCGATGCCGGGGGTGTGGCATTCGCGCAGATTTCAGAGCGGCATTGCGATACCATGGAGAAACATGCATCCGCCGCCTATCAAGATTCGCGTTATTCGCGGTTTACCCGTAAGTTTCGGCGTCCGCTCGTACTCCTTCTTCAGCTCGCTTCAGGGATTTGGTTATGCTTCTGCGATCGTTTGCCACCAGGATTATCATCCTCTGCTCCATCCTCTGCGCCTTTGCGTTCAACGGGGATGATGCGGCATTCTATTTCAATATCTCCTCCAGCCGGATCTACTTCCCCGGCGCCTCCGACATGGCCGTGGAGTTCAGCGGCAATGGCGCCGGCGGCACACGGGTGTACCTTCGCGCGTTCAAGGTGAACAATCCTGTGGATTTCTTCCTTGCGCAGAAGGACCCCCACTCCCCCACCCTTACCGCGCTGGACCCTCCCAACACCTTCGATATGCTCAGCCTCGGCTTCCGCAAGGTGAGCCGCGATGTGCGCTATGCCGCGCGCGACGTGATGCCGGCCGATGCGCGCCGCGCCATCCGCGATGCCACCGATCTGAACGGCACCAAGGCCGAAAAAGAGAAGGAGGCCAGGCAAAAGGAGAAGGCCGGAACCGCCCCGAAGCCGAACGCCGATCTCCCTGTGGATGATATCCCCAAGGGGGCCGAGCGCTACCAGATCGTGGCCGCCTGGGAACACCAGATCGTCAAGAAGGAGGGAGAGGAGGACTGGCATTACGAGTCCATCCCCGTTCCCCTGAAGGAGAAGGGGGTCTATCTGATCGAAGCCCGCTCCCGTGGCAAACGCGCCATCACCGCCCTGATCGTCTCGGAGCTGGGAATGGTGGTGAAGCAGTCGAACACGGAACTTCTCACCTATGTGGTCAATACCCGCAGCGGCGAACGGGTGGGAGATTTCCCCCTGACGGTCACCCGGGGAGGCTCCAGGGTGTTTCAGGAGGAGACCGGCTCCGACGGTATCTACCGCGCCACCATGCCCCCGCTGCCGGCCGCCCCGGAGACCGAGAACGAGGAGGAGATGTGGCAGTGGGAGTACCGCCGCCGCCAGATCCTGGTGGTGGGCGAAAAGGATGGCAACTTCATCATCTCCGATCCCTACAGCTACGGCTATTACGGCGGAACAAGCTCCAAGATCTATTTGCAGACCGATCGCCCGGTCTATCGCCCGGCGCAGACGGTCTTCTTCCGTGGCATCCTCCGGAAACGGGATGCCGAAGGCACCTACCAGAACCCGTCCGGCACCGATACCGTCCTGACCGAGATCAGCGACGCCCGTGGCGATGTGGTCCGCCGCGATACGCTCCGCCTCTCCGATATCGGGGCGTTCAGCGGCCAGCTTATGCTGGGAGATGAGCCCCCGCTGGGCATCTACTCCATCAAGGCGGTGCGCAAGGGAGAATCCTACGATGGGGAACAGTGGTTCAGCTTCTCGGTGGAGGAGTACAAGAAGCCGGAATACAAGGTGGATGTCACCACCGACCGCGCCCAGTACACCCGTGGCGATGTCATCAACGCAACGGTGAAGGCCGATTATTACTTCGGCTCCCCGGTGGTCAATGCCGAGGTGGAATACTTCGTCTATCGCGCCCGCTACTGGCGCCCCTGGTGGCGCGGCTCGGAATGGGCCTACCTGTACGACGAGGAGGGGGATGACGCCTACTCCACCTACCGGATGGAGATGGTCCACTCCGGCAAGGGAACCCTGAACGCGGACGGAACCCTGGCGATCACCTACAAGACCGAGGCCGATGCCGCCGAGGACTACGTCTACCGGGTGCAGGCCAATGTGGTGGACAACAGCCGCCGCTCCATCTCCGGCACGCGCGCGGTGGAGGTGACCCGAGGAGAATTCTACATCTCGGCCAGCACCGACCGCTATGTCTACAAACCGGGAGATGAGGCGGTTATCAATGTGGAGATGGCGACGTTCGACGGCGACAGGCCCGTGGCCCGCCCCTTCACCGTGCGGGTGATGCGCACCTGGTGGGAGAAGAGCAACCCGGGCGATACCGCCATGGAGCCGGAATACAAGAAGCGCTCCGAGACGATCTGGACCGGCAACGGCGCCACCGATGCCTCCGGCAAGGGACGCGCCCCGTACCCCACCACAAAGGCCGGATACTTCGAGGTGGTGATCTCCGCCCGCGATGCCCGCGGCACCGAGATCACCGAATCGAGCTATATCTACGTCTCCGATGCCAGCTATGCCAACTGGTACCGCGAAGGCTCCGGCGACGTACAGATCATCCCCGACAAACCTGCCTACAAGCCGGGAGAGACGATGAGCGCCCTGGTGGTGATGCCGGCATCCAATATCGATGCCCTTATCACCGTGGAGGGATCGGCGCTCTACAGCTATCAGGTGGAACGCCTGAACGCCACCTCCGCCATCGTGCGGGTGCCGATCAAGGAGCAGTACGCCCCGTCGGTCTACCTCAGCGCCGCCGCCATCGTCAACGACGAGATGTACAGCGAGTCGCAGCGGATAGCCGTGGTGCCGGAAGGGAAGCTGCTCGATATCCGGATCACGACCGACAAGGAGATCTACAAGCCGGGTGAGAAGGGCTCCCTGGTGGTGCGCGCGCTGGATGAGAAGGGCTCGCCGGTGGGGAATGTCGATATCGCCATCGGTATGGTGGATGAGGCGGTATATGCAATCCGCCCCGATATCACCCCCGATATCCAGCGCTCCTTCTACGGCACGCGCTGGAACGAGGTGGCAACCAGCACCTCCCTCTCGTTCAGCATCTACGGCGATGCCACCGTCATCGACAGGAACGGGGCCGATGCTCTCTACGGGGCCAACGGCACCTACCGCCGCGATGCGCGCTACGCATCCAGCACGCGCGATCCCCGCGCCCTGGCGTTCGGCGACGTGAAGGGAAATATGTTCGTGCAGCCGGTCACCCGGAAGAATTTCAAGGATGTGATGCTCTGGAATCCCTCGGTGCGTACCGGCCCTGACGGCAGCGCGCGGATCGATCTGGACTTCCCGGACAATCTCACCACCTGGCGTATCACCGCACGGGGCGTCACCGCCAATACGGCGGTGGGCCAGGCTACCGCGCGCGTCATCGCCCGGAAGGATCTGATGGTCCGTATGGAAACTCCCCGGTTCATGATCCAGGGGGATGAGCTTCTCATCGCGACAACCATCCATAATTATCTCGGCAGCGAGAAGGCCACCAAAGTGGAGTTCAGCGGCGAGAACGTCTCCTCCGCCGAATCCGGCCGCACCCTGACGATCCCGGCCAACGGCCAGAAACGGATCGACTGGAAGGTGACCGCCCCGCGAACCGGCAGCGCACGGATGACGGTCAAGGCGCTGACCAACGAGGAGTCCGACGCGATGGAACTGGAGGTGCCGGTGCTGCCGCGCGGCATGAGGCTGGCAACCGGATCGATCGCCCAGATCGACGAGACGTCCGGCACGCGCACCCTCAATCTGCAGATGCCGGCCGGAACCGATCCGGCCACCGGCGAGATGTATGTCACCATCTCCCCATCGCTGGCCGGCTCCATGCTCGGCGCGCTTGACAGCCTTATCGGCTATCCCTACGGATGCGTGGAACAGACGATGAGCCGCTTCCTCCCCACCATCGTCATCGCCGATGCGCTGAAGAAGCTGGATATCCCGTTTAATCACAGCAGGCGCGGGGAGATCCCGAAGATGGTATCGGCCGGACTCAGCAGGCTCTACGGCATGCAGCACGACGATGGCGGCTGGGGATGGTGGGAGAACGATCGCACCGATCCGTTCATGACCGCCTATGTGGTCTACGGCATGACCATAGCCCGCGATGCCGGCTACGGCGTGATGGAGGATCGCTATAACAACGGCGTCTCCGCGCTCGGCAGGATGCTGGAGAGCGGCCGTACGCTCGATAGCGCCATCATCGATGTCACGTCGCAGGCCTATATGCTCTATGTGCTGGCGGCGGCCAATCAGGGGAAGACGATGGCGGCCCTTACCGACCGCATCACCAATCTCTCCCGCGCCAACGGGCTGAACGATTACGGTCTCTCCCTGCTGACGCTCGCCAGCCGCTACCAGAACGGCGGCGCCCAGGCGGCCTCGCTCGCATCCCGTCTGGAGAAGAACGCCGTCACCGGCGAGACCTACGCATTCTGGGAGCCGAAGGGGAAGAAATGGCAGTGGCAGGAGGATCAGGTGGAGGCATCGGCGTTTGCGGTGAAGGCGCTGCTTGCCACCCGTGGCGAGACCGAGCTTGTGGGGAAGGGGGTGCGCTGGCTCCTCTCGCAGAAGCAGGGATCGGTATGGCATAACACCCGCCGCACCTCCATGGTGATCCTGGCGCTGGTGGACTACCTGAAGATCTCCGGCGAGCTGAACCCCGATTATACGGTTGCAGTGAAGGTGAACGGGCAGCAGGTGCTCTCCCGCCGGATGACCCGCGAGGATGTCTACGCACCGGAGCAGCGGATCAAGGTGGAAGGGGTCTCCCTCCGTCCCGGAGCCAACGCCGTCACCCTGGAGAAGAGCGGCCAGGGAAGGCTCTACTCCTCGGCGAGGATGACCTACTACGCCACCGGCTCGGCACTGAAGCCGGCAAGCGCGGGATTCAAGGTCACCCGCGAATACTACACCCTCCGGAAAGAGCGCCGCGGGGAGATCTTCGTGTACACCAAGCGCCCCTTCACCGGCACGGTGAAGACCGGCGACGAGCTGTTCGTGAAGGTGAAGATGACCCCGGATGCCCGCTACGAATATGTGATGCTGGAAGATCCGCTCCCGGCCGGGTGCGAGGTGGTGAGCAACACCAACGGCTATACCATCCCCGGCGAGCCGGAGTACGATCAGAAGGCGCGCGAGGATCGGGGGTACTGGAGCTGGAACTGGTGGTACGCCAGCCGCGAGGTGCGCGATGAGAAGGTGGCCTTCTTCGCACGCGAGGTGCAGCCCAAGGCGATGGAGTTCAGCTATATCATGCGCGCCCAGATCCCCGGTAAGTACTCGGTGCTTCCGGCCGTCGGCGCGCTGATGTACTATCCGGAAGTGCGGGGCAACAGCGGCGATATCGCGCTGACGATAACGCCGTAATCATTGTCGATTCCGGATTTGTGATTGGCGAAGAACGGGAGTGGGAGTACCAGTCCCGTTCTTCGTTTATAGTCGTGCCCCGAGGACGCGCGACTATGAACCACCTCCCAGATCCTTCCCCTCGTCAATCAACAGTCGCCGATCCTGCCGGCTCCATCCGCTACGGCGGCAGTCGCCAGAATACTACCAGCACCAACAGCGGTTTTCCGTATAGAACTTCTTATTACTCCAACCCTCCCTCACCGATGGACGCAATCCAGTTGGTACCGTTGGCATCCCTGCCCCACATCTTCGTAATGTTTCCGGAGGCATCCGCATTGAACCGGACCCACCATTGATGATTCGCGGAAGCATCCTGAATGTAATACCCGCTGCTTGAGCCGAAAGTACCCGGTGATACGCTGCAATGATCCACCCAGTGGGTACCCGCACAGTTTGTTCCCTCTCTCCTTGTAACCTGGCCGGTGTTATCATTGATAGTGATAACGATTGTCCAGTTACCCAGTGGCACCGAACCAGTACAATCGCCACTGTAACCGACCACACGAGCCTCGGCCTGGCCCACAGCGATGAGCATCAACCCCGCTGCCAGAGCCATACCTGGCCTGCGAAGAGCATTCATGGAAATCTCCAATGATTATAAAGAGGAAATATTGAGGGAGGAAAGGCGAATGTACAGAAGGATTATGTTCATTGCAAGCCATCATTCACCACGCTTTTCTCTTCCTCCATAAAGAGATATGGGATTGTATCCGGCTCTTCGATAAGCACGGATATCCGATGTGAAGCGTGAGCGAACGCACGGCCGGTGGCACTAATGCCGGATTCATCAGTATGCGCATTCGCCTCCACACTCTCCCCTATGGATAGGAAAAGGAGTAATTCCATGCTCATCCTCCATCCTCCCCTTCCGGCGATCATCACCATCTTTTTTCGCTCCCCTCTTGCCCACGTCCCGTTTCCGATGTATATTGGCACCCACAAGAAAGTTTTGGGGTCAAGTCCTGTGCGACCGTATCATACCCAACCCCGTCAGGTCCGGAAGGAAGCAGCGGTCAGTATAGGTACGGTGCGACGCAGATCAGCTTGACCTCTTTTTTTTTATCTGTCATCAAAGTCCACATTGTCCGTGGTACGTTTCGGCGCCGATTGGTCTTCGGTGCGTAAGTTGCTGAGCATGGTCGCTCGCGCTCGCGGTCTCCGCAAGGAGGCTGAACGGATGCGCGCACCATCGGGACTCGCACTCACGCGCCCGGTGCCGGAAGGATTCGCGCAGCAGAGCGCTCCAGAGCGTGAGGAGTATGGTGGATGCGCCCGGTGGTTGGTGAACCGCGGCAGCGTCCACATTGGATTCCCTCCCGTCTCCGCACAAGTTCCCGTCTGGTTACGCTCTCCCCGTTCTTCTCAGTCTGCCGCTTTCTTCCCGCCCGTCCTCTCCCGCCGCCGCTTAGGTCCACGGCCCCATTCTCTCATACATGAAGAAAGAAATCATCATCAACGCCACATCCACGGAGATTCGCGTTGCTATCACGGAGGACGATCGTCTAGCCGAGATCTTCCTGGAAGTTCCCGATAAGGAACGCCATGTGGGATCGATCTACCTTGGCCGCGTCGAACGCGTGGTCCAGGGGATGAACGCCGCGTTCATCGATATCGGCGAAACCCAGGACGCATTCCTCCACTTCTCCGATGTCGGCTCCGCCCTCGACGAATTCAAAGACCTCCTCGACGACAAGGACGATGAGGACGACGACGACGAGGAAATCGAAAAAGACCCCCCCTCCAAGCCCGAAACCAGACCGGCCGAGGGGAAGGAACGCCGCAACGACCGCGGCCGTAAAGACGATCATCGCCGCGATGGCACGGAGAAATCCGCCGAGGATCGCCCCGCCGAATCTCGCGAGCCGTCCGGCCGCCAGGGGGATGACCGCCGCAAACAGGAACGGAACGGACGCTCCGATGCCCGCCCGGAAGGACGCGAAAACCGCGAGGGAAGAGCCGAGGGACGCGACGGACGTAACGGCAGAGGCACCGAAGGCCGCTCAGAAGGACGCCCCGAGGGACGCAGAGAAGGCCGAGGCGAGGGTCGAAGCGAGGGCCGGGAGGAACGCCGCGATCGGGATAATCGCCGCGATGCCCGCCCGGAGGGACGTGATCGTGACGGGCGCCGCGAGGATCGTCCGGAAGGACGCCGCGATGACCGTCGCGAAGGAAACCGTGAGGAACGCGCCGGAAGCCGCGAACCGCAGGCCGAAGGCTCACACCGCGACGAGGCTCCGAAAGAAACCGATTCCCGCAGAGAAGGACGCGGCCGTGATGACCGCCGCGGCAATGGCCGCGATCGCGACCGGCGTGACCGCGCCCCGGAGACACGGGAGGAACAGGAAGAGCTCGCTTCACGCCTCCCCGTAGAGCCGGATACTCACGATTATGATGAGGAAGATGATGACCTCGATCTGCCGGAAGGGCTGGATGAGGGCACATCCGACGAGGAAGGGGGCGATGGCACCGATTCGGCCGATGGTGATGATGCCGGAGGACGCCGCCGCCGCCGCAAGCGCGGGCGCCGTGGCGGACGTGGCCGCAACCGTAAAAGGAACAGCGAACAGGGCGAAGGGGATGAACGCCCCGAGGCAGGGGCCGGCGGACCGGATATAGCCGGAAATAACAACGAGATGCCCTCCCTGGAAACCCCTCGTACCGAACGCAATGACCGCCCCCGCGACGGCCAGCGCAATGACCGCCGCCAGGAAGAGCGCGCCGAACGCCGCCCCGATAACCGCGAAGGGCGCCCCGCCGGCGACCGTGATCGCGACAGAGATCGCGAGGGTGAGCGGAACGGCGAGCGGGACCGCGATAGAAACCGCGACCGGCAGCAGGCACGCCCCGAGCGCTCCGAACGCCCCCAGGAGGGACGCCGCGACCAGCGAAACGAACCGGAACGCCCCCAGAGCGAGGAAGGAACAGCCGAAACTCCCCGCACCGATAAAGAACAGAAAAACGATCGCCGCGATCGTCATGGCCGCGATCGCCGCCGTGGCAATCGCTGGGAAGGACGCCGCGAAGCCGACGCTCAGGAGACGGGCGAACGCTCCGAAGAGCCCCGCGCGCAGGCGCCGGAAGCGCGCCGCGAGGATCGCCGCGATGACCGGAACGAACGCCGTCCGGCGGAACGGGCGGAGGAACGCCAGGAACCGAGGGAAGCGCGCCGCGATGACCGGCAGGAGTCGCCCCGCGAGGAACGCTCCGGCCGTTATTCCAGTGACCGTCGCGACGGACGCAGGGAAGAGCCCCGGCGCGAGCGCGAGGAGGAACGCCCCGCAGGGGTGCCGCCAGCACGGGAGCCGCAGGCACGGGCCGAAGAGCCCTCCCCCGTCTCCGAACCCCGCCAGCGATACGACCGGGGCGAGAATCGCCGCGGTCCCCGCCAGGAACGGGAACGCCCGGCCCAGCCCGAAGCCGCCCCGGAACTCCCCGCTCCCGTAGCAACTGCGCCGGCAGCAACCGCACCGGCGGCCGCTCCGCAGGAAAATCGCGAGGAGAAACCGGTGAAGCCGGCACGTGCCCCCCGCGCTTCCCGTGCAAAGAAACCGGCGGCCGAACCCACCGAGGCAGCCGCTGCGGTGCCCGCGCCTGCGGCGGAGAAAACTGTGAAACCGGCACGGCGCACCTCCCGCGCGGCGAAACCGGCCGATACGCCCCCCTCCGGCGAAGCCCCGGCGGAGACCCCGCGTCCGAAACGCCCGTCACGCGCAAAACGTCCACGCTCCGGCGATGACGATGCGCCGGTGAAGGGCTCGACGGTGGACGCGAAGCTCCCCACCTTCCAGACCAAGCGCTCCGGCGAGGTCACTATCGCCCTTGAGAAGGGGCAGGATGTGATCGTGCAGGTGACCCGCGAATCGTATGCCTCCAAGGGTGTTCGCGTGACCACCAAGGTGAGCCTCCCAGGACGGTTCCTGGTGCTTCTGCCGCTCGATCCGGCCATCGGCATCTCCCGCAAGGTGCAGAACATGAAGGAGCGCCGCAGGCTCCGCCGTATCGCCAAGAGCATCCTCCCGGAAGGACATGGCTGCATCATCCGCACCGTGGCCCAGGACAAGGATGAGGAGGTGATTAAGCAGGACCTGATGAAGCTGATCGAGAACTGGCGCGAGATCGAACAGAAGATCAAGGTGCGCGAGCAGCCGGGCCTTCTGTACAAGGACCAGTCGATCGCCAACACCGTCATGCGCGACCTCTTCACCCCCGATACCAACCGGGTGGTGATCGATAACAAGGCTCTGTACAAGGAGATCCGCGATTACGTGGAGTGGGCCGCCCCGCAGCTCGTCAACAAGGTGGAGCTGTACAGCGGCCAGCAGCCGGTCTTCGACAAGTGCGGCGTGGAAAAGGAGCTTCAGCGCATCTCCGAACGGAAGATCTACATCCCGTCCGGCGGTTATATCATCCTCGACCAGACAGAGGCGATGATGGTGATCGACGTGAACTCCGGCCGCTATGCCGGCAAGAAGGATCAGGAACTGAACTCCCTGAGGACGAACCTGGAATCGGCGCGGGAGATCGCCCGGCAGATCAGGCTTCGCGATATCGGCGGCCTTATCGTGGTGGACTTCATCGATCTCTACGATGAGAAGAACCGCAAGAAGGTCTATGATGAGCTGAAGAAGGAGATGAAAAAGGACCGCGCCAAATCGGTGGTGCTGCCGATGACCCAGTTCGGCCTGGTGCAGATGACCCGCCAGCGCATCCGCCAGCAGGTGGTGCAGACCATCTCCGAGCCCTGCCCGATCTGCTCCGGCAGCGGCCTGGTGCAGTCGAAAAGCACCGTGGTGCGGAACATCGAACGATGGATCCAGCGCTTCAAGGAGGGCTCGCGCGAGTTCCGCCTGACCCTCTCGGCCAACCCGAGCATCATCGATTATCTCACCGAAGGGGAGATGAGCCGCCTGACCAGGATGATGCTCAAGTATTTCGTCCGCATCAAGGTGGTGCCCGATGATTCGCTCCCGGTGGAGGAGTTCCATTTCCACTCCCTCCGCAGCCAGAGCGATATCACCGATAAATTCGCCGACGACAACGGATCGAAAAAGAAGGCGAGAAAAACCGAAGATATCGCAGCCTGATACTGATCGCTGTACAACGGAGCCGGCCCACCAGCCGGCTCCGTTGTTAGAAGAAGCCGGAAGAAGAATATGAGGCTCCCCCGGCTCCTGCCCCCGCCGGCGCTTTCTTCTGGCTCTCTCTCCTCCCCGTTTCGCATATTCCACGATTCCCTGTGGGAACAGCCAACTGAACATGACGCAATCCTGCGAGCAACTACCTTGCAACAACTGACCATTCTCGGATCGACAGGCTCCATCGGCACCCAGACCCTGGATGTGGTGCGGCGCAATCCCGGACGATATCGCGCGGCCTGCCTTACCACCAACTCCAATATCGAGCTACTGGCCCGGCAGATCGGGGAATTCCACCCCGATACCGTCGTGGTGTGCCATGAACCTTCCGCCGCAGAGCTGCGCGCCCGCTGCGGAAAAGAGGTACGGGTGCTGGAGGGGGAGGATGCTCTTGCGGAGGTAGCCTCGGCGCCCGATATCGATGTGGTGATGAGCGCACTGGTGGGATTTGTGGGCCTGGCCCCCACCATCGCCGCCATACGCGCCGGAAAACGCGTGGCGCTGGCGAACAAGGAAACCCTGGTGGTGGCCGGGGAGCTTATCAACTCTCTTCTGAAGCAATACAACGCAACGCTGATCCCGGTGGACAGCGAGCACAGCGCCATCTTCCAGTGCCTTGTGGGAGAGCCGGCCGGCTCCATCGAGCGGATCGTGCTTACCGCCTCCGGCGGGCCGTTCCGGGAGCTTCCGGCCGAGCAGTTCGGCGAGGTGACCCTGGAGCGGGCGCTGAAACATCCCAACTGGAGCATGGGGCCGAAGATCACCATCGATTCGGCCACGCTGATGAACAAGGGGCTGGAAGTGATCGAGGCGCGCTGGCTCTTCGATCTCCCGCTCGAAAAAGTGGGGGTGGTGGTGCACCCGCAATCGATAGTGCACTCGATGGTGGAGTTCATCGATGGCTCGGTGAAAGCGCAACTCGGCATGCCCGATATGCGTGTACCGATCCAGTATGCCCTGGCCTGGCCCGAACGGATCGCCAACGATTTCGAGCGCCTCTCCCTGGCGCGTATCGGCACCCTCACCTTCCAGGAACCGGACGCCGGCCGCTTCCCCTGCCTGCGGCTGGCCTACGAGGCACTGCAACGGATGGGAACCGCACCGGCAACCCTGAACGCCGCCAACGAGGTGGCCGTGGCCGCATTTCTGGAGGAGCGGATCGGCTTTACCGATATCCCCCGCCTGATAGAACGGGCGCTGGAGGAATCGGCAATCCAGGATGATCCCTCGCTCGATAATATCTTGGCGGCCGATAAACGAACACGGGAAGCAGTTCGTTCTTATCTTGTACAGTAGCAGCAGACGAGGCCGGGCCCACCCGAATCCGCTCCTGGAACCGGATACGAGCAGCAGAACTATCGCTGCGGGCAACCGTATCGGCACCCCCAGGCGGGGATGGTAACATTTCTTGATATATTTCTCCCCGGCTGCCCTGATACCCTCAGATTTCGAGGCCTCTGCCGCCTCATCATGTAGTCTCTATTGCCATGTTCTATATCGAAGCCGTACTGGCTTTCATCGTACTTGTCGGTATTCTGGTCTTCGTCCATGAGATGGGCCACTTCCTGGCCGCTCGCTGGTGCGGTGTCCGGGCCGATGTCTTCGCCGTCGGAATGGGGCCGCGCCTGTTCGGCTGGAACCGGAGAACCGGTTTCACCTTCGGCAAGCTCCCGGCCGATCTGGAGCTTGAGGGGGATACCGATTACCGTATCTCCGCATTCCCGATAGGCGGCTATGTGAAGATCGCCGGCATGGTCGATGAGAGCATGGATACCGAGTTCACCACGCGCCCGCCGGAACCATGGGAGTTCCGCTCGAAGAACACCTTCCAGAAGGCTTTCATCATCTCCGCCGGGGTGATTATGAACTTCATCCTCGCGGTGATCGTGTTCGCCCTGCTGAACTTCACCGAGGGGAAGACCTGGTACGCCACCACCACGGTGGGGCATATCCCGGAGACCAGCGCCGCGGCCGCCGCCGGCCTGCGCCCCGGAGACCGCATCACCGCGGTCAACGGCGAGCCGGTGAAGTACTTCCAGGAGATCCCGCGCAAGATCTATATCGAACATGCCGACGAGGATATCACCCTTGCGGTGGACCGCGCCGGTACCCCCGCAACCATCACCATCCCCCGCTCCAGGATTCCCGAGCAGAGCATGGAGCTTTCGGTGATCCCCTACTCCAGCTCGCACTACGTGGAGATCAAGGAAGTGGTGAAGGATACCCCCGCCGAAAAGGCAGGGCTGAAGCCGGGTGATGTTGTCACCCGTGCCGATGGGCGTGATATATGGGCACACGATGATTTCACCCAGCATATCGCCGAGAACAAGGACAAGGTGGTCACGCTGGAGATACGGCGCAACGGCCAGGTCATGTTCATCCCGGTGAAACCGACCGCCGATGCGAAGATCGGTACCATGCTCTCCACCTATAACGGCCCGCTCGAACGGATCGATTACGGGTTCGGCGAGGCGATATCCTCAGGGTTCGATGAGACCATCGCGGTTACCGCCGGCACCTTCGGCCTTGTGGGAAAACTTCTCAGCGGCGATGCCAAGCTGAAGGACTCCGTGGGAGGACCGGTGATGATCGCCAGCGTGGCCCAGCAGACCGCCGCGCGCGGCCTTGCCGAGTTCCTGAAGCTGATGGGTGCCCTCTCGGTGACCCTCGCCTGCATGAACATCCTGCCAATCCCCGCGCTCGACGGCGGGCATCTGATCTTCATCCTTATCGAAGGGACCATCCGCCGCGAGGTTCCGCTGAAGATCCGTATGGCGATCCAGCAGGTCGGCTTCGCCCTGCTGCTCATCTTCATGGCGTTCGTCCTCTATAACGACGTCACCAGATAACCGGCCGGCCGGCACCGTCCGCCATACATCTCCCCGCCGGTAGAGACGGGGACTCCGTTCCAGCGCCAAGGGCGGCACCGTTGCCGGTCTTGGCGTTCTGCCTTTCGTGCGGCGCCTGCGGGATAGGAAGTTACGCCGGAGCGGATAGCCCGGATACCTCCCCTCCCTTCTTCCGGCCCGCCGCCTGACAACATCGTCTGATCCGTACCGTGAATTCAAAACCTCGCATTCTTATCTCGAACGACGACGGCATCGACGCCCCCGGCATCGTGGCACTGGCCTCGGCGCTGGCCTCGGTGGGAGATGTCACCGTGGTGGCCCCCGATACGCAACGCTCGGCCGTGGGGCATGCGCTCACCGTGGCGGTGCCGCTCCGCGCTACCAGGCATTATCGCCATGGAGCGCCGGCCGGATGGGCGGTAAGCGGATATCCCGCCGATTGCATCAAGCTGGCGGTGAAACATCTTCTGCCGGATGGCCCCCCCGATATCGTCGTCAGCGGCATCAACCACGGCCGCAACACCGCCCTCTCGCTGATCTATTCCGGAACGGTGTCGGCGGCCACCGAGGGAACCGTACTCGGCATCCCCTCGATCGCCTTCTCGCTGGATGATTTCTCCCACACCGCCGATTTCAGCTACGCCGCGAAGGTGGCCGCATGGCTGGTCCCGATCGTGGCCGAACGGGGTCTGCCCCGCGGCATCCTCCTGAACGTCAATATCCCGGCGGTGCCGGAGACGGAGATCCGGGGGGTGCGTGTGGTGCCCCAGGCGGAGTCGTACTGGAACGATCACTACGAGCTGCGCCAGGACCCGATGGACCGACCCTACTACTGGCTGGCCGGCGAACATGTGATCCTCGGACCGAAACAGAGCGACGACCCCATGATCGACGAAGGCTACGTCACCATCACCCCGGTGCACTACCGGCTCACCGACGAGCCGATGATAACGGAGTTGAAGGGATGGGGGATCGAATCGGACGAGGGGCCGGGAAGCGCTTCCGGCCCAGGCCCGGAATCCGGCACCGAGTCCGGCAGCCCCGATACCCCTTCCGAAACCACAGAACCGAAGCGCCAGTAACGCCAGGCCGAGCATGGACAGGATCGACCGTTACATACTCCGGCAGTTCGTCATGACCTTCATGTTCGGGCTGCTCGCATTCATCGTGATCTATATCGCGGTGGATCTGATGGAGAATCTGGATGATTTCTTCGACCGCAACGTCGAGAGCCCGATCATCCTTCAGTATTATATCTACATGATCCCCGATATCGTGCACCTGATCGTGCCGATCGGAATGCTCCTTGCCAGCCTCTTCACCGTGGGACGGCTGGATACCACCAACGAGCTTACGGCCATCCGCGCCGGCGGACGGAGCATGCGCCGCCTTGCCGCCCCCCTGTTCCTCTTCGGATTGCTGGTCAGCGGCGGCATGATCTATTTCGATGGATGGGTGGTGCCGGTCACCAACAAACTCCATTTCGCCATCAAGCGGCAGTATCTCGGCAAGGATGTCATCGGCGGACAGCGGAATGTCTTTCTCCGCATCTCTCCCTCGGTCAATCTGCTGATGGATTATTTCGATCCGGCCAAGGGAGAGGCCAGCCAGGTGAGCATCGAGCGGTTCGATACGGCGGCTGCAATGGTGGTCTCGTCGCTGGACCGCAGCGGCGCAACCGCCGCGCATGTGGCAACCGATACCATCAGCGCGCTGAAGATCACCGAACGGATCGACGCCACCTCCATGCGGTTCGATACCACCAAGAACGTCTGGGTGATGGTCTCCGGCGTGGCCCGCAACTTCAGCGATCCGGCGCGCGTGGCGGCCACACCGTTCGTGGAGCGCGAGATCCCCTTCCTCCCGATCACCCCGCATGAGCTGAACCTCTCGCAGCAGCATGTCAACGAGCTGACGCTGGAGGAGTTCCGTGGCCGTATCGAACAGGAGCGGATCGGCGGGCGCGATGTGAACCGCCTGCTGGTGGATTATTATGCGAAATTCTCCTTCCCCTTCGCCGCGATGATCGTGATCTTCTTCGGCATCCCCTTCTCCAGCGGACAGCGCAAGGGGGGCGCCGCCGTGCAGATCGCGGTTACCGCGCTGGTCAGCGCCATATACCTGATCCTGACCGAAGTGAGCAAGACCTTCAGCTACGCCGATGTGGTCCCCCCGATTCTCACCGCCTGGATGGTGAACATTCTCTTCCTGCTGGTGGGCATGTTCAATCTGTACCGGATCGAGCGAGGGTAGGGGAATTTTAGATTTTCGATTTTGGATTTTCGATTGGGGAAGCCGCGGAGGAAAGAGCGACGAGAGAAGAGGGGATGTTCGATTTTAGATTTACGATTTTAGATTGGGGGAAGTCACGGAGGAAAAAGCAACGAGAGAAAAATCGGCTGGCAGATCAGGACTCTTCTCTCGTTGCTGCTGGAGCAGCTTTCACTATGGTTACTCTGTTGTGGCCCCCGGAGCCAACACCTATAGGTGTTGCCTATCTGTAGCATGGCCCCTCCCCTCTCCCCATTCCGGAAGCTCCGTAGGAGCGGCCCATTCTTCCTGGTGTGAAAATGCTTAGCTCCATTGAAGTCCCCACTGTTCGCGCGGAGTTCTACTCCGTGCGAGGTGCTAGCAGCAGGGGTCGCGGAGTCGAACGTCGCGACAACGCATCTCAAAAACATATCCGTAGGTACGTAAGCACCTATGCCTCAGTGCCTGCGTTTCTCTCTTCCTAACAACCAGGCTCTACGCGCTACTATCTATCTCCTCCATGCTCGACTACACCAGCGCACTCCGTATCGTACTCGACAACTGCCGGGACGATCGCCCCGTTGAAACCGTTCCGCTCGTCCTCTCGCTCGGACGGGTGCTGGCCGGGCCGGTCGTGGCGGCGGAAAATATTCCGGCGGCGCCCAACTCCGCGATGGACGGCTATGCCGTGCGCGCCGAGGATCTGGCGGGAGCATCGCCGGAACGGCCGGCGCGGCTGGCGGTTGTAGGAGAGGCATCGGCGGGAACGCTCTTCCAGGGAACGCTGGGACAGGGGGAAGCGGTGCGGATCATGACCGGCGGGCTGTTGCCGGAAGGGGCAAACGCGGTGGTGGAGGTGGAGGCGACATCGGAGGCGGACGGCATCGTGGAAGCGCGCAGGGCACTACGGCTGGGGGAATCGATACGGAATGCGGGGGATGATCTCCGCGCCGGATCGGTGGCGATAGAATCGGGCAAACGCATCACCCCCGGCGATATCGGCGTGCTGGCCTCGCTCGGCATAGTCAATGTTCCGGTGCGGGTGAAACCGAAGGTGGGCATACTCTCCACCGGCAACGAGATCGTGGAGCCGTTTAAAACTCCTTCCCCCGGCGGAGTACGCAACAGCACCGGACCCGCCCTCTACGCGGCGTGCGTGGAGGCGGGCGCCGAGCCGATCGATCTGGGCATCGCCCGCGACGACCGCGAGGAGCTGGAGGAGAAACTGGAGGAGGGGCTCCGCTACGATCTCCTGCTGACCACCGGCGGCGTCTCGGCCGGCATCTACGATTTCGTGCAGCAGATCCTCCCCGCGCTCGGCGTGCAGGTGCAGTTCCACAAGGTGAAGATCAAGCCGGGAAAACCGGTGCTCTTCGGGACATACGATGAGGGGGAGCAGCGCACCCTGGTCTTCGGTCTGCCCGGCAACCCGGTCTCCACGCTGGTGACGTTCCGCCAGTTCGTGGCCCCGGCGCTCGCCGCCCTGCTCCACCGCCGGGAATCGGCCATCCCCCTTCAGGCCCGCCTTGCAACCCCCATCGCCAAACGTGACGACAAGCGCCATTTCGTCCGGGCCATCCTCGCCACCGCAGAGGATGGCGCTCTGATGGTCTCCACCACCGGCTCGCAGTCCAGCGGCGCCATGAGTTCCATGAGCCGCGCCAACTGCCTGATCGTGCTCCCCGAAGAGAGCCGGACCCCGGCACCCGGTGATATGGTGATGGTGGAAATGATGTAGGAGGAGAGATGGTAGCGAATAGCCTGTAGTCCCCGCCCGCGGCGGCTGTCGCTGGTGTGGGCCGCAGCCGCAAGCCCGCAGCGGCAGAATGAACACCATGCGGGCCGTTCTCGTTCTCCGCTGTATTTTGGCCCCGGACTCCAAGACCCCGGATTCCGGACCTCTTCTCCTTCGACCCCTCGACTCTCAACCGATACCAACATGATACGCGTTCTACTCTGTCTGGTACTTCTCTCCCTTGCCGGTATGGCCGCCCCCGCATATGCACAACCGGGGCCGAGCGGGCACAAGGAAGCATTGACCACGCTCTTCCAGCTCCTCTCTCCGGATGAAACGGGGGTACGCTTCGCCGATATCATCACCGAGAACGAGCTGCTCAACGGCGTCAACAACATCAACTCCTATAACGGGAGCGGTGTGGCCGCCGGAGATATCAACGGCGACGGGCTTCCCGATCTCTTCTTCTGCGCCACCTCCGTCGGCAACAGGCTCTATATCAACAAGGGGAATTTCACCTTCGAGGATGCCACTGAGCGATCCGGCCTGGCCGATTCCGGCTACATCCGCCGGGGAGCCGTGATGGTGGATATCGATGCCGACGGCGATCTCGATCTCTACGTCTGCCGCATCGAGGCCCCCAACAAACTCTATCTCAACGACGGCAGGGGAAACTTCACCGACAGGGCGAAGGAGTTCGGGCTGGACGCCAGCGACTTCAGCACCCAGGCGAATTTCTTCGACTACGACGGCGATGGCGATCTCGATATGTATCTGGCCGTCAACGGCAGGACCGTCGATGGAAGCTGGACCCGCTCCGGCAACCCCGACCGCCTCTATCGCAACAACGGCAACAACTCCTTTACCGATGTAAGCACCCAGGCAGGCATCGCCGATACCGCCTACGCTCACAGCGTCACCATCTCCGACCTCAACGGCGACGGCCGCCCCGACATCTTCGTCGCCAACGATTTCGAGGCACGCGACATCTGCTATATCAACAACGGGAACGGTACCTTCACCGACAAGGTTGGCTCCATGCTCCGCCACTACAGCACCTCCACGATGGGGAGCGATATCGCCGATTACAACAACGACGGCCTGCCCGATATCTTCAGCCTGGATATGATCCCGGAGGATCACGTCCGCGAGCTTGCGCTCTCGCAGAGCCTCTCGGTGCTCAGCCCCATCTTCGACTCGGCACAGGTGCCCAGAAACATGCTCCAGCTGAATCGCGGCGGCGGGATCTTCAGCGAGATAGCGCAGCTTGCAGGCATCAGCTCCACCGACTGGAGCTGGGCGGTGCTCGTGGCCGACTTCGATAACGACGGCCTGAAGGATGCGTTCGTCGCCAACGGTATCAAACGCGATCTCACTTCGCGCGATGCCTCCTACCGTGTGATGCTGGTGGAGCCGGGCGATGAGGTCTATACCAACCCTACCGAAACCCAGTTGCGGCAACGGATGCTGAAGGTGGCGCAACGCTATCCTTCGGTGCCGGTGCCCAACTACGGGTTCCGGAACAATGGCGATCTCACCTTCTCCAACGTCAGCGATGCCTGGGGGCTGGATCAGCCATCCTTCTCGCACGGCTCGGTCTATATCGATCTGGATCTCGATGGCGATCTGGATCTGGTGACCAACAATGTGGATGCCCCCGCATTCATCTACCGCAACATGGCGCGCGAGGAGGGAAGGGGAAATTATCTCCGCGTGCAGCTCGAAGGGATGGGGAAGAATCCCGCCGCCTACGGCGCCCGCGTGTCGATACGGACCGGCGATCGCCAGCAGATGCTGGAACACTACCCGGTGCGCGGCTATCTCGGCTCGGTGGACCAGACGCTCCACTTCGGGCTCGGGGCCGCCTCGTCGGTAGATGAGATCACCGTGCGCTGGCCCGATGGCAAGGTGCAGACGGTGAAGAATATCGCGGCCAACCAGACGCTGAAGCTCTCGCAGAAGAACGCCGCGGGGTCGCGCGAGAAGGCCAAAGCGGCCAGGGGATTGTTCGCCCTCGCCGACACCGCGAAGACCATCGCATACCGTCATCGCGAGAACATCTTCGACGACCTGAAGCGCGAGCGCATCCTCCCCCGCCGCCTCTCGCAGAACGGGCCGGGCATGGCCGTCGGCGACGTCAATGCGGACGGGCTCGACGACATCTTCATCGGCGGCGCGCTGGGCGAGGCCGGAGCCCTCTTCATCCAGCAGAGCAATGGCCGGTTCCTCCGCTCCTCCGATTCCGCGATCTTCCGCGCCGATGCCGCCAGCGAGGATATGGGGGCGATCTTCTTCGATGCCGACGGCGACCGCGATCTTGACCTGTATGTGGTAAGCGGCGGCAACGAGACCCCCGAAGGGGCCGCTCCGTTGCAGGACCGGCTCTATATCAACAACGGCAAGGGAGTGTTCAGCAAGAGCGCCAATGCCATCCCGGCCGATGCCACCAGTGGCTCCTGCGTGGTGGCCGGCGACTACGACCGCGACGGCGACCTGGACCTGTTCGTAGGCGGCAGGCTGGTGCCCGGCAAGTATCCGATGCCGACCCGAAGCTACATCCTCCGCAACGACGGAGGCCGCTTCAGCGATGTCACCGAACAGGTTGCGCCGGAGCTGATGAAGGCCGGCATGGTCTGCGCGGCAATCTGGAGCGATCATGACAACGATGGTGATCTCGATCTTCTCATCGCCGGCGAATGGATGCCGGTGCGCGTGCTGGACAACAACGGGGGACGTTTCGCAACACGGCAGAATACCGGCATCGACTCGGCCAGCGGCTGGTGGAACAGCCTCGTGGCGGGTGATTTCGACAACGACGGCGATATCGATTATGTGGCCGGAAACCTGGGCCACAACTGGCGCTACAGGGCCTCGCCGGAGTATCCGATAGAGATGTACAGCTTCGATTTCGACGGCAATGGCTCGCTGGACGGCGTGCTGGCCTACAACGACAGGAAGTACGGCAAGCTGTTCCCGGTGGTGGACCGCGACAGGATGTCGATGCAGATCCCATCCACCCAGGCGAAGTTCAACACCTTCACCAGCTATGCGCAGGCCACCATCCAGGAGATGTATCCCGCCGAGAAGCTGAAGGCCGCCTATCATACCACGGTGAACCGCTTCACCACCAGCTATATCGAGAACCTGGGAGGGGGCCGCTTTGCCATGCACGACCTCCCGCTGATGGCGCAGCTCTCCCCCACGTTCGGTCTGCTGGCCGATGACTACAACGCCGACGGCAATCTGGATCTGTTCATGTCCGGCAATTTCTACGACGGCCCGGAGCCGATGCTCACCCGCTACGACGCAAGCTGCGGACTGGTGATGCTGGGCGATGGAAAGGGAGGCTTTACCCCGCTTACCCCGGAGCAGAGCGGCGTGGTGGCCCGCGCCGATGCGCGCGGCGCTGCGGCGGTGCGTATCGGCAAGGGAGGAAACAGCGCGCTCTGCAACATGGTGCTCAACAACGGCGGATGGGTGCAGTCGTTCAGACTGGAAGGGAACTCCGGGAAGATGCGCTTCTTCACGCTCGATCCCTCGGTAACCGCCACCCACGGCGTGCTGGCGATGAAGGACGGCACGAAACGGCGCCACGAGTTCTCGGTAGGCTCCGGCTATCTCACCCAGAACTCGCAGACCATCGTGATACCGGCGTCGGCCGCATCGCTGACGCTGTTCAACGGGGACCAACAGGTGAAGAGTGTGACGTTCTAGACCGGCAGTGAAAACATCTTCCATCCTGAAGATGACGGAGGTGCTTGCATCTTCCCGCCGGCATACCTCCGGCAGTAAGCATACCGAACCTGCTTCAGAGGGAGATCGCTCCAACCCATCCCAGAGGAATATGTATGAATCGTGTAACCGGAATCGGCGGCATCTTTTTCAAGGCAAGGAACCCGGAGACCCTTCGCGAGTGGTATCGCAAGCACCTCGGCATCGGCGACGAGACCTGGGGAGGTGAAATCTTCCGCTGGCAAAGCCCGGAGAATCCTGCAGGAGAAGGAAGCACCGTATGGACGATCTTCGATGATGCACCCGGGCATTTCGCTCCCAGCACCTCGGCGTTTATGATAAACTACCGCGTGGAGGATCTGCACGGGGTGCTGGCCGCGCTTCGAGCCGAGGGCTGCGACGTCGATGAGAAGGTGGATGAATCCGAGTATGGAAAGTTCGGATGGGTGATGGACCCGGAGGGCAACCGCATAGAACTGTGGCAGCCCCCCGCGGGCCAGTGACGGCCTGGAGAGCGTCTGTCAGGATGCTCGCTCGGGCCGCTCATGAAGACGGCAGGGCAGATAGAAAAAATCCCCGGCATCCGTTCAGGAGCCGGGGATTTTTATTTGCGGGAACGATGGGCGCGGAAGTGATTCCGCACGCAGCCCGGTTCAGCTACTCCACCACCACGATCCGTACGGTGGTGCGGCCGGCCGGTGTATCCAGCACCGCCTGGTAGACGCCGGACGAAAGGTTATAGCTCCCGATCGGTATGCGCCGCGTGCCGGCACCGAGATCCTCATCCAGAAGCATCGCCGCCGGATTGCCGAACCCATCGTAGAGGAACAGCCGCGCGCGCGATGGCTCCGGCATATACAGAAGCAGCTCCCCATCCCCCTTCAGCGGCTGGCGCGAGGCTCGCAGCACCGGCCCGGCCACCGTCACGTAGCGCAGATCTATCGCGCAATACTCCGCAAGCAGAAGCCCGTCGTGCACCTGGAGATCGTGCCATCCTCCGGCAAATTCGCCGAGCGAAAGATCGAGCGGCGTACGATCCTTATCCCCCAGCAGCACATCGAGCGAAAGCTCGGCCAGCGTGCTCTCCTCCCGCAGATCGCCGGGAGAAGCTACGGTGGTCACCGTCACGCCCGCGCCGGAGGGATTCACCACAGCCGGCGTTGCAAGCCCCGCTATCATCCCCCCAACCGGCGGGACCGCCAGGAACCGCACCAGGCGCCGGTCATGGCCGATGCTGAAGTTCATCGCCTGATAGCCCGACTCGTTCAGCAGCCGCGCCACCTCGGCCGGAGCCAGGCCGACCGCATCGATGCGAACCGGCACACGCACCACCTCGCCGATATTCGCCCGCATGGTATCGATACCGATGCTGCCGCAGATCACGCCGGCACCGGCAATACGGATCACCGTATCCCCGGGCACGAACGCCTCGCCGTCGCTGGTGAACTGGAGATCCACCCCGAAGCGCCCCAGCAGCTCCGGCTCTATCTGAAGCCTCACAAGGCGGGAGGAATCGGCCGGGATCGTGACCGGAAGCCCGGCCGCGATAACCCCGGCGCGGCCGGATGTTTCCCGCAGCAGCACGCCGGTCACCGTCAGCGGCGCATTGCCCAGATTGCGCAGCACCACCGCGGTATCGGTCGTTCCGCCGGCGCAGATCCGCCCCAGCTCGTAGAGCCTGCGCGGGGCATCGATCACCGGCATCACCCCGCGTCCCTGGAGCTCCACCGGAACTGGCAGCGAGCAGCTTGCATCCGGACTGGTCTCGATCTGAAGCACGGCCCGGCGCGTCTCCAGATCCGCCGGGGAGAAGGTGATATCCACATCGAGCGTAGCGCCGGGAGCCAGCCACACCGGCATGGTCTGGCCGCCGGGAAGCGTATAGGAATATTCGGCATCGTTCGCGCCGGCAAGGCGTATCCTTCTGATCTCCACACCGGCAGTTCCGGCCGAAGAGATCGTCAGGCGTTTGGGGGCGCTGCTGGTACCACGGCGCACATCGCCATACTCCACGGCCGCATCATGCACCAGCAGCCGCGAGGCCACTATCGTCTGTACGCTCACGGTCTGCTCGCCGGCATCGGCCGAGAGCACGCGGATGTTGGCGGTGTACTCGCCGGGAGTATCGAAACGCCCCTCGGTGAAGATGTAGCGGCTGCTCTTCGGCGGGACGATGAAGCCCCCCGGCGCATCCACCGTGAAGCCGCCGTTGTCGCTCGTCACCGAGCGTATCACCACCGGGCAGGCGGTGGGATTATCCACCGGAATCCGCGCAGTGAAGCGCTCTCCGGGGCAGAGCGTATCGGCCGAAGGAGGCGGAGCGCTCACCTGGAAGGCCGGCACATCGCCGCGTCCCCGCACCACCAGGGTATCGGCGAACGGGAAGGCATCGCTCCGGATGATGAACCGCGCCTCGGCAGGCCCCGGAAGCCAGGGAGCGAAGCGGACGATGACGCGCCCATCGCGGCCGCGCAGGATGGACAGAGGAAACTCGGCATCGTTCTCCACGGAGAACTGCGCGGCCGCATCGTTCTCGAACGTGTAGTCGTCGCGGATCACAAGCTCGCAGCCGCCGATGTTGGAGATATCCCAGTCGCGCGCGACGGTATCGCCCACGCAGACCGCGCCCAGATCGAGCGTATCGGTAGCCTCGGCAAACGAGAACTCCGCGGCCCGGCTGATACCGCTCAACGCGGCTGTATCGCTGGTGGTGATCGTTACGGGGAGATCGAACGTATCCAGCCCGCTCTGCGCAACCGATACCCGCAGCCCGGCACGGCTTGCAAGGCCGAGCGCTCCTGCGGTGTAGCGCACACGATAGGTCACCTCGCCATTGGCGGGAATGCGTGTGGGCAGCGGCGGGAGGATCTCGAACTGCGCGATATCCGCAGGCGCCCCCACGAGGACCGCCACCGGATCGAGATCGAGGCAGCGGGTTCCGTCCAGCCGCACGGTCACATCCATCGTATCGGAGAGACCGGGGCAGAGCGGCGCAAACGCCAGCGGCTCGGCCTCGATACGCCCCAGCAGCCCCGGCACCGTGATGCAGACCGTATCGCGAATCAGCGTATCGGCCGGATCGGACACCAGCGCTATCGGAACGCTGAAGGTCTTGCTCCAGAGCCTCGGCTCCGCATAGAAGGTGAGATTGGCAACGCCGGTGGCATCGGGAGCGAGCGTTCCCGGTATCACCCCGGCCGCCTGCGCCCGCACCGAAAGCCCCGCCGGAACCGACGGCACCACCACGCGCGCTCCGGCCAGCGGAGCCGCGCTGCCGTTGGTAACCAGATAAAGCGACTGGAGCGAATCCGGCGCGTATGGATGATAGAGAGGATCATTGCAATCGGCCTGCATCAGCGTATCGAAGCCGAGGCAGCCGTTCCCCCCGCCGATCCCGCCACCGCCGCCGAGCGCTATCCCTCCCCCGCCGCCGCCACCACCGCCGAACACCACATCGAGCGAATCGACGATGCCGATCTCGGTGGATGCCAGCAGGCGCCGGGTTCCGGCGGGCATGTTCTGCTGCTTCCAGAGAAGCAGGATGGCGCTGTCGGTATATTCGAAATCGAACGCGCGGCGCTCGTCCCACTGCGCCAGCGCAAGCCCCACGGCACCGGCAACGGCGGTGTTGTCCTTCCAGTTGCCGAAGAGGAAATAATCGGGCTCGATCAGTTCGGGAGCGCGGAGATTGCCGCGCGCGGTGAGCCCCGGGGCGATGGGAGTTCCTTCAAGCCCAAGCCAGAACTCCGGCATGCCGGGAGCTACGGCGGCATCGAACTCGGTTTCAGTGGTCTGGTAGCCGAACGATGAGATGATAGGCGCGCGATCGTTATCGCCGATCTTGGTATCGATCAGCATCAGCACTCCCACCGAGTGCGGGGCCGTGGAGCCGATCACCTCCGCCGAAAGCCGTATAAAGCCGCCGCTCGGCCGCTTCACCGGCTGCATCGAGAAGAGGAACCGCACGGTATCGCCGGCCGGCATCACGCCGTACATGGTGGCGTTGATCCTGGGGCGCCCGGCCAGCGTATCGCGGAAAAGCCCCGTCACCTTCACCGGATTGGGCGGCGGCGTCTCGCGCGTGACCGGATCGAGCTCGTACGGCAGATGAAAGATCACATCGTCCACCTTGAAATGGATATGCGACGTATAGTTCACCGGGCGCCCGCCGCTGCCATCCTCCTGATAGATCAGCGTCTTGTCCTCGCCGGTATAGCGGGTAGAGACCGAGAAGTGGCCGTTGGCGAGAAGGACCGCCGTAAGATCGTACGGCGGCAGCGCGCGGGCGATGCTCAGGCTGGACTGCGCCGCCAGCGGCGAGCCTCCAAGCATCAGCAGCATCAGGGCGGCGGCTACTCCGGCAAGGGACCGGCCGGCCGCCGTTATCGTTCGTGGAATTCTCTCTCTCATCACGGTGTCTCCTCCAGCGGAGTAGCGATCTCCACCACCACCGTCCTGTTGTACATACGCCCTTCCGGCAGATCGTTGTTGTAGATCAGCCGCTCGCCGGCCCCCTCGGCGGCCATCCGCTCCGGCACGATGCGGGAGCGCACCTGGGCCGACATCGCCTCGGCACGGCGGGCCGACAGCTCGCGGTTGTAGGCTTCCTCGCCGATGCGGTCGGTAAGACCGGTGATGCCCACCGAGGAGCTGGTGCGCATGCGGCCGTGGATCAGGTCCACCACCGGCCGGTTGAAATCGCTGATGCGGGGCGTATCGAAATCGAAGAAGATCAGGTTGTATCGCTCCAGCAGCGAGTCGCTGACGATCTCCCCGTTCAGGCGGCGCGAGCGGAAGCTCCGGCGCACCGGGACGGCGCGTTCGGTACGTACGGTTCCGCCATCGGCGGTGCGGGCCTCCAGCCGGGCCGTTACGCTCCCCTCGGTCGATCCCGCAGGAAGCATCGCATCCACCGAGCGGGCCGCCACCGGCCACGGAATCTCCGCCGGCACCGTTCCGGTTCCATCCTGCCGCCACACTTCGGCCCCGCCGGGAGCTGCAAGCGTCAGACTCCAGGAGGTCACCGATTCACCGAACTGCATCTGCGGCTGGAAGATCACGGCGGCCGGATCGATACGGCGCGCGGCATCGCGGCGGGTAACCGGGGCAAGGATTCTCGGATCGTTCGAACTGATCTCGGCGCGGCGGTTCTCCTCGCGCCCATCGGCCACCGTGCGATTGGAGACCTGCTCCGGCAGCACCCGCGTGCGGGAGGAGATGCGCTCCGGGGCGATGCCCCACACCGAGGTAAGATACTCCTTGACGGCGGCGGCGCGAGCGGAGGAAAGAGCATCGGTGGCGCCCACATCATCGAGCGGCTCGCGGTTGCCGGTAAGAGCGATAGTCGCTTCCGGGTAGCTCCTCATGCGGCTGCCGACGATATCCAGCAGATGATGATAGACCTCCAGGGTGGAATCGCGCAGCGTGTGCTCGCTGAATCCGGAGGTGACGCCGGATGCGATCTGCCGGTAGCGGGCCGGGATCTCCGCGCTGTTCGCAGCGAAGAAGACGTAGGGAAGAAGCGGTATCACTTCGGAGCTCTGATCCTCCGTCACCAGCACCTCGGCATACTTCAGGCGCGATCCGTCCGGCTCCTGGTTCACCGCGTTCATCATCGCCAGCGGCTGCGGCGCGGGCATATCCGGACGGAGCGTATCCACCCGCTCCCCTCCGAACACGTAGCGGAGCGAAACTCCGGCGCTTACCACATCGGCCTTCCAGTCGAAGGTGGAGAGAACATCGGTAAAGGCGCGCGAGTAGCTCACCTCCGGGTTCAGCACGAATCGATCCGAGAGGAAGATATCCGCCCCCAGCGCGGCCGTGCCGGCCACCCGGAACTCGCGCCGCGTGTTGAGCGTTCCCTGCTCGTCGAAATTTCCGGCGATGATGTTGCGCGTGGTCTCCCCGTTCTGGAACCGCACCCCCTGCGGGGAAAGGATATGCTCCTCCTGCTCGTAGGCGGCGCGGGCGGCATAACCCACGCTCGGCCCGGCGGCCAGATAGAAGGGACCGGCGAAGCGCCAGCGCGCCATCACATCCAGCATCAGATAGTCGAGCGCGGTCTCCAGCGTGTTCTCGGTCTCCAGCGGAACCACGGTATTGTCATCAACCGCAACGCGCACCGGATAGGGATTCGGCGCGGTGAAATCGCCATCACCCTTCCAGTAATAGAGCCTGGGAGCCAGCGCGAAAGCGTCCGAGAAGGGGACGAGCATGGAATATCCGGCCTGCCATCCGAGCGTTTGCGAATCTTCGAACGTTCCGCATTCGAGAACGCCATCGTAGGAGGAGAAGGCCCCGGTGTGAATGTTCATGGTGCCGGCAAGGGTGGCGCCGGCCTGAAGGCGCTCCGTTCTGGAAGGCTCCTCCGGCTTCTGCTGCGCGAATGCCGCCGGTGCGGCTACCAGAAGCGCTATGGCGAGATGATATTTCATATCCTGTTCGGTTGACGATTTCAGATGTTCGATTGAGCGGGAAGTCACGCCGGAGCGCCGCCGGAGCGGCCCCGCGTACAGGTTCCCGGAGTTCATACGTATCGGACCAGGTATCACATAGTCTGCTTCCGGCGGCGCCATCTCCGGCCATCGGATGGGATGATGATGGCAGCCGCATCGGAAGATTCTCTTGCAGTCCCTCAGGAGCCCATCAGGGGGCAGCCGTTGCGGGGAGGAGGCGTCATCGCACAACAGTGATGGTTCGCGTGCCGATGATCCTTCCCCCCACCGTGGCGCGGAGCAGATAGGTTCCCGCCGGCAGATGCGCCACCGGGATCTCTCCGGTGCGCACTCTCTGCGAAGCTCCGCCGATGGTCTGCGCCGCCGCCAGAGCGCCGAGCGAATTGACCAGATCGAGCCGTACCTCCCCCTCCTGCGGCGACACCACGGTCACCGCTACCTTGTCCGATGCCGGCACCGGCGAGGCGAACAGATCGGAGATGGCATCGCTTCTGATAAGACCTCCGCTGCCGACACACGGGGGAACGATGGCGATAGGGGAAGTGGCATCGGCAAGGCAGAAGAGATCGGTTCCCTCCCCCTCCAGCCGCACCGCCGCCAGATACCCGTCGCCGCGAAGGATCTCGAACTCCACGCCGAACGCTTCACCGTCGGCGGGCATGCCACCTCCGCTCCAGGCCACATCGAGCGCGGCCTCTCCTCCCCCCTTCACCATCAGCGACGACGCGGCTTCATCCACGGGGGCGCCACCGGCGAGCCGGACGATCCGGCGGGGCATCATCAGCTGCGGATCGTAGCGCATCCTCAGCGTTGCGGCGGAGAGCCCAGCCGGGCCTATCCCGCTGGCATCCACCGGCACGGTCGTCACGCTGCCAACCTCCGCCCCGCCAGCTCGCGGCGCGAACCGAAGCGTGGGCCGCGCAATCCCGCGCACCGGCACACGGAGTTCCCCGTGGCTGCTCTGCACCACCAGCTCGCCATTGAACGGGCCATCAGCCGCCGCTACGAAGCGCACCGAGACCGACGTGTATTCGCGCGGCCCGAGCACTCCCGGAGCGAAGCCCTCCAGATCGAGCACATCATCCGGCGTCACCGCCGCGCCGGTAAGCACCACCGGCTCGAACCCGCCAGGATTCTCGATAGTCAGCCGGGCCGTCACGGTATCGCCGGTGCAGACAGAGCCGAAATCGAGTTCCGGCTGCGATACCGACAGATAGCGGGAGCGTGCAACAAAACAGAGCGCGGCGGCGGCGGCGGTATCACCGTTGTTCGGAAATGCGACCGTTGCAACCTCGCGCGTTTCCCGCTGCGGCGTAAAGACGATCTCGATCTGGCGGCGCTCCCCCGGCAGCAGAACAAGCGGGAAGAGCGAAGCATCATCGACCCGGAAAAGACCCGGCGTGCTGGCGGTTATGATCGGCTGCTGCACCGTCAGCAGGGTATCCCCGGGATTCTCCACGGTGATGAAGCCGGAGGATTCCACGCCCTGCGCATAGGTAACCGTATCGCAGTCCACGGCAACGGCGGCGGCGGTCATATACCGCCTGACACCACGCCCGAAGATCTGCCCGGCAAAGGTTCGCTGCGCGATATGGACGTTCGCCGATGCGCTGGAAATACCGCGCGCATCCGGCGCGAACTCCACGCAGACCACCAGCGTATCGCCTGGAAGGATCTGTACCCGTCCCTTCGGGGAGATCAGACGGAAGGCGCCCGCCGGGTCGATCACCACCGAATCGACCGTGGCCGGATCGGTGCCGTTGTTTCTCAGGAGCGGGAAGCAGCCGGTGCGGCCGGTCTTGACGATCTGGGTACCGAAATCGACGGGGGTGGCGAGCACGGAGATATCGGAGGCCCCGCCGGTGCCACTGAGAAGAACCGTATCGGTAAGCGGGCCCACATCGAACAGCAGGCGTCCGGTGCGGGGCCCCGGCCCGGCGGGCTGGAAATAAAGCCGTAGCGACCGCGAACCGGAGGCCGGCAGGAGGAAATCGGATGTATCGCCACGCAGAAGGAACTCGGCCCCTTCCACCCGGAAGCGGCGCGCCCGCACCGGCAGCAGCCAGGTGTTCTCTATCGTCACGATCATGCTGTCGCTCCGGCGCCCCACCTCCTCGCTTCCGAACGAGATGTCGTTCGCCAGCAGCGGCTGGAATATCTCCACACCCTCCATCGGCGAGGAACCGGCGGAGAGACCTCCGGTAGCCACCGGAAGATTGTCGCCGCCGATGGCGACGCGGCGCTCGGAGGCGCGGTCGTTCATGGCTGCGAACGGCACCCACCCGCCGTTCGGGAACGACGAGTTCGGGAGGTTGAAGAGTTCGCAGTCGGCCAGCGCTCCGCCGGTGCCGCTCCCTCCTACAGCCAGATAGGTCCTTGCCGAATCGTTCGGCCCGGCAACGAGCGCTGCATCGAACCGTGCGCGCCCCACTGCCATGCGGGGACCCGCGCGCCAGCCGCGCTTCACATCGTACCACTCGCACGCCGTGGTCGGCGCCGAGAGGATATCGAACCCGCCGAAGATGCGGGCAATGCCGGCGGGATCGCCTACGGCCACGCCGCCGGAGTGATAGGAAAGAGGAGGATTGGCGATGGGGTCCCATCCGGCGCCGGCGATGATCTGCGTGGAGACCGCCGTGGCATCGTTCTCCCCGGCTGCGGTAAGCACCAGCGGGCCGCCGCTCTCACCGACGAAACGCACCGTCGCGTGCTCGGCTCGTGCGGCGCTCATCTCGGCGATGCTGGCGACCCGCAGTGCGGAAATGGTGATTCTGTCGGCGGCGCGGCTTCGCGTTCCGGAGCGGAGCGCCCCGCCGGTCTGCTGGTAGCCGCCGGTAACGATGATGAAATCGCCTCCATCCCATGCAGCGCGCAGGTCGCCACGCCCAACCCCGAGCGCGCCCACCGGCCGCCAGCGCCAGTTATCGGCCCCCGCATCGTATTCCAGCACCTCTACCGATGCTTCCCCGCGATAGTTGCCTGTCCCTCCGGCATATCCGCCAATGGCGAATACCCTGGAGCCGGCGGCATCCCCGGCACCGACCAGGACATGATGGGTGCGGGAGTTGGCGAGCATGTTGAGCGTGGGACGGAATGTCCCGGTGATGGGGGAGTACAGAAGCGATGTGCGCGTGGCGTTTCCATCGGCGGAGATCCCTCCGGCTACCAGCACCTCGCCGGTCGGCAGCAACAGGGTTGCATGTCCGGCCAGCGGAAGCGGCAGGGAAGCCCCGCGGCGCCATTCGGGAGTGGTGGTCTGTCCTTCAGCCTGCTGCGCGAAACCGAGCAGCGCGATGAGGACGACAAAACAGGATGTCGTGGCAAAACCGCCCATCATAGTATCCGGTATCTATCACACGAAAAGCGTAGCAGCGCCGGGCAGCATCCGAAGAGGTCCGTTTCGGAGCGGCCGGCCGGGCTTGCCCGCCGTTAAGCATAAGTCATACGAAAGGGGTGCGTACGTTGAAGCGGCGGCAAAATAGGTGAGGGGGTTCGGGGGAGCACTACTGGAAAACTACTGATCCGCGAATCCGCGCGAATCTTGGTTGACGGGGGTGCGGCGGCGCGGAACGTATCGTAGTACAGGCTTGAAATCTTCGCGAATGAGATCATGGATTCTTGGCGGACGGGGGCGTGGCGGCGCGGAATGTATCGTAGTAATCGTAGTAGGGGATTGAAATCTTTACGAATGGAATCAGGATGTTGGTGAGGATAGGAACGGACTCAGCATCCCAGGTCCGCGAATCCGCGCGAATCTTGGTTGACGGGGGTGTGGCGGCGCGGAACGTATCGTAGTGCCGGCTTGAAATCTTCGCCAATGAAATCATGATCCTCCATTCCAATCATCACGTCTTCAACCAAGAATCCCCCCCTCCCCAATCGTCAATCCTCCCCTCCCCCAATCGTCAATCGTCAATCGTCAATCAAAAATCGTCAATCATCTATCCCCCTCTCCCCCAATCGGAAATCCAAAATCGCAAATCGAAAATCCTCGTAACGATCTACATTGCGGCCAGATACGACGAGAGATTGGTGTCGGCGGAGAGACCCAGTTTTTTGCGGATGGAATAACGGTGGCTCTCGATGTTGCGAACCGAAACCGAGAGAAGATGGGCCATCTCCTTGGTGGAGAGATTGATCTTCAGAAGAGCGCAGACGCGCAGCTCGGTGGGGGTAAGCCTGGGGTGGCGGCTGGAAAGGCGGCGCACGTAATCGTGATGGATCTGATCGAACTCCTGCTCGAATCGTTCCCACTCGCGGTCGGCACGGACGTTCCCGGCGATCTCCGCCAGAAGCGATTCCAGTATCTCGCGCGCTTCCGGCAGGGCCGTGGCCGACGATTTCCGGAGATCCTCGCGAAGCTTCTGGATAAAGGCGTTCCGCTGCACAAGCTGCATCGCCAGCAGAGCGCTCTCCTTACCCTTCTGCTCCATCATCTCCTCCAGGTGCAGGTTCTTCAGGCGAAGCATCTCCCGCTCATGCTCGGCCCGCTCCACCTCGAACCGCGCCTGGGTCTCCGCGATGGATTTCCGCCGCTCCTCGCCGAAGAGAGTATCCTTCAGCACCGTATAGATCTTCAGATGATGAAATGCCTCCGGTATGGCCCCGGCGGCCTCGTACGCCTCGGCCAGCGCGCCGTGGATATCGTACTCCAGTTTCAGCGCCGCCAGCGCCCCGGCAATCTCAAGACCACGGCACAACGTCTCGATGGCATCGGTGTACTCCCCCTGCCGGAGCAGGAGCGTGCCCAGACAGACGAGCGCATCGCCATGGGTCTCTTTATTGCCGAGTCCCTGTGCCAGGGCGGCAGCGGCACGGAAATGTCCGGCGGCGGCGGCAGGTTCGTCGCGCAGCTCGTGCAGCAGGCCGATCTTCACCAGTCCCGCGGCCTCGTACCGGCGCTCGCCAACAGCCTGAAACAACCGGGTGGCCTCCCTCAACGCATCCAGCGCGGCATCGTAGTCGCCACGAGCCTTGTAGAGTGATGAGATGTTCCCGAGCGTCACGGCTTCATTGACCGGCGCGCCCAGCCGCCGGTATGCGGCAAGCGCACGATCGTAATATTCGAACGAGGCATCGGTATCGCCGAGGTAGTAGTAGATGTTCCCGACGTTCGCCATCACGATAGCGGCATGCAGTTCCTCCCCGCCGTCCTGATAGATCTTCAGCGCCGCCAGATACGCCTCCACGGCGGCATCGAAATTCCCATATCCCTCGTTGACCACCCCGATGTTGTTGAAGGTGGCGGCGGCCCGGGCACGGTCGCCATGCTCTTGAAAGGTCTCCAGCGCCGTAGCGAACGCCTGAAGCGCCGCGCCGTACGCCCCCCGGCTGCGCTCGATGATCCCGATGCAGACATGGGTATTGGCAGCGCCGATGCCATCTCCCTGCCGATGATAGAGCTTCAGCGCCATACCCGCATGCTCCAGTGCGGCAGGATAGTCCGAGAGCGCCTCATGGCCGTATGCGATGGCACGATGCGCCTCGGCCTGAAGCATGGCATCTCCCCCGGCAGCCGCCAGCGCCCCGGCGGCGCATCCGATCGCGCGCGCAGGCTCCGCCGCAAGGAGTTCCGCGCTCTCCTCCAGCATGCTCCGAACCCGCCGGCCGGCATCATCTGCCGGAGAGGGGGGATGGCTCTGTGGGATCATATCGCTCATGCGTCCGGGATCAGGAAGTCTACATACCTGCGGATACGTTTTCGGAGATGCGTTGTCGCGAAGTGTGCCTCCGCGACGCCTGCGAGCACGGAGGCGGGCGGAGCCGAACTCCGAGCGAACCGGCACGCTACACCAGGAAATCGCAGGGAACGTGCTCCAGGTACGTAGGAGTCCAGGAGCCGAAGTTACTGGGTGGGGGTTCCCGGTGCTACTTGTTTCTTGCTACGAACTATGGGAGCCAGGATGTCCAGGTGTCGAGAGTCCGGGAATCCGGAGGAAAAATACGCCGGCAGTGTCCTGGGCGCCATTCACGTACATCTCCCTGCCACTCTTCTACGATCTATCAACTACTAAGGGTCTATCCCAAAACCTACCGAGGTAGAGTATTTATTGCTGTTGTTGGTTCGGAGTTTTACTCCGAACCGGCCTCCCATACGGGGGGATCGGAGTAGAACTCCGATCCAGCGCCACAACCAGGCCAGTATCATGGAGTTTTGGGATAGACCCTAACCACAGCCGCCGAAGGCGGCGGACTAATAACTACGAACTAAGAACGAAACACTAATCCCATTATCACCTAACTTCCCGGCATCCTGTCCGGCGGTGATGGGAGGAAGAGGCCTTTCAACTCTAACATGGAACGAGGCACAGATGGATATCGGAATGATCGGGCTTGGGCGCATGGGGGCCAATATGGCCGCGCGCCTGATCCTTGGAGGACACCGTGTGGTTGGCTACGACCGGTCGGCCGAGGCCACGGCGATAGTGGTTGCCGGTGGCGCGGCCGGTGCGGCATCGCTTCAGGAACTCGTCGAGGCGCTGCCGAAGCCCAGAGCGATCTGGATCATGGTTCCATCCGGCGCTCCGGTGGATGCCACCATCGAGACGCTGCTGCCGCTGCTCTCCCCCGGCGACGTCCTGATCGACGGCGGGAATTCCTACTACAATGATTCGGTCCGCCGTGGCAAACACGTGGAAGCCGCCGGGATAGGCTATGTGGATGTGGGAACCAGCGGTGGCATCTGGGGCCTTGCCGAAGGATACAGCCTGATGGTGGGAGGAACGGCAGAGGCGGTGGGGCTGCTCCGGCCGATCTTCCAGACCCTGGCCCCGGCTCCCGACCGAGGCTGGGGACATGTGGGCCCGGCCGGCGCGGGACACTTCACCAAGATGATCCACAACGGCATAGAGTACGGCATGATGCAGGCGTTCGCCGAGGGATTCTCCATCATGCACCACAAGACCGAGTTCAACCTGGACCTCCACCAGATCGCGGAGATCTGGCGCTCCGGCAGCGTGGTCCGGTCCTGGCTGCTCGACCTGACCGCACGCGCACTGGAGGGAGATCCGGCGCTGAAGGAGATAATCCCCCATGTGGCCGATTCCGGGGAGGGACGCTGGACGATAGCCGAGGCGATGGCGCTGGAGGTATCGGCGCCGGTGATAACGCTCTCGCTGATGGAGCGATTCCGTTCGCGCGATGCCGAGGCATTTGCCGACCGGCTTCTGGCGGTGATGCGCGAGCAGTTCGGGGGACACGCCGTACAGCGCACCCCGGAGGCACCATGAACCAGGGAAAGGTGGAATCCAATCTCTTCGTGATCTTCGGCGCCACCGGCGACCTCACCAACCGGAAGCTCCTGCCGGCGCTGTATCATCTGCTGGCGCGCAAATCCTCGGAGGAGCGATGTGTGATCCTGGGCGTAGCACGTGGCGAACTGACCGACCAGGAATTCCGGAGCAATGCCCGCGCCGCACTGGAGGCGGCCGGCCTTTCGCTCGATGCCCCGTCGTCGCACTGGTGCGATACCAGCATCCACTACCATCCCATAGGCGATGGAACGCCGGAGGATTTCCGGTCGCTCGCCGGGAAGATGGAGGCGATCGAACGGCTGCATCATCTACCGGGCAACCGGGTGTTCTATCTGGCGCTGCCGCCGGCGGCATTTCCCTCCACCATCGCCGCGCTCGGCGAGAGCGGCCTGCACCAATCGCGGGGATGGACACGGCTGGTGGTGGAAAAACCGTTCGGGCACGATCTCGATTCGGCGCGCAAGCTGAACGCGCTGGCGCATACCTGGTTCGCCGAATCGCAGATCTACCGGATCGATCACTATCTCGGCAAGGAGACCGTACAGAACCTGCTCTTCTTCCGCTTCGCCAATCTCCTGTTCGAACCCCTCTGGAACCGCGATCGCGTGCAGAGCGTGCAGATAACGGTGGCGGAGGATCTTGGCATCGGCAGCCGCGCCGGCTACTACGACAAGGCCGGAGCGCTGCGCGATATGATCCAGAATCATCTCACCCAGCTTCTCACCCTCACCGCAATGGAGGCGCCGGCCGCGTTCGATGCCGATTCCATCCGCGACGAAAAGGTGAAGGTGCTCCGCTCGATAGCGCCGATAGAAACGGAGGATGCGGTGCTCGCGCACTACACGGCCGGAACGATCGGCGGGGAGCAGGTGCCGGGCTATACCGGGGAGAAGGATGTGCCGGAGGATTCCTCCACCGAAACATTCGTGGCGCTCCGGCTGAAGATCAACAACTGGCGATGGCAGGGAGTCCCCTTCTATCTCCGTACCGGCAAACGCCTTCCCAGAAGGGTCAGCCAGATCGTTGTGGATTTTCATCGTCCCCCGGTCTCGTTCTTCCAGTCGTTCCGGGAATATCAGGGGATGGTCGATTCCAATACGCTCGTAATCACCTTGCAGCCGGATGAGGGGTTCGATCTCTACTTCGAGGTGAAGGCCCCCGGGCAGCCCATCCGCATACGCACGCAACGCCTTACCTTCCGCTACGCCGATGCGTTCGAGCCGATGGCCGATGGCTACGAGACCCTCCTGCTCGATATCCTGGAAGGGGATCAGACCCTCTTCGTCCGCGCCGATGAAGTGGAAACATCCTGGAAACTCTACAGCGATCTCCTGGAGAACCGGCCCGCGCTCACGAGCTACGCGGCAGGAACCTGGGGACCGGAAGAGGCGGAGCGCCTGATCCGCGAAAGCAACGATGAGTGGTTGACGGAGTAGGAAATGGCCGGAGGGGCGGTAGCGGATAATTACGTACGTGCGCAAAGATTCTACGTACCTACAGATACGTTCCCTGAGATCCCCGGTACGGTTCGCACGGAGTTTGACTCCGTGCGCGTTGGCAGCAGCAGGGGCCGCCCAGTGGAACTCCGCGACAGCACAGCGCAGAATCTCAGAGAACTTCTCCCGAAGTACGTAGGAGATTTCCGGATACTCCTCCGGCCGCATTGTCGCGGCGTTCTACTCCGCAGCCTCCCCGCCACCTGGCGTACCGGGTGCAACTCCGTGCGAACAGAACAGAACCGGAAAAGAAGCAATCTCCGGTAACGTGCCGGTGGATATCGCCGGCTTCTGGACTTTCCGGCCCTCGACTTTTCTTCAACTCCATGAACCAGTTCACAACTCCTTCCGGTGCGGGCGTCATCATCTGTTCCGGTCCCGACGAACTTGCACGCCGGGGAGCCTCGGCGATTGCCGATGCGATCATCCGGAAACGCTCCGGGCGGATATCCGTTGCGCTCTCCGGCGGAAGCACACCCAAACCGGTCTACCAGCACCTCGCCGCCGAATATCGCGATGCGATCCCCTGGCAGAGGGTGCTCCTCTTCTGGGGAGATGAGCGTTTCGTGCCGCCGGATTCCCCGCACAGCAACTACCGCATGACCAGGGAGGCGCTGATCGATCGCATCCGGATTCCCGCGGCGAACATTCATCCGGTGCCGACCGATCTTCCGGACCCCGGCGACGCCGCACGGCAGTATGAGCTGGCGCTCCGCCGGGAACTGGGAGAGCCTTCGCCGGCGCTGGATCTGCTGCTGCTGGGGCTTGGAGACGACGGCCACACCGCATCGCTCTTCCCCGGTTCGCCGGCGTTGCAGGAGATGGCTCACGACACGGCGGTAGCGCAGGCACCGGCCGAACCACGCACGCGCATCACCCTTACCCTCCCGATGATCGGCCGTGCGCGGGAGATCATCTTCCTGGTCTCCGGACGAGGAAAGCATGCTCCGCTCCGGGCCATTCTGGATACGCCGGAAACCGCCCGGACGCTCTATCCCGCCGGCATGATCCACCCGGCGGGAACAATGCTCTGGATCGTCGACAGGGAAGCCTACGAGGGATGAGATGGATACCTCATAAGCGCGCACGCAGCTCTCCGCACGGCCACTCATAGGACGAGGCGCACGGAGCCATGCCCGCGCGCCTCGGAATCCATCTCCGTCCACCTCCTGCGTCCCTTCTCTTTTCTCCCTCTCTCTCTTCGAAATCCTCAATCGCATTCCCCTCTCCCAATCGAAAATCGTCAATCGAAAATCGAAAATCCCTACACCTCCACTGTCCCATCTCCCATCAGCCCCTCGTTCTGCTCGCGCGACTCCTCGGCGATTCGCAGCTTGTACTGCTGGATTCTGCCGAGCAGTTCCTCGTCGTGTGATCCCATCATCTGGGCGGCCAGCAGTCCGGCATTGCGCCCGCCGCCGATCGCCACGGTGGCGACGGGAACCCCGCGCGGCATCTGCACGATGGACAGGAGGGAATCGATACCGCTGAGCGCCGTGGAGGTCACCGGCACACCGATCACCGGCAGCGGCGAATGCGCGGCCACCATTCCCGGCAGATGTGCGGCCCCGCCGGCGCCGGCCACGATCACCTTGATCCCCCGCTGGTGCGCGGTGCGTCCATACTCGGCCATATCGTCCGGCGTACGATGCGCCGAGACCACCCGGATCTCGTATGGAATCGAGAATTCCTCCAATGCTTCGGCCGCCTGCCGCATCGTCGGCAGATCGGTTTTGCTCCCCATGATGATTCCAACCAGAGGTCGTTGATCGTTCATTGCTGACACTGATTCTCTCGTGAATGAAAAGTTCCTCCCCCTGCGGAGAAGGTTTGGCACGTTCATTGAAATTACTAGTTCCAGAGACGAGATCATTCGGCTCGTAAAAGTAACAATGGAAATAGTCCGATTCAGATAGGAGGGTAATGTTATGTGGACCGTAGTAATCGTTCTGTTGGTGCTGTGGGCACTTGGATTCGGGTTTGCAGGTTCGACGCTCGGCTGGCTTGTTCACCTGTTGCTGGTAGTGGCAGTTGTGGTTGCCATCGTCAATCTGCTCCGCGGGCGCAGCGCGCTCTAAGCCTCGAGCTTCACTCCAGAGAATTTTTCAGTCGCTTCTAGCGGCTATACGGTCCACGGCCATGCAGCCTACCGGCCGTGGATGTAATAAACGTTGGGTACAACGAATCCAGCGGTTGACCTTAGAAGAAGACGTGAATCGGTACCGGCCCGCCCCCCCGGGCCGGTATCCGGTTCATGTTTGGAACACCCCGGTTCGTTAGAATTCCCGGCGCGGGCAAGACCATGCAGCCCGCCCGATGAATTCCCTTGTATTCGTCAGCTTCGGACCCGTTCCGGAGCTGACGCATTCTTTTCTACCATCCCCTTCTCTTTCCCTTCTCCTTTGCCTTTCAGCGCTCCGGCGTACGTTCATTGAAGCATCTTGCGGAAAGAAAGATTCGCGGAGAGAAAAAGAAAAGTTCGCGCAAAGCCGCAGAGATCGCAAAGAGGAGGGAGAAAAGTTCGATGAAAAACCCGGCGCGGACGGCGGTGCTTTGTGCAGACACATTGCACGAACGTTCGTCATTGCACCATCATCCTACATTCCCCGCTCCCGGTCCAGCCCGGCGATCATACAAAATGAAATATTCCTCTGTGATGAGACCGTTCACATTGGATCAGCCCGATACCCGCCTTCCTCTTATCACCCGGCACTAGCTCATCGCTCTTGATCTCCCGCACCCGCCACCGCACCCCCTATCTCTCCCTTCCCCTGGTACTCCATCGGTGGCGATAGCCCGTCCCGGCCATCTACCCCAATCAAACATCCGGCATCGCAAATCGAAAAATCTCCCTGCCAGCTCTTCCATCGGCAATCGCAACTCCCCTCTCGGTCCCCGGAAGTTTTAAGAAGTATTTAAGCGCCTCTTACAGCTTGTATTCTACGATGACTCCCTGGAACAGAACTGCCGGGATTCACCGGATCTCCATACATGCAAGAAGGGCCCTCTTGATGGTATACTTTGCACGATGCCCAGCATGCGGCGCTGTCAACGACGCAACCTCGCGGAGTTGTTATCTCTGCGCCGCCTCCCCTCTCATCGTCGCCTGCGCCGAGTGCGGCGCCGAGGTACGCAACCCCGTGCGCACCATCTGCACGGCATGCGGTTCCCCGTACAGGCTGCGCAATCCCGGCGCTGCCGGGGCAATCCACCACCAGCATCTCGGCAATGGACAGAAGAATGAATGAGGCGCGCCGGGGCCAGCAGCGGCGAAGTGCGGGGTTCGTCGGCGGGGAAATGCTAGATTTACCGCCGGAACCGGGATCTACCCCTGAAACGACAGCGTACAGCATCATGTCGCCTCGCATCAAAGACTTCATCAACCGGGGCATTATGCCCCTGGTTGGACGCGAACGTGAACTTCGCGCATTGCTCGACGCCTTTGCCGGCCTGCTCGAAGGGGAGCCGCGCGCGGTCTGGATGAGCGGCGCCGCCGGTGCCGGCAAGAGCCGTCTGCTGGATGAACTGAAGGCGCGCGCACGCGATCATACCGCACGCTCGCTGGTGGTGCACGCGAAGTGGTACGAGGGGGAGGGGGTGGAACTCGGCCCCCTCAGCAACGCGCTGGAGGTGCTGCGCCCGGCCATCGCGGCCCCTCTGGCCGCACGCATCTACCGCGATGGCGCCGTGGTCACGGTGGATGCGGCCGTCGAGGCGGTGCAGATCGCATCGCGCCGCTATCCGGTGGTGCTCATCCTGGACGACCTTCATTATCTCGGCAGCTCCAACGAGCTGGGACGGTTCGTGGCGGCGATCGAGGAGATCCCGCTGCTGCTGGTGGTGACCACCCGCCCCACCGAGAACCCGGCGCTGCGCTCCTTCCGGGCAGCGCTCGCCGGCTCCATCCCGCCGCAGGAACTTGAGATAGGACCGCTCGATGGCGCGGGCATCGCCGAGGCCGCAACCGCGTTGTTCGGCACACCCCCTCCGGAGGGTATGCTGGAACAGATGGCAGCGCTCTCGGCGGGACTTCCCCTCTCCCTCCGGGAAGTCTTCCGCGAACTCATCGCCGCCGATCATCTGGTGGCGGTCGGGGCCGATCAATGGGAGTGGCATACCGGCATGCTCTCCGATGAGGAACTGCGCGGCATCGGCGACCGCGTGCACGGATTCTCCGGACGGCTTGCCTCCCTTCCGCCGGCCGAGCGGGGCATACTGGCGATGGCCGCATATCTGGGGGAACAGTTCAATCGCGATCTCCTCCGCCATCTCTGCGAGCGTACGGTCGGCTGGGACGACCATGCGTTCGAACGGCTGATCCTCGGCGGATTCCTTTCGGTCTCCACCCCCTCCATCCGCCTGGGCGCGCGCGAACCGGAGGGACGGGTCTGCTACGCGTTCATGCATACGCTCCTCTGGAAGGCGGCCGCCACCATCGAGCCGCAGCGCCTGCCGGAACGGGGCGATCTGGCCGCCATGACGCTCGATATCCTGATGCGGGGGATCGGGGAGCTTTATACGGTGGCGCCGCTGGAGGGGCTGGATGTCTGCGCCTTCCCCGATGCCGATCTCGGCCGCCTCTTCTCCTGGCTTGTCGCGGTGGGGCGAAAGCTCTCCCCGATCTATGCGGAAACCTACACGGCGCTCTGCCGGCTGACGCTGGAGCCATGCCGCGCTCCGGAGCTTGCCATCGCGGGAAAGGATGGCCTTCTCTCCTCCTATCTGGAAGCCCTCTCGGTCTACGGCGACCGGCTCTACATCACCGGCGCGCGCGAGACGCTCCACCATGTGGCCTCGGAGATAGCGTCCATCCTGGAACGGCTCGCCCCGCAGCCGCCGGGGAGCCCGGAGGAGCGGATGATACGCCTGGATGCGGCCGTGGTGGTCTGGAAGGATGCGCTCACCCAGGGCGATCCCGGCCGCGCCAAGGGCCTGCTCGACGAGCTTCTGAAGGTGCTTCCGGCCCCCTCCCTGCAGAGCGACCGCGAACTGCGCGGCGCGGCCGAGGCGATACGCCTGGTGGCATCCTATTCCTTCGGCCGGGGAGATTTCGCCGAGGCGCTCGATATGGCCGCCCCCTACATCAACGAGATGGACAGGATGCGCCCGGAAACGCTGAACGCCATGATGAAGGTGCTGCTGTATGCGATGATAAAAGCCAGCCGGCAGAAAGAGGCCGGGGAGATGGTGGACGCGGGATTGCGTCTGCGCCGCGAGGCCGATCTGTTCACCGAATACGAGCTTCTGATCCATGCGGCCAACTACGCGCACAGCATCCGGGATTTCGATGCGGTGCGCCGCCATGCAACGGAACTGCGGCGGCTCAGCGACCAGTATCCGGCCTACCGGAACCTGAGCACCAATTATTTCCATCTCCCTCTGGTTGCCGCGTTCGATGGCAATCATGATGAGCTTCTCCGGCTGGAACGGGATTTCCGCGCAGTGCCGCCGCCGGCCCGCTCCTCGGCACAGCAGGTGGTTATCGCCAAGCATCAGTTTCAGATCGCCTGGAATCTGTTGTGCGCGCCGGAACGGTCGCTCGGGTTCGGACAGGAGATTCGCGCAGCAGGCGTGCAGATGCCCCCGATCTACCGGCTGAGTTTCGCCCGCGAGGAACTGCGCTCCCGCATCGATCTGCAACAGCGCGAGAAGATCACCGAGGTGCTTGCCGAGGTGGAGGGCTGCTGCAGCCAAGTGGGGGGCGATTACGATGATCCGCAATCCAAGGCCAACCGGCAGCTCGGCGCCCTGAAAGCACTGGCCGGCGCCATCGAGCAGGACCGGATGCTCGGCCTGCCGGACTATCTGGCAAACCTCTCCGCCGACAGCATCGAGATCACCGATGCGTTCAGGATGGGAAACGCCCTGCTGGAACTTGCCGCACAGAGCACGGGTATGAAACGGGAATTGAATGATGCGGCCTATACGGTGCTGGAACTCGCGGTGAACGGAGCAAAGGATAATAAGTCGGTAGGGCTGGCGCATTATCATTTCGATCGCTGCGCGGATAGACTTCCCAAGACCAGGCTGTCGCGATTCCGCCAGGCCGTGGGAGATGATCCCAGGAAGGGAGAGGAGCGTTCCTCCGATGGGGAAACGCCTGCTGCCCATGCCCCTCTGCCGGACGCCAGGATGCTCCGCGCATTCGGCGCCCTGCGCGTGGAGGGAGTGGATGAGGCAGGCGCGAAACTGGAGTCGAAAACCCGCACGCTGGTGGCGGCGCTGGTGGTGGCGCGCATGGGCGATACACGCTCGCTCGGCGAACTGACCCGCGACTGCCTGGCCGATCTTCTGTGGCCGGATATGCCGCTGGAAAAAGCGGTGAATAATCTCCATGCAACCCTCAGCTACGCGCGGCGCTTTCTGGGCGGCAGCAGCACCGTGCAGCAGAACGACGGCGTCTACCAGCTCGGCGATGATGTGGCGATTGATGCGGCGGAATTCAGAGAGAGCATCAAGAAAGCCAACCGGCTCTATAACGAAGGGGTATACTTCGGTGCCGCGGTGGCATATCGCCAGGCAATCGATTTTGCCACGGGCGATTTTCTTGAAGGGATGTACGCGGAGTGGGTGGATACGGTGCGGGAAACACTTCGGGGCGAACTTGCTACCGCGCTGGAACGCCTGATAGCGCTGGAACTCGATCGCGAAAATTACACGGCTGTTCCTCCCCTCGCCGAGCGCCTGCTGGCGCTGGACGATCTGCACGATGGCGCATACGAAGCGCTGATCCGCTCCGCGGCCGCACGCGGGGCGCGCCGCGAGGCGTTCAGCTACTACAACCGCTACGAGGCGGCGCTCGATACGTATGGCGCCGGTCCGGCCCGCAAGGTGACGGAGTTGATGAACAGAGTGCGCGCCGGTGAACTGTAGATGCGGGGAGGGACGCGCAGCGCCATCCCCCTGAAATCACATCCCGCGATCTGCGGCGCCCGAAGCCGCACGGGCTCCCCTGCCAGTGCATGACGTCCGGCATCCTCTCCCATGGCCGGGATGATATCCGATTTGTCGTTCCCTCTGCCGGCCAACTACCCACTCCGGTGAACGGATGCCTCCCTCCGGCAGCTCCCCCGCACCGTTGCCATACCGATGCCTGCCTGCGGAACGGGACTCCCGGAGCTTCGATTGAAACGCCGTTGATTATGGACTCCGGGACTCCCGTGCGCCGGCAGAGAGATGATATTGCAGAGAACGTAGAGGCCATGATGGTGCATCCGCACAGATGACGAGCACCTGCCGTTTCGGGGAATCAGTTTCCGGGGGATACGCTATCGGGGGTTCGATGGTGTGATGTTCCTCGGATAACCGGTGAGGAACAGGACGCGGGGAAGATAGACGGGGCTCGCCTCAATGTCAACAGATAAACCACATGATATTCCGCTGCCGGATGAAAGCTCCGGAAAGGGAAATGCTGATCCGAACGATACGATGAAACGCTCCGAAAGGCTTTAAGAACTCTTTAGGCCGCGCCGCTATGTTTTCCGGTAGATAACAGTTCATAAGGATACCGACGATGAAGACACGCACACGCCATATCGCCGCAGCATGGCTCGGAAGCCTCGGGCTGGGAGCCACGCTGGCTTTGGTTCCGCTCTCACCCGAACTGCGGGCGCAGGCGGCGGCACCGCTCGATCTGACCCTTACCTCCAATGGTGGCGATAATCGCGAGGGCGGTTATGGCGAGATGTACTCCACGGTCGGCGAACCGTTCGCTGGCGAGGAGGTCAACGGAGTTGACAATGAAACCACCTGGATAGGCTTCTGGCAGGTTCTTACTCCGCCGGCGACCGGCAGCGTACAGGAGGAGCTGACCCCGGCGGCATCGGGACCTACCGGCATCGTGGCGGCTCTCCCGAATCCGTTCACCTCGTCCATCGGCATCGAGCTGGGGCTGGCCGCTCCCGCGCAGGTTCGCCTGGTAGCATACGATATGGTGGGGCGCCCCGCAGCGCTCCTTGTGGACGGGCATCGCGAAGCGGGCACCATCCGGATCAACTGGCAGCCGGAAGGGATGCAGGCCGGGAGCTACCTTCTCCGCCTGACCGTGGATGGAAGGGAGTTCCCCACGCATCTGGTTCATTACTACCGGTAGCCGTACGGCGCGCACGATGTTCTCCCCCCCGCGAACAAAGAAATCGTACTACAGATAGTTCAACAGCATAAAGAGAATTCAATCATGAGAACGACCGTAGCCATAGGTGCTCTCCTCCTGCTCGCCCTCTCCACGGCCGCGGCCCAGGTGCCGCGTACCATCAACTATCAGGGAAGGATCGTGGATGCAGCCGGAGAGGCGGTGAACGGGGAGAGAAGGATCGAGCTGAGGCTCTATACCAGCCCCACCGGCGGAACCCCGGTCTTTACCGAGATCCATGATCCCGTCACGTTCAAGAACGGGATCTTCACGGCGGCGATCGGCGGCGTTACATCGGGAGGAATCCCGGAGAGCGTCCCGTTCGATCGCCCCTACTGGCTTGGCGTCACGATCAGCCAGTTCAACGGGGGCACCGAGATCGTTCCCCGGTTCTCTATCCGCTCCTCCCCCTACAGCTTGCGCGCCATCGTCGCCGACTCGTCGGTGAGTGCCTACAGCGCCGACAGCGCAGGGGTGGCGCGCCTGCTGCACACGCCCGCCACGCTGGACGCCGGCGATACCGATGAGGCGGCGCTGACCCTGGCGAACGGTCAGGGCCCTGCTCTCCGCGCGGAGGGAACCGGCCGCTACGCTATCGTCAGCGACGGGGTGGACAGCACCTCGCAGTATTTCGTGGCCGGAGCGGGCGTGCCGGGCACGCAGGTTCCTCCCGCGGCCGGCGCCTACTATCGCGACAACGCCCCGATGGCCTGGGCGGTGGTCACCAGCGATGGCACCATCGTCACCGACTTCGGTGTGACCTCCGTGGGAAAGCCCACCGATCTGGGATATGAGATACGGCTGGATCGCCCGGTGGCAATGCTGGAGTTCAACGGGCTCACGGTGCCGCAGTGCGCCCCGGTCATCTCGCAGGGAGGAAGCATCCCCCCTGGCGATGCACGGCTTCGCATATTCTCAAGCTGGGGCTTCAAGCAGGAATCCGATGGCACCCTGAACCCGCAGGTCATCATGGTCAGATTCATCGATGCCCAGGCGCTCCCCACACAGGCCCCCTTCTCCATCGTGATCTTCGGACGGCCGCAGTAATCCCGCAACCGCATGTGCCCAGTGCGGCGATGCCCGACCTCCCATCCGGGAGCGCCGGGCATCCCGCATTGAAACCATGGCCCACTACTCCAGATCCTCTCCCGGACCCGGCTCGCTCCCGGCGGAATCCTCCCAGACCCAGTAGACCCCATCGGCATCACGTCCCCCCTGCCACACCACCCTGCCGCTCTCGTCAACGCGGATGACCGCATACCACGCCGCCCCGTTATCGCCCGTGCCGCTACAGGTGGCCGTGGCCCCTGCGGCCGGGTCGGACTGCACGATACGATAGCCGGTCCTGTGGTATTCCTTCCCGCCGCAATCCAGGCCGTGGATCGCCATCAGTCGCCCGTTCTGATATTCAGAGACCGCCCACCACCGGTTACCGTTGGAGCAATCTCCCTGAAGCATCCGGTATTCGGTAGCGGCAAAGGCAAGAGAGGGCAGGAATAAAAGAGAGGCGATAAGGATAGATTTTATACGCATTGATTCCCCTTTTAATGAATGGTGGCTTCCCAGAACAAACCGTTCGCATCACGTTCCGCAGAAGCAGTAAGCACGGTATACCTTCGCGGCATCAGGATACAAACGTACTACGGCGTACCTGCATGAACAAGTACACCTTTGTGCACTCCCCTCAAAGGGTACCGTACGCCCCCTTGTCCGGCCCCCCTCCCCGGTATCCCCCCCGGAAACGGCCGGCGGCCCGGCCTCCGCAACTGGAAACCGGACCGCCGTTTATTTTCCTGCCGGAACCTCCGGCTACCACTCCACGGTCTTCTCGCGCCGGATCTCCGCTCCGAGCGATGTGAGCTTCCGCTCCAGCGACTCGTAGCCGCGATCCAGATGATAGATCCGCAGCACCTCGGTAACCCCGTCGGCCACCATACCGGCCAGCACCATCGATACGGAGGCACGCAGATCGGTGCTCATCACGGTGGCACCGGTCAGGCGCCCGCCCCCGCGAATCGTGGCGCTGTTCTCGTTGACCTGGATATCGCAGCCCAGGCGGGCAAGCTCCGGCACATGGCTGAACCGGTCCTTGTAGATCGTCTCGGTGGCCGTGCTGGTCCCCTTCGCCTTGGTCATCAGGGCCATCCACTGCGCCTGCAGATCGGTGGGGAATCCGGGATAGACGGCGGTGGTGATATCCACCGGCTTCAGCTCGTCCGGGGCCTTCAGCGTGATGACATCCGAGCGGATATCGATCTCGCAGCCGGCCTCCTCCAGCTTCTCCAGCACGAACGCCAGATGATAGGGATTGGTCCCGGTAAGCACCCCGGAGCCGCCGGTCATAGCCAGCGCTATCAGAATGGTTCCCGCCTCGATCCGGTCTGGGATGGTCTCCTCGTCGGCCGGCTTCAGCTCGTCCACCCCCTCCACGGTGATGGTGGCGGTGCCCAGCCCTTCGATCTGCGCCCCCATCTTCTGGAGGAACCTTCCGGCGGCGGTCACCTCCGGCTCCATCGCCGCATTGGTGATCACCGTGCGGCCGTGCGCCAGCGTGGCGGCCGCCATCACGTTGAACGTGGCCCCCACCGACGCAAAGTCGAAGCTGACGCGCGCCCCCTTCAACCGGTCGGCCTTCGCGATGATATAGCCCCCCTCCAGCGTGATCTCCGCTCCCAGGCGCTCCAGCCCCTTCAGGTGGAAATCCACCGGACGCGGCCCCCAGGCACAACCGCCGGGGAGCGAGACCTTGGCATACCCGTGGCGCGCAAGCAGCGGCCCCAGCACATGGATCGATGCGCGCATCTTCTTCACATGCTCATACGGCGCCTCCAGCGACGTGATGTTCGATGTATCGAGAAAAAGCTCGTTGTCGTTCAGCTCCGCATGCGCTCCCATCGAGCACATCAGCCGCGACATCGTCCAGACGTCGCGGATATCGGGAGTGTTGTGGAGACGATAGGCGCCCGGCGCGAGCAGCGCGGCCGGCATCAGCTCCAGCGTGGCATTCTTGGCGCCGGAAACGGCGACCGAACCGGAGAGCTTGTGCCCTCCGTGAATAATGAATTTGTCCATAGGGGCGCGAAATTACTAGATTTCAACCAGCTACCTACCACAAGCGCAACTTCCACCGCCGAATCATCCCTCCCTCTGGCGCGGCATCCCCCTTTCTACCCGCCGCATCCGTATCGTTACCACGATACAGGGGGCGGATTTCATCCGAATTACCCTGATACTGCAACGTGCGGATGCCGGATGACGCTGCCCGCTGATACCCATTGCCATGGCCCGCTGGAGGCTTCATCCCCCCGGCACCTCTGCCGGAAACGCCCGGAAGAGCCCCACGGGAAGGGGGGGAGGCGGCAAGCAGAAAGAGGTGGGTGTGGGGGGCGCGGGGGGAGCGTGTTAGGAA
>JBMDXA010000165.1:0-31421 GCA_048594725.1 Candidatus Kapaibacteriota bacterium
CCCCCACAACCGAAAATCTAAAACCCCAAATCGAAAATCCACGCGGTCCATCGCGGAACCGATCGCCTATCCTATCGGCCCGCGCCGCACACAGAGCAATAAAGAGCGGCCGGGATTGCCATGTCAGAGCAATAGAGGGAACACAGGTATAATAAAATGCATGGCACCCCGGCCAGTATTCGGATAGGCATCGGATCGTATGAAGGCCGCCGGTGATTTCCGGCCCCGTCCATTCAGGAAAGAAAGGCCCGGGCATCACGCGGGGACGTTCAGGCATATTCATAAGGACCATCACAGAAGGACTCGATATCGGTTCCGGGTATAACATCGCAACAGGAGCAGAGAGTAGTGCTACGTACAAACTACTCATGCCATCATCACACGATCGTTTTGCCGGAATCATTCCGGTTCGCTATACTGCCGGGGTCCGCAGCCATTTCCACTCCGCATAAAGTTCATTTCCCTTCCACCGGGACACCTCTCATCCGCACGCGTATGACACATATCGACAATGCACGGACCTCATCCGGGGGGCACGCTCCCTTTCTTGCACTCCTGGCTCTGGCTCTCCCTCTGCTCAGCGCTCATGGACAGCAAACGGCGGAGCGCAGCTTCATATCGCTCGGCAGCGCAGCCCCGCACGCAGGGCAGGAACGGTTCATCGTCGCTCCGGACGCCCTACGAGGGCTCCTTGCAACGGGAGGCGATCGCATATTCGAGGGATTTCCGGTCGCTCCCGGAGAGCGCGCCAGAGCCATACTTCGGAGAACAGCGCCCGCCATCGATTCCCGCACCACGATCATCGCCGGAGGCGCCGGTGGCAGCCGGCGGATAATCCCTCCGGATATACCCTGCTTCAGCGGGGTGGTGGCCGGCGAGCCGGGCTCCCGGATATTTGTTGCGGCCGCATCCGATATCATCTTCTGCGCGGTTACTCGTGGCGACGGCCGCAGCTATGTGCTGGCCCCCTCCACAACCTCCCCCGGCGAACATATTCTTCTGGACCAGCGCGAGCTGAAGCGGCTGGAGCCAAGCCCGGAATTCTCCTGCGAGGCATTCGCCCCCGCGGCCACGCACCAGGCGGCGGAGCTTCCCGGCACATTCCGTCCGGCATCCTCGCTGCTGCAAACGGAGATAGCGGTGGAGGCCGATTACGATTATTTCCGCGCCACCGGCGGCACCGTGGAGAAAGCCGTGGCATATACCTCGGCGCTTTTTTCGATGGTGAGCGTCCTCTATGAAAATGAAATCAACGTCACGTTTCATATCCCCTGGTTCAAAGTCTGGACCGACAGCATTTCCGATCCCTACAAGGTGAAGGGGAACGCCTACGCGCTCTGGGATACGGTGCCGCGCTACTGGCGGGATAATTATGGCGATGTCCCCCGCAACCTGGCACATGTGCTCACCTCGATCGATTACGGCGGCGGGGGCATCGCCTTCCGTGGAGAAAAATTCGAGGGAGGTGCGGGGGCATTGTGCAGCAATCTCTATGGCTACGGCATGAGCTCTCCCACCGGGGCCCGCGCCTTTCCCACCTTTGCGTTCACCTACGATGCCTATATCGTGGCGCACGAGCTGGGACATAATTTCGGCGCGCGCCATACCCACGACTGCTGGTGGAGCCCTCCGCTCGATACCTGCCTTACCCGCGACGATACCCGGTACAAACTCGACGATGCCTGCTTCGTTCTGCCGATAACGCCGCGTCCCAGCTCCGGAAGCATCATGAGCTACTGCCAGAATACCAATTACGGAATGAGCGGAAATTTCGCCGACTACAAGGTGGAGATGACGTTTCTGGAGCGGGTGGCCGACGTGATGCGCAGAGAGGCTGCGGCATCGTGCCTGGCCGAACCGGAGGCGCCGACCGTTATTCTGAAAAGCCCGCGCGGCGACCGTCCCTACCGGAATAATCAGGATGTCAGCATCATATGGGCATCGGCAAAGGTGGAGCGCATAACGCTGGAATATTCCCCCGATAATGGCAGAGCGTGGAGCACCATCGTCTCGGACATCGCGGCCTCCGCCGGGGAATATCGCTGGCGCACCCCGGCCGCCGGCGCCAGCGAGGCGCTGGTCCGTATCGTCGATGCGGCTCGTCCCGATGTGGCCGATACCAGCATCATGTCGTTTGCGGTACAGGCATCGGCGGGGGATATGCCGGCAGTGGCCGCAGCGCCGCACCTTGAACTACAGGTGCAGGGGGAAAGCATAGGGATAACCTACAGCCTGGAGCAGCCGGCGGAATATCTGAGGATTATGATGTACGATCTTCAGGGAAGGGAGATACGGACGATAGCGGGAAAGGAAGGAGCGGATGGAGGAACATATCATGAAAGCGTTCCGGTAGCCGGATTGCCGGGCGGAACATATTTCATCACCATCGATGCCGGCGGCGCCCGCACGAGCCGCAGATGCGAGATCGGGAGGTAAATGCCGGCTGGGAATGGGTGATACGAAATAACGAAGACAGGCCGGAGATCGGGATCGGAATATCGGTCCTCTTTTCCGGTCTGTTGTCATTATCAGCCCCATGCCCCGCACGGAGCAGTGCACGAGCAGATAGATACTGGCTGCTGATGATCGGCCGGCGGAGCCGGACAACCGGCATCAGAGATAAAAAGTAGAGGAGGCCCCCTCTTTGGCTCCGCACATACCTAACCCGTCAGCAGTGGAAATGTTAGCGGCGGAGAAAAAAATCCCGAAAAAATTTCCCTTCATCCCGGAACGCGATTGTTATTGACATGAGAGCGGCGATGGAATAGGTTGCTCCCCGTCATTATTCCTGTTCCATTCTCCCATTCCCATTTCCCATGTTCCGTACGGCACATATCCGAATACGCCGGTGATGGCGCGCCGATACGCGGCAATTCCCCGTACCGTATTCGGGATGTAGCTCAGCGGTAAGAGCGGCGGCCTTATAAGCCGTGCCAGTCGCAGGTTCAAACCCTGCCATCCCGACCTGTTGCTATCGCAAGAACCGCGCGCGCCGTCCCCTCACGGCAGGTACCGAAGAGGGTCGTGCATACAACCAGAAAAGGCGCGACGGGAATGATGGATCATCCTCTCCCGTTGCGCCTTTATCGTTATTTGGGACTGCCGGCCTACAGCAGCCGGCGCGCGTCGATACAGCGCACAAGCCAGTCGCGCTTGCGGGTAAGCTCGTTGATGCTCAGATCTCCCTGCGCCTTGGAGAAGCGCCGCTTGGCCTCGGCGTGGATGGTGCTCACCTCGATGGTCCGCCCGAACGATTTCAGGATGAAGGAGAGCTTGGAGGCGAGTATGGCGCACTCCTGGCGCAGCTCCTGTTCCTGGCGGCTTACATCGAGCGCGTAATTCGCATGGGATTTCGGCTTGGGCGGGGGGGCGGGTATCTGCGCCTCGGGACGGCCATATTCCGGGAACAGCTCCAGGATATGGGTCTGCATATCGCGGTGCTGCACCTCCTTCAATTCCCACATGCTCTCCCCCGGCGCGGTGCGTGCGCCCCCCTCTTCACGTTTCCGTTCATCCTTCAGCTTTACGCCGAGTTGCTCCTCGGAGGTGATCCATTCCAGCGTGCGCACCACCTCCGAATCGTTGGCGGCGTAGATATCGCAGAGGTTCGCCTCCTCGCTGAAGCCGTCGTAGTAGCGCATGCCGCGGAACACCTGCTGCATGGTCTTGGAGTAGGCGCGCACAAGGTCGGCCTTGACGATAACGCTGATCGGCTTGATATCGGTACCCTCGCCGATCATATCCACCTGCACCATCACATCGATCATCCCCTCGCGATACTGGGAGAGGAGTTTCTCCCGCTCGTAGGCGGCCACATCCTGACCGATGCGGGCGGAGGTGAACTGCGGAAACCGCGCCCGCACAAAATCGAGGATGGCCGATGCATGGCCGTTGCTCATGCCGATGATGAGCATCTGATGATTGCGGAAGCCGCCTCTGGCGCCGGAATCGATCTTCTCCTGGCGGAGCGCATTCCGTTTATCGGCGAAATGCTCGAACGCCGGGCGCAGAAGCGACTCCAGATAGACCTCGTGAAAGCGAAGTTTTTTTCGCGCGAAAAATGCATCCACATCATTTTTATCGCGCGCGATATTGGCGAGCTGCGAGAGCGACATCTCCACCACCTGGCCGGTGTCGGCGTGCATCATCTTCAGCTTGTAATCCACGATATGCGCCTTTACGCTCTTGAGGATCTTCCCCTCGGCATGAGCGTCGCGCATGGTCACCTCGTGGAGCGCCATATAATATTGCTCCCCATTTTCCCGCAGCTCGAACGGGACCCCGAAAAGGGTCTTGTTATCGGAGCGCATGGGGGTGCCGGAGAGCGCCACGCTGCAGGAGAAGGGGAACTGCTGGATTTTCGAGGCCCAGAGACCGTCATCGGAGAGGTGATGCACCTCGTCGAACACGAACATGCAGGGGGCGGCCTGGCAGTAGCGGAGCAGCGCCTCGTGTCCCCCCTTGCCACTGGCATACTGGTAGGTGGTGACGATGATCGTGGTATCAAGATTCTTGAGGAACACCTTCTCGGAATCGGCCACGCAGAAGGAGAACGAGGGGGCGCCGAGATTATAGAAGACCTTGCTGAGCTCCTTGGGATCGGCATACTGATCGCGCAGGTTGCCGCGCGGAACGAACACCACCAGCTTGCGCGCCAGACCGATGCTATGGGCCACCACGAACGCCGCAAGGGCGGTGATGGTCTTGCCGTAACCGGGAACGAACACACCGAGATGGTTATCCTCCCCGCGCTGGAAGGCAGCGCCGAGCTTGGAAAGAAAAAGCTCCTGTCCATGCCGGAAACGGAAGCCGTTTCTGGGGTTGATACCGGGGATAAGACGACCCATGCTCTGCGATCCCTCCGACCCGGTTTTCACGGGGGGGACCGTGTCGATGTATTGCATTACGGACTAGCTGCTATCAGACGAGAAATGAGGAGAATAAGAGAGGGGGCTGCATCCTTGGAACCTCTCGAACCAACCGGCCACACGTTCTGGCGAGGTCCGAAGATACGGCGCGGGAGGGCATCTGCGTGCCGGGGAATTATTCGATTTTGATAATTCTCCGGATGTGCCATCGGGCCCATCCGCAGAGGGGGCTCCCGCATGCCGAACAAGCACAGGATCGTGCCAGAGTGGCATGGGAACGGTCATATATGGAGGAACCGGGCTATCACCGGCTTCGTCCGTATGCGGGCTGCACCCGCAGTGGTCGTTGAAGCTGGAACCGCCAGGATATCGTGCAGTGCCGGTAGTAACGACCACGGACTGCTGACCACGGACCATGGGTAAAAAAAATCCCCGGATAAAAATCCGGGGAGGATGTTTTTTTCGCTGCATCGGGAGGATGCAGGCTGAAAGTTCCTGAATATCGATAGCGCCGAATTCCGGAACATCCTGATAGCGCGCGCCACACACGGGTCCAGGGTGCGGGAGCGCCGGATATCAGCCGGCTATCGACGAACCCTGAGGAAAGTCGAGGAAGCCTGTACCGACATTATTGGTGATCTCCTGGAGCGTGCCATGCACGATCAGGCGCGGATTGCTATACGGTTTTCCGGTACCATTGGTCCGCTCCACCGCAGCCACTTCGATTCCTTGTTCCCTGAGCTCTACAGGTTTCATCGCATTCTGTCCGTTTCTGATTACCATGGTTCTACGCATTTGGGCATCCACCTCTTAGTATGTGTCCGGGCATTCAGACATGAACGGAACAATTCCGTTCAATCGCCCTTCCACATCAGTCATCGTCTCCGGATTGCGCGGACATTCAGGAGCACCGACCATACCAAGGAGGACACAGGAATAATCTCGTACCGTGCTTACGACGGAAATCGCCCGGCCGGCTGTAAGCAGAAGCTGGCTTGCCAGGCAACTTCCATACCGGTATCCCGGCCGGCAGGCGCCATGCATGAAGATTTCATGCACAACGTGCGTCATCGGCTCTCGGCACCCCGGCGGCAGTACATGCGAAGAAATGGATGAAGGTGGCTCTATTCAAGACCGGCATCTCCAGGCCTGCAAACCCGGTACACGGCTCGAATGGGTTTTCGGAAGGAAAACCCACCTTCAACCGGACCTCGCATGCATCCACAAGGGATAATGAGATAGACCTGGACGTCTATGAAAATAAGAGGCCCAAAGATCGTGATTCGCTTCGTGCGACGCAAACCTTCAATGGGCCCGATCGAATGATTATGCGGACTTTATCGAGATAAAATGCTTCAATGCCCCCGAAACGGACCCCAGCAGTAACAAAGTGTCCGAAAATCGGTCAAAATCGAATCATTTCATCGCACGATCTCGGCAAAGACCTCGTCGGCGGCATCGAGCGTGCGCTCCAGTTCCTCCGCACCGTGCGCGGTGGAGATGAAGAGCGCCTCGTACTGCGACGGCGGAAGATAGATTCCCCGGCGGAGCATGCCGTGGAAGAACCGTGCGAACCGTACGGTATCGCTGGAGGTGGCGCTGGCATAATCATCCACCGGAACCTCCGTGAAAAACGGCGTGAGCATCGATCCCACGCGATTGATCGTCACCGGCACGCCGTGGCGCCCGGCACGTTCGGCGAGCCCCCCGGCAAGCGCGGCCGCGGCGGACTCCAGCGCCTCGTAGGGGTTCTCCCTCATCAGAATGCGAAGGGTCTCCAGCCCGGCCGCCACCGCAAGGGGATTGCCGGAGAGGGTGCCTGCCTGATAGACGCTCCCGACCGGCGAGACCACCTCCATGATCTCCCGGCGCCCACCGTAGGCCGCCGCCGGAAGCCCCCCGCCGATGATCTTGCCCAGCGTGACCATATCGGGGGTGATATCATACAGCGATGCGGCGCCGCGCAGCGCCACCCGGAACCCGGTCATCACCTCGTCGAAGATCAGCACGGTGCCGTGCGCCGTGCAGAGATCGCGCAGCTCCGCCAGAAATGCCCCCGTTGCCGGAACCACCCCCATATTCCCCCCGATCGGCTCGATGATAACCGCAGCGATAGCGCCGGGGTTGGATGCGAACAGCTCCCGCACCGAGGCGATATCGTTGAACACCGCGATCAGCGTGTCGTTTGCGGTTCCCCTGGTCACCCCCGGCGAGCTGGGCGCCCCATGGGTGAGCATGCCGCTTCCCGCCTTGATGAGAAAGGAATCGCCATGGCCGTGATAACACCCCTCGAACTTGATGATCTTGTCGCGCCCGGTGTACCCGCGCGCCAGGCGCACCGCCGACATGGTGGCCTCGGTGCCGCTGGAGACCAGCCGGACCATATCGAGTCCGGGAAGCAGTCCCACCAGCAGTTCCGCCATCTCCACCTCCAGCCGGGAGGGGGCTCCGAAACTGGTTGCCAGCGACGCCTGCCGGTGAATGGCGGCTATCACCCGCTCATCCCCATGCCCCAGAATGAACGGCCCCCACGAGCCCACATAATCGATATAGCGATTGCCGTCGGCATCGGTCAGATAGACTCCGTCGGCCTCCTCGAAGAAGATGGGGGTTCCCCCCACCCCGCCGAACGCGCGTACCGGGGAATTGACTCCCCCCGGCGTCACATTCCTGGCCCGTTCGAAAAGTTCCTCGCTTGCATGGACGGTTCTGGTAGAGGACATGAAGATTGTTCGCTTAAGGTTCAACAAGAGATCGTAGCTGGCAGATCGCGGGCGCCGGCAGTCGGCAGCAGGAACCGGAACATCGGACGATTCCGGCTCGCTCAACATCCCCAACTACCAAGAGAGGATTTCATCCGTGTTGCTCTCCCCTGCCAGGGAAAACATGGGCCGCTCCCGACGGAGCTTCATCATCGGAAAAGGGTATCGGTCTACAGACCGGCACCACCTATGGGCCCTGGGTCCGGGGACCATCAACAGGGGAATCGCAGCTCCATTGAGGTGAAATCCCCTCTGGGAACCAGGCGCCAAGCGCTGCTATCTGCTCCGCCGCAGGTTCTCCGCAATCCGCCTGGCGAAGTACGTTATCACCAGGGATGCGCCGGCGCGCTGGATTGCCAGCAGCGATTCGTTCATCGTTCCATCCAGATCCAGCCAGCCATTGCGCGCGGCGGCATGCAGCATCGCATATTCGCCGGAAACCTGGTAGGCGGCGATTGGAACATCGGTGGTATCGTGGAGGGCCCGGATCACATCGAGATAGGGGAGCGCCGGCTTCACCATCAGGATATCTGCCCCCTCCTCCAGATCGAGCCGCGCCTCTTTCAGCGCCTCGCGGAAATTCGCGGGATCCATCTGATGCGACCGGCGATCGCCGAAGCTGGGAGCCGAGCCGGCGGCATCGCGGAACGGACCGTAGAAGCTGCTGGCGTATTTCACCGCGTACGACATGATGGCCCGGTCCTGAAATCCCCCCTGGTCCAGCCCCCGGCGTATGGCGCCGATACGGCCATCCATCATATCCGAGGGGGCGATGATATCGGCGCCGGCCTCGGCATGCGATACCGCCGAGCGGACCAGCAGTTCCACCGTGGGATCGTTCAGGATCTCCTCCCCATCCAGCACCCCGCAATGCCCGTGGTCGGTGTACTCGCAGAGGCAGACATCGGTGACCACCACCATCTCCGGCGTCTCCGCCTTGATGGCGCGCACCGCACGCTGCACCAGCCCGTCAGCGGCATACGCGCCGCTGCCAGTGCTATCCTTATGGTCCGGCACGCCGAACAGCAGCACCGAGCGCACGCCAAGCTCCATCAGCTCGGTGCACTCGCGTACGATCTCATCAATCGAAAGGTTGAACACCTCCGGCATCGATCCGATCTCCCGCCGTACTCCATTCCCCGGAACGATGAACAGAGGATGGATGAGCCCGGAGGTATCGAGACGGTTTTCCCGTACCAGCTCGCGCATGGCGGCTGTCCTGCGAAGCCGCCGCGGCCGATGAACGCCTGTGATGGACATGGAAGATAGTTAGTAGTGCGTAGGTTTTAGTTCGTAGTTCCTGATCCGCCCCCTGCGGCGGCCAATCGGCAATGGGCTCGACCGACCCTCTACAATTCCTCCAGCCTGTCAGCTTCCTGCTGGTGCGGAACCGGGCGGGTTCCAGCTATACGTTCGGCCAGGGCACGTGCCGAGGCAATACAATCGCCCACGGCCACGCCGCCGCGATAACTGCCCAGCAGATGGAGTCCTTCCAGGCGATCCTCGGCGGCGGAGAGCTGCGCCAGGATGGTGCCGTAGCCGATGTTGTACTGCGGAATGGCGCGGGGCCATACCTGGAGATCGAACGATCTGGGACGGGCGCTGATGCCGAAGGTACGGCGCAGTTCGCCGTGTACATCGTAGAGCATCTCCTCGCGGGAACGGAGCGCAAGCTCCGGAGAGCGGGCTCCGCCGATGAATGCGGTAAGCAGCACGGTTCCCTCCGGGGCGCGATCGGGGAAGAGGGTGGAGGAGAAGATCACGCCGAGGATATTCCGTTTCTCCACCTCCGGGATCAGCAGGCCGAACCCATCCAGCGGATGCGCCACGGCCTGGCGATCGTACAGCACCGAGGCCACCGCCACCGGCGGATGCTCGATGCCCCGAAGCGCCGAGGCGGCCACATGATCCAGATGGGCGATCAGCCCGGAAGCGGCCTGCGCCTCGGTAGCCACAATCAGATGATCGGCGGCATAGGTCTCCCCCGAGGCGGTCACGATCCACCGGCTGCCGTCGCGCTCGATCCGCTCGGCCGCCGCGCCGAACCGGATGCAATCGCGCCAGCGCTCCTCGATCGCACGCGGGAGCGTTCCCATCCCACCGGCAAAGGAGAAGATCCCCTTCCGGGGGAGGCCGTCGTTGCTATCATCCATCCCCTCCTTCTTCCCTTTCCCTTTTCCCTTCCCCTTCTTCCCCGCCTTTGCGCGCCGTATCCCGCCTTTCACCAGGCTGCCGGATGTACGCTCAAGCTCGTGCAGCAACGGAAACGCATAGCGCACCGAGAGACTTTCGGGGCGCCCTGCGTAGACGCCGGAGACGAAGGGATTGACGGCATAATCGAGAACTTCCCGGCCGAGACGGCGCTCCACGAACTGCGCAACGCTCTCCTCGGCATCCGGCGATACGGGGGCCACAAAGGGCTCGCGCAGCAGCCTGAACTTGGCCGATCCTGAAAACAGGGAACTGCGGAAGAGCGCCTTCGGCCCGGTGGGGGCGGCATGGATCTCCCCATTGCGCATGATATAGCGGTTCGCGGCGGCCTCTCCCGGCAGCAGTATGGCACCGGCCAGCCCCAGATCCTCTATCAGATCGAGCAGCGCCCCCCCCTTTGCCTGAATGCTGTTCGGCCCGGTCTCCACCAGCGCCCCATGCTCGTTGCGGCGCGAGCCCATCACCCCGCCGAGCGAGAGGGTACGTTCCAGCAGCAGCACATCCAGTCCCGCCGAGGCAAGCCAGTGCAGCGCGGCGGCACCGGAGATCCCACCGCCGATGATGACGACATCATGCTTACGCATCGATGCCCTCCTGCCGGGAGTGCAGTTCGAGACGATAGCGGTCGGCCACAAGATCGGCGAGCGCGGCGATGAACAGGGGGGAATCGTTCAGAGCGTACATCACTTCATATTTATGGATGCCGGCATGTTCGGCCACCTCGCGCAGCTCGATATCGAGCTCGTGAAGGGTCTCGATATGATCGGTCACGAAGGCGACCGGCACCACCAGCAGCGAGCGCACCCCCTCGCTTCCCAGACGGGCGAGCGCATCCTGGGTATAGGGCTCCAGCCATTTCACCGGCCCCACCCGGCTCTGAAAGGAGGTGCTGTGGGGAAGATCGTGTTTCCGTGCCCGCATCACCGCCTCCACCGTCGCGGCTATCTGCACGGAGTAGGGATCGCCCGCCTGCACATCGGAGATGGGGGTGCCATGCGCGGAGAAGAGGAGATGAAGCCCCTTGCGCTCCTCCTGGCTGAAGCGGTCGCGGATGGTGGAATCGATCCGCTCGTTGATCGCCTCCACATATCGCGGATGCAGATAATAGTCCTTCACCGACTTCACATGGAAATAGCGCCGGTAGTGATCGCGGTTCAGATCGCGCCACTCCTTGAAACTGGAGCCGGTGGTGGTACGGGAGTACTGGGGATACAGGGGCATCAGGAACACACTGTCCACCCCCATCCCCTTGAACTCATCGGCGGCCTCCTGGGTGAACGGATGCCAGTAACGCATGCCGAGCCGCACATGGAACTGCGCGGTTCCGGCAAAACGGCGGTTCAGCTCGGCCTCCAGCGCCCGCGCCTGATCCTGGGTACGCTCCACCAGCGGCGACTTCCCGCCGATCATGGCGTAGTTGGGCTTCACCTTCGGGGTTCTGCGGCGCGCCACGAACTCGGCGAACAGGCGGCGCGGAAAGAACTTTCCCAGAGGACCGGGGAGAGGAATCTTGATGATCTCGGGATCGAGGAACAGATTCGTCAGGAACGGCCGGATGGCGTCCAGGGACGTCGGCCCGCCGAGATTATGCAGTATGACTCCGATCTGTCTCATAAAGCTTCTGCTGTCAGGTTGTTGGCGGGCGGGATGAGCCCGCCCGGTCTATACATCATCTATCGTATCGTTAGCCACACAATGCCAGGCGGAGTGCGGGAAGATCCCATAATAACAACGAACTGAGGATCGCCGGAGGGCGCGAAGCGGGAAGATCGCCGGAAGAAAAATAATCACGGCATCACTCTTCGCAGCGTCTCAATTCGTCAAGAAAAGGGGATTATCGGCTCCCCCGCCGGGACTTCCGGGAACGCCCCGCCGCAACTCGGATGTTGGAAGCATCCGAAGCCCCTCCCCCCCGCGCCGGCCCGGCCAGAGGGAGAGGACAGTTTAGGAAGCTCCCGGACACCATGCAACCGCCCTTTGCATTGCGGGACCGGCAAAATCGCGGCGCCGTATCTTCAGCTCCGGGCTCCCGGCGGTGGCGCCCTTCCCGTTCTCTCTGTTCCGACCGATGCTGAAAGCAAACCCCAGCGGATTCCATCGCCGGCTCCTGGCCGCCTATTTCTCCCGCCGCCTGCGGAAACGCTTCGCGGGGGTGCTGGCCCGTGGCATCTCCCGACTGGAGCCGTGGAACGACGGCCGAGCCGGCGAGCCGCTGCTGATTGCCGTGAACCACTCCTCGTGGTGGGATGCGGTGCTGCCGATCGTGCTCTCCTGCAAGGTCCTGCGGCACGATGCCTACGGCATCATGGAGGAGAAGCAACTGGAACGCTACCGGTTCTTCACCCGCGCCGGGATCTTCTCGATCGACCGGGAGAACCCGCGCCGCGCGCTGGAATCGCTCCACTATGCGGCCGGTCTCCTCCGGAAAACAGGGCGTGTGCTCTGGATGTTCCCGCAGGGACGGATTCTTCCGAACGACCGCCGCCCGATCGAGCCGGAACATGGGATCGGCAGGCTGATCGGCCTGCTGGGGGGATGCACGGTTGTGCCGGTGGCCCTGCGCTACGAGCTTGGACGGGAGGAGCTTCCGCTGGCCTACATCTCCGTGGGAGAGGGAGAGCACTTCTCCGGAGAGGGCACCCCGCGGCAGCTGAGCGCCGCCGTAGCCTCCATGCTCACCACCGAACTCGACTCCCTGCGCGACGCGCTCCTGGCCGAATCAGCGCAGGAGTTCCATCCCCTCATCACCGGCCGGGCATCGATCAGCACGCGCTGGGACAGGGTGAGGGGGAGGGTTTGATTTTCGATTGGGGAGGAGAAAGCCCTGGGGACGAGAAGTCAACGAGGCCGGGAAGCGGAGAGATATGGCAGTGCGTGTGGGGGATGGGTGTGGTATCGCGAGCTAGCCACTGTATCGGCGACCGCCCACGGGCCAATCCACCGCATTGCTCCCCGTTCCATGCCCCTTATGATCTCATTCGCGCAGATTTCATCCTCACCGCTACGAACCGATCGAAGCCCCCCCATTCCCGTCCACCAAGATTCGTGGTTATTGGCGGTTGCCTCCCTTTGCCATGATCTCCATGATCTCCATACCCTCTATGATCCCATTCGCGCAGATTTCATCCTCACCGCTACGAACCGATCGAAGCAATCCCATTCCCGTCCACCAAGATTCGCGATATATTCGCGGATGCGTTTTTATATCGTCATGCCGCTCGTGGCGCTGGTCACGATCTATTATTCCTTCGCCTCCATCCTGGCAATGCAGTTCGACAAGAGCGGCAGGGTTTACCACCGGATGATGCGGCGCTGGTCGAAGATCCTCCTCTGGCTCTTCGGCATCCGCGCCAGCATACGGGGAGCCGGACATCTGGACCGCTCGGTCAACTACGTCTATCTGCCCAACCACTCCAGCTATCTGGATATCATAGCGCTGGGGGCCACCGTACCGGACGACATGCGATTCATCTTCAAGAAGGAGCTGACGAAGGTACCGGTGTTCGGATGGACACTGGCGGCCGGGCCGTATATCCTGATGGACCGGACCGACCCGCGCAACGCCCTGGCGAGCATCGAGGAGGCGGCCTCGCAGATCCGCGACGGGGCCTCGGTGGTGATTTTCCCGGAAGGAACCCGCACTCCGGACGGAACGCTGGGGGCATTCAAGCGGGGGGGACTGATGCTGGCGACGAAATCGGGGGTGCCGATGGTGCCGGTGGCGATCCGGGGGACCTACAACCTGCTCTCGCGCCACGACAAGAGAGTACGCCCCGGCACGGTGGAGGTAGTCATCGGAACACCCATCGCCGGGCGCAGCAACCTGAGCCGCGCCGAGGAGCAGGCGCTTCAGGGGGAGATCCGGGAGCAGCTTGAGGGGCTGCTGGGTGAGTGAGCGGTTACGAGATAGCAGCAGGAAGTGATAGGCGAAGCAGACCGAGCCGGCACGATCTTCATTATCATCCTTATTCCCCTGCTCCCCGGCTCCTGCCCCACCGGACTCCCGGCCCCGCCGGGCTGCCGAATCGTCAATCCCGTTGTTTCTTCCCGCTTCCAATGGTAAGTTTGCTTTCTATGTGCTTCCCGCCATTCCGGGCGGGGGGGATGTTGCACTCCGATCCCCGAATCAAGAACTCCTGACGGACACAAGACCAAGACGTAATGACAGTAGACCTGGTACTCTATCTCATACTCGCCATCATGGCCGTTGTAAGCGCGCTGAACGTGATCACGCGCAAGAGTCCCATTACCGCCACGATGTTCCTGGTGATGCATTTCCTCTCTCTGGGAGGCATCTATCTTACGCTCCAGGCGCAGTTCATGGCAGTGATTCAGATCCTGGTATACGCCGGCGCCATCATGGTGCTGGTGGTGTTCGTGATCATGCTTCTGAATCTGGGGAAGGAGGAACCGCTCAGCGAGAAACTCAAATCGCGCCAGGCGGCCGGTGTGGCCCTGGGCATGGTATTGGGCGGCGCCATCATCTATGCGGTCACCAAGGTGTTCCACGACCCGAGCGCGGCCAGCAAGGAGATAACGCAGAACGGGACCATCCAGGCGGTGGGCAAGGCGCTCTTCACCACCTACGTCTTCCCGTTCGAAATGGCCTCGCTGGTGCTGCTGGCCGCCGCCATCGGCGCGGTGGTGCTGACCAAGCGGCATATCGAGTGATGTGTGGCGCAACAGTAACTCTCAATCCGACCAAGAGATCATGCTTTCGCTTCCCATAGAGTATTACCTGGTGCTGAGCGCCATTATCTTCCTGATCGGGACCATCGGCGTGCTCACGCGCCGTAACGCGATCATCATCTTCATGTGCATCGAGCTGATGCTCAACTCGGTGAACCTGACCCTGGTGGCATTCAGCCAGTATCTGGGCAATATGGCCGGGCAGATCATGGTGCTGCTGGTGATGACCGTGGCGGCAGCCGAGGCGGCCATCGGCCTGGCGATCGTGCTTGCCCTGTTCCGGAACAAGCAGACCGTCTATCTGGACGAGATCAACCTCCTCAAGTGGTAATCGGGAGCGGCCCGGCTTCCATCCCACGCTCCTTTTCCCTCCTGGATATACCGGCCTGATGAGCGAACAACGTCCGGCTTCGGAACGATCCCCGGTTGCGGAGCCCTCGGCGGCCCGTACCCGAATGCGCTGGATAGTGCGCGGGGGGATCATCCTCCTGGTGCTCGGTCTGTCGGTCTGGTATGTGGTGGGCAATGTGGACTGGGGTGGACTGCAACGTGCCCTCCTGGCGATGCATCCGGCCTGGATCATCGGCGGGGTAGCTGCCACGCTGGGAGCGCACACCGCACGGGCGCAGCGCTGGCGCGTGCTGATACCGAACGGCTCCTCGATATCGCTGATGAACTCCTTTTCGGCGACGATCGTGGGGTATCTGATGAACAACATCATCCCGCGCAGCGGCGAGCTGGTCCGGCCCTATACGCTCGCCCGCCGGGAGAACAGGCCGGCAACCTCCCTCCTGGCTACCATTCTCGTCGAGCGGGTGCTCGATGGCCTCACCCTCGCCTGCATCTTCGTGCTGCTGCTGTTCACCGAGAGCAGGCGGCTCGATCAGATCTTTACTGGCTACTCCCCCTCGGATATCGTCACAAGCCTTTTCATCCCGATCGCAATCGTGATCGCCGGGATCGTGCTGATTTTGAAGACCACGCTCGGCGAACGGCTCATCGGCTCGCTGGAACGGCGGCTGCCGGCGAAGTTCCGGGGGCGCCTGGGGGGATTTCTGCACGATTTCCGCACCGGCATCGGGTTCGGCGGCATCGGCGGCATCCTTAAAATCATCCTCTGGACCGGGTTCATCTGGCTTGGCTACGTCCTGTCGGTCTATTGCGGCATCCAGGCCTTCGGGTTCGATACGGCCTACGGCATGGGGCCCGGCGATGCGCTGGTGATACTGGCGATCACGGCCGTCGGGGTGACGATAGCCCCCACACCCGGCGCGTTCGGGGTGTATCATACCTTCTGCAAGGCGGCGCTGGTAACCCTCTTCGGGGTGACCCCGGAAGCGGCCGTGGCGTTCGCCCTTTCCACGCACGCCGCACAGTATCTGGCGGTGATGATGGTGGGCCCCTTTTTTCTGCTGCGCGAGAACCTCTCCTTACGCGAAATGTCCCGTCCGAGCGTCCCTACCGGCTCTGAGGGGGATATGGCCGCCCCCGCCCAGCCCCCGATTCGGCCGAATACCCCGGAAAAGCGTTAGGGCTTTTTTGGTTGCCGGTCCCCCGCCCCCTGAATATATTGTTGATTGCAGTTAATGTGCGTTCGTGTATACGATAGGAACGAGACCCGATGAAAACTCCTACTAATGGCTCATGGTCTGATCCCGAGAACCATGAACATGGCAATGGACGAGGTAATGGAAATGGTAGCGGCAATGGCAACGGCGAGCTCTCCAACGGATTCGAGAGCCGGTCGCTGGCGCGCCGTTCCCAGCCCTATACCCCTATGCGCCGGGGCGCATACGGCCCGGAGCTGGGGCACCTCCCCATGGCTATGGTGGACCACCAGGAGAAGCGGCGCTTCAGTTTCGGCGACTATCTGGGCCTGATCTGGCGCGGCAAATGGATCATCCTGGCCTGTATCGTCGTTGTGGGCCTTCTGGCCGCCTATCATACCTTCTCGCAGCCCTACGTCTACCAGTCCTCGCTCCAGATCATCATCAACGAGCGGGATGCCAGCATGTCCCCCCTGTTCGCCGGGAGCGAACGCTTCTTCTGGCAGCCGCCGGAGCGCATTCTGAAGAAGGAGCTTCAGATCCTCACCTCGCAGCCTATCATCCAGCAGACCGCCGAAGCGCTCATCAGCCGCCGTTTCATCGACACGCTGAGCCGCGACTCGGTGATCCCGGTGGTGGCCGCCGCCGAGAAGTCGCTGGCGGGAAAGCTGAAAGGTGCCCCCCCCGCCGAACGGCAGGAGCTGGTGCTGAAAGCCGTTGCCGGAAGCGTCCGGAAGCTTACCACCTTCAAGCCGTCGAAGGATGCCGATATCATCCAGATCATCACCAGTGCGGGCGATCCGGACGAAGCGGCTGTTATCACGAACATCTACGCCGAGGTCTACGAACAGGACAACCAGGAACAGAACCGTTCCAAGGCCAAGGCGGTGAAGGATTTCCTTGCGGCCAAGCTGGAGACCACGCGCGACTCGCTGGGCAAGCAGGAGATCCTCCTGAAGAATTACCGCGAGGGAGAGGGGATCGTGGGGCTTGACGACCAGGCACGCGAGCTTCTCGCCAGCAGCTCCAAGCTGGACGCAAACGCCTCGGAAACCCAGATCGAAATGGAGGCGATCGGCCAGAAGCTCCAGGAATCCAGACGTCAGCTCCGCGAGCGCGACGCAACGCTCCCGCAGGAGGTGGCCTCCACGATGCCGGAGTATATCACGGCCATGACCCAGCAGATCGCCACTCTGGAGGTGAACCGCCAGATCATCATCGCCAACAACCCGGTGCGCGCCAACGACAACTGGTATCAGACCAAGATGAAGTCGATGGACGACCAGATAGCCGGGCTGCGGGCGAAGCTGGAGACGGAGGTGGAGAAGTTCAAGAACTCCCGCATCGGCGCGGTTTCCAATACCGACGACGAGGGGAAGACCGGCACGACCGCGCTCGGCATCCTCCGCCGCCAGATCTTCGACGACGAGATCGTGCTGCAGAGCCTGCGCGCGCGCCTCTCGGCGATCCGCTCCAACCAGGGGGAGATCGCAAACAAGCTTACCCAGGTTCCCTCGCAGGAACTTGCCATGCAGCGCCTGGAGCGCGACCGCTTCGCCCTCGAGAAGATCTACATGCAGATCATCGAGGAGTACAACCGCAAGGTGCTGGAGGAACAATCGGTGTTCTCCAACGTCAGGGTACTTGAGGCGGCGCAGCCGAATACCTCGCCCATCAGCCCGGATCGCCTTGCCGATATCATCACCGGCGCCTTTGCCGGCCTCGGTATCGGCATCGGTATCGTGCTGCTGCTGGCATTCATCGATACCACGATCCACTCGCCGGAGGATCTGGAGAAGAACGGCTTTGTGATGCTGACCGCGATCCCGGCCATCAAGGACGAGCAGATCAACGTGATCCGCGAGGATATCACCGTCACCGGCAAGATATCCTCCCATCTCATTACGCAGGCCGATCCCAAATCGCCGGTGGCCGAGGCATACCGCTCGCTCCGCACCGGCATCCAGTTCGCGTCGCTGGAGGAACAGTCCAGGGTGATCCTGGTGACCAGTTCCACGCCGCAGGAGGGGAAATCGACCACCTCCACCAACACGGCGATCGTCTTCGCGCAGAGCGGTTCGAGAACTCTTCTGATCGATTGCGATCTGCGCCGCCCGATCATCCACTCGGTGTTCGGCCTATCGAAGGAGCCGGGGCTGGTAAACTGTCTTATCGGAAGCGTACGGCCGGACGAGGCGATCTACTCCTCGATGATCCCGAATCTGGATGTGCTCCCCTCCGGCTCCATCCCCCCGAACCCCTCGGAGCTTCTCGGCTCGCGCCGCATGCGCGATCTGCTGGACGAGCTTCGCGAGCGCTACGACACGATAGTTATCGATTCCCCCCCGACCGCAGCGGTCACCGATGCGATCATTCTTTCCACGCTCTCGGATATCACCATCGTGGTGGTCAGGGCGCACAAGACGAAGCTGGAATTCCTCCAGAAGACGCGCGACGAGCTGGAACGGGTCTTCGTCTCGCCGCTCGGCATCGTGCTGAACGACTTCGATGTCACCCAGAGCTACGGTTCGGCCTACAAGTACTACAGGTATTACAAGTACTACGGGTATTACGGCCAGCCGCAGGAGGAGACCGGGGGACGCAAGGAGCGCCGCGCCAAGGCTGCGCTCAAGAAGACGAATGTGGGGTAGGAGAGTCCGTGGTCAGTAGTCAGTTGTCGTCATACGGTGGATGCCGGATATCGCTGGTAGTTCCTGTATCAACGACGACCGACTACTGACAGCGGCCGAAGCCCCGAAGGGGCGCAGGCCGCGAACTGACCACTGACCATCCCGTATCCACGGACCGCCAGCACCTCCGTAGCTCCATGGGGATAGCGTATTTCCCTTTAGGGGACGAGAAATTATATTGCGTACCGGCGGCTGCGGGGCTATTGTTGCGATGTGTTCCAGCAGTCGGCCCCTCCCCGGAAGAAACCGACCGCACCCGGAATACCGGCCGCACTCGGAATAATGTTGCGAAGTCTCAAGGTGTTGCACTAGGATAGGGGTTTCTATCGCTCAATATATACTACTGCTGTTCGACTGTTGCTGATACAACCAACCGGGAACATTCCGTTCCGATCCGAGTACCCCGGGTCTCCGGACGCTGCCACGGCGGCGCCGGGTTCCATGGTTGTGCCGTAACGATTGCCGGGCATGAGGCCCATCCCCTGCGATCACGATCATCACGCAGATCTTCGGTGTAAACCGTTCTTCCTCACTTTCGAGCTTCGTAACAGTCTTGAGCGATAGATATAAACGCCCTGCGCAGCCGTTTGTATACGGCATATGTCTGGTAGTGCTCGTCCTGGCCTTGCCGTGGAAAGCATCTGCTCAGACCGATACATCGGAGATCGGCCGTGTTCCAACCGGGACCACGCCCCGTACCCCATTCTCCCCGCTCAGCCAGCCATTCCCATTCGATGCGTACCGCCATTATGTGGAGTTCGATTCCGCGTCGAACCAGGTTCGCGTGTACGAACGGGTCTTCGGCGAGACGATCGGCCAGCCCCAGGTGCTCACCCTGGACGAGTTCATCGCCCAGCGGGAACGGGAGCAGGAACGGGCCATGTGGGAGAAGCGCTCCACCGAGTACAAACTTGGCGACGGCCCCGCCGTGGAGAAATCGGAACTGGAAAAGATCCTGGGAGAGGGGGGGGAGTTCAAGATCCCCATCCCGCAGAACCCGATCTTCTCCATCTTCGGCGCCCCCACGGTAAGCATCAACGTCAATGCCGCGGTGAACGTCTCGGCCGGATGGCAGTGGGATAATAACAACCTTACATCCATCAGCTCGCTCGGCTCCACGCAGTCGGCCCCGTTCTTCAACCAGAACATCACCGTATCGGCATCCGGGAAGATCGGCGACAAGCTGAAGCTGAGCGCCGATTTCGACAACGGCCGCTCGTTCGATTTCGACAACCAGCTGAAGATCGCCTTCGGCGGCGGCCCCGGCTCCGATGACGATATCATCCAGACGGTGGAGGCGGGCAATGTGCAGCTGCAATCGCCCAGCACGCTGATCGGCGGCAGCCAGGCGCTCTTCGGCATCAAATCCAGCTTCAAGTTCGGTCCTCTCTTCCTTACCACCATCGCTTCGCAGAAGCGTGGAGAGAAGAAGACCATGACGGTCTCCGGCGGATCGATCAAATCGCAGATCGCCATCAAGCCGTACGATTACGCGCAGAACCACTTCTTCCTCGACACGGTCTACAAGGGATTCTACGACACCTATTTCTCCAGCACTCCCCCGGCGGCCACGCTGGAGATGAAGCCGTACAACGTGGTGGATCTGGAAGTCTACGAGCAGGTGAAGGATGCATCGGTGCCGGGACAGTTCCAGGCGGTGGCCTGGGCCGATCTTCCCCCCGTAGTGCAGGGGAACCGGTATGGCGACAACTTCCGTAGCATACCCGATCCCCCTCCCCCCACCGGCTCGGCCCAGCGCGGCGCGTTCCGGAAGCTGGAGCTGGGAACCGGATATGAGTACGACCGCCAGCTCGGCACCCTTACCATACGATCGCTCCAGCAGGACAAGCTCTATGCGGTGGCCTATCGTATCGATCGTGGCGAGAGCTTCGGCGAACTTTCCAATACCCGCGATCCGGCCCAGGTGGGTGTGCTGAAGCTGGTCTATATGAGCGGCCTTCAGCCGAGCTACGGCACGCTCTGGACCCGCCAGATGAAGAACATCTATCCGCTCCAGGGAGTGCGGAACATCGATCTGGAGAACTCCTCCATCGATATCACCTATGGCGTCCCCCCGGATACCAGCGAGGTGCTGAAAGTGGGAGGCAATCCCCGCCTGGTGCAGGTGCTGGGGGTGGACCGCTACAACAGCGCGGGCGATGCCCAGCCGGACGGCAAGTTCGATATCCGCGTACCGTACTTCTTCAATGCATCGCGCGGCGAGATCATCTTCCCCTCCACCGAGCCGTTCCGCAAGGAGCTCATCCAGAGGCTCGGCGCCAATGCCGGCCCCTATATCGTGGATGCCATCTACGACCAGACCCGCGAGGCGGCAAAACGCGATATGACCGCCAGCCGATATACCATCGGCGGGCAGATCGCCGGCGCCGGAGGGAGCAAGATCGCGCTGGGAGCGTTCGGCCTGGCACCGGGCTCCATCAAGGTTACCATCAACGGGGAACAGCTCCGCGAAAACGAGGACTACCGCGTCGATCCGGTGTTCGGCGAGGTGACGCTCCTGTCGGCGCGCGCGCTCAGCACCACCGGCAACGTGGTGGTGGAGTACGAGCAGAACGATTTCTTCACCACCGCTGTGAAGACCCTCCTCGGCGTCCGTGCCGACTACGATCTGTTCAACAAGCGCTACGGCAAGTCGCGCATCGGCATGACGTTCCTCCGCTACTCGCAGACCACGCAGACCGAGAAGGTGCAGATCTACTCCGGCGACGAGCCCACCACGAACATGATGGTCGGGTTCGACGGCGTGCTGGATTACCGGGCGAACTTCCTTACCAAGGCCATCGATGCGCTTCCGTTCATCGATACCAAGGAGCCGTCCACCCTCCGCGTGAGCGGCGAGTGGGCCATGTCGATGCCGAACCCGAACACCAAGGCCAGCCTGGTGGCGAGCGATCAGGGAAAGGGGGCGGCCTATATCGACGATTTCGAATCGGGGGCCAAGCGCCAGATCCAGCTCAGCACCAGCTACACCTACTGGCACCCGGCCAGCCCCCCGCAGGAGGCATTCCTCGGCTCATCGCCGCAGGACCGCGTGCGGCGCAAGGGACATTTCTACTGGTTCAACCGCCTGCCGGCCAACACTCCCACCCAGGAGATCTGGCAGAACCGCGATGTGGCGCAGGGAAACCAGAAGACCACCGTGCTGGATCTGGTGTTCGAGCCGGACCGCCGGGGCATGTACAACCCCAACCTGGCCTACGAGTCGGGGGATGTCAACCGCGATTCGGTCTGGGGCGGCATGATGCGCAGCCTCTCGTTCTACTCCACCAACCTGGATGAGGAGAACATCGATTATATCGAGTTCACCATGAAGGTGGACGGCTCGATCCCCGCCGGCGCGAAGATGTATGTGGACCTGGGGCAGATCTCGGAGGATGTGATCCCGAACTCGCAGCTCGATACCGAGGATGGCATCACTCCGAACAACCCCCAGCAGGATGATATCCTCAACGACGGTGAGGATGTGGGTCTTGACTCCCTGGTCAGCGCGGACGAACCGGGCTTCGATCCGAATGATCCCGATCCCTCGCGCGACGACTACAAGTCGTACCAGGATGTGGGCAACGGCAGCCCCGACCCGTTCGAGAACTACCGGAACGTCAACGGCATGGAAGGGAACGTGGGACGCGAGAGCGGCCCGTTCCCGGACACCGAGGACCTGAACGGCAACCGCGGGCTGGATATGGATAACACCTATTTCAGCTACGAGATCAACCTGGACCCGAACCCGCTCACCAACCCGCAGATCGTGGGCGGTGGCGACAACGGCAATGGCTGGCGCCAGTATCGCATTCCGATCCGCACCGGCTACCGGGCCGTGGGGAACCCATCGTTCTCCAACGTGCAGTTCGCGCGCGTCTGGTTCAAGAGCCCCCAGCTTCTCCGCATCCGCGTTGCCGAGATGAACCTGGTTGGCAGCGACTGGCGCAACCTGGACGCCCCGAACGACAGCACCCGCGACCCGAAGCTGGATATCGCGTTCGTTTCGGTGGTGGACAACTCCGGTCCTCCCGATTATTATGCGATGCCGCCGGGCGTGAAGCAGGAAACGGATATCAACACCGAGGTGCTGAAGAACGAGCAGTCGCTCTCCATCCATGTGCAGGATCTGGAGCGCGGCGAGTCGCGCGGTGCCATGCGCATCCGTCCCCGCTCGTTCGATATGTTCAACTACCGCGAGATGAAGTTCTTCCTCCACGGCGGCGGTGACATGGACGACGAGCAGACGCCGGGAGCGGAGCCGAAGGTGATAGCGTTCATGCGCTTCGGATGGGACTCGCTCAACTACTACGAATACCGGGTGCCGCTGCTCCGGGGATGGAACGAATACACGATCAACTTCGCCGACCTGGCCGCGATCAAGGACCCCGGCACCGGCGTGGTAGACCCGGCGACGGGGGTGAAGCTGGTAGCGGTTCCCGGGCAGCCCGGCAACAGGTTCGCGCTCAGGGGCATCCCCTCGCTTACCCGTATCCAGTTCATCGCCTTCGGCATCGAGAACAACGCCTATCCGGGAGCGCTCGCCACCACCATGTGGGTGAACGAGCTGCGCGCGGTGGGGGCAGAGGATGCCAACGACTGGGCGGCCACGGTGGCCGCCGAGGCCAAGCTGGCCGATCTGGGAAGCATCAACTTCAACGCACGGCGTATCAACCCGAACTTCCATCAGCTGGAGGAACGCTTCGGCAATCGTATCGAGGCAACCGACTGGGCCATGAACTCGGTCTTCCAGCTGGAGAAGTTCCTGCCGAACTCCTTCAAGGGCTCCTCCATCCCGCTGACGTTCAACCATGTGGAACGGGTGGAGAAACCACGCTACGTTTCGGAGTCGGATGTGGAGGTGGATGCGGCCGTACGGCAGATCCAGGCACGGCCGGGCATAGGCGATACCGAGGCGCAGCGCCTCTCCGACAGCCTCCGGAGCGCCACGCAGACGCTGGTGGTGCAGGACGGGTTCGCCTTCTCCAACTTCAGGCTGGTCTTCCCCGGCGAAAACTGGGTGATCCGCGATGTGCTGAACCGGCTCTCGCTCGGGTTCAATTACAATCAGACCCGCGAGCGCTCGCCGCTGCTGGAACAGCGCTTCGGCTGGAACTGGGATTTCCAGGGACGCTACGCCGTGGACATCCCGCAGAACTTCGATCTGCAGCCGTTCACCAAGGCGCTGGAAGGGGTGCCGGTGCTGAGCTTCTGGAAGGATTTCCGCATTAACTTCCTCCCCAGCCAGTTCTCGGCAAACACCTCGGTGCATCGCGAGCGCACCACCGAGCAGCTTCGCGATATCCCCACTCCCAGCCCCGTTGTCCGCGACTTCCGCGCCACCCGCGGCGCGCAGTTCAACTGGCGGATGACCGAGGGGGGGCTTATCAACCTGACCACCGACTACTCGGTGGATACCCGCAGCTCGCTCGCCCATCTGGAGACCGATATCTTCGGCCGCCAGCGCAGTGGCGACGCCATCGCCGAGGATCTCTTCTTCAAGGAGGGGCGCCTCTTCAACTTCGGTCTGGATAACGACCTTATTCAGCGCATCACGTTCAACACGCGCCCCCGAATCCCGTTCATCCCGGATATCGACCGGTTCGTTACCCCCACGGCCCGCTACACCGTGGACTACATCTGGCGTGACGATCTGGGGCAGACCAATATCAACCGCTCTGGAACCTTCACCAAGGTGGCGCAGTCGAAAAGCAACTCCACGCTCGGGCTGGATGTGCGGCTGGCCGCGCTCGGCAACGCACTGTTCGGCGATGGGCGCGGATCGGACTCGTCGTCGGAATCGGCACTGACATCGCTGCTGCGGTATCTCATCAAGATCCCGATCCTCGATTTCCAGACGGTGCGATTCTCCTATACGCAGGCCAACACATCGCTGAATCCCGGCGTGGTGGGCTCCACCGGACTTTCCAACCTCTGGGGACGGAGCCTTCTGTTCCGCTCGGAGTCTCCCGATTTCGGTCCCGGAACCGCCTACCAGCTCGGCCTGATCTCCGATCCGCACGGCAAGCTGGAGTTCGGCCTGCAGCCGGCATTCCCGTTCATCAAGGTGGATAAGATCGCCGGCATCCGCGCCCCGAACATCTACGTGCAGGATAACTTCTCGCAGAAGAACACGATCACCGCATCCACCAACAGGCCGCTCTGGCCCGGCGCCTCGCTGGACCTGAACTGGTCGGTGGACTGGAGCTACAACAAGAACTACACGGTGACCAGCAACGCCAACGGCGTGGTGACCGGGTATACGCCGTCGAACCTGACGGGGAATCTGAGCAGAACCTATCTGAGCCTTCCGAGCCTCTTCTTCCTGAATATCTTCGACAACGAGATCGAGGGGGTGGTGTCGGAGTACCAGGCGCGCCAGGTGGCACTGCGAAACACCTTCCCCACCGCGCTGGACGACAGCTCGCGCACCCGGTACAACAAGGAACTGAACGAAGTGCTCTCGCGCACCTTCGAGGAGAAGCTGGAGGCGCTGAACTGGCTGCCGGGCGAGATCAGCCGCTACCTCCCCCGCCTGAACTGGCGCTTCCAGTGGAACGGCATCGAGAAGATCCCCATCTTCAACGGCTGGGCACAGAGCGTTTCGTTCCGCCATGAGTACAAGGGGCAGTTCACCCGCAACTTCTCGATCACCGACGATGACGGCATGAAGCCGGAGTCGCATACGGTCTCGCGCGGGTTCCAGCCGCTGGCACAGATCACCGTCACCGGCAAGCCGGATGTGTGGAAGGGGACGATGACCGGATCGATCGCCTACAAGACGCAGACGAACTTCTCGCTGATCGCCGGGGCCAGCTCCGAGATCTCGCAGGAGTTGAAGAACGAGCTGGAGACGCAGTTCAGCTACCAGCGCCGGGGGCTCAACCTGCCGATCTTCGGGCTCAACCTGAAGAACGATGTGGAGTTCACCCTGGCGTTCTCCTACGCACGGTCGAACCGCAAACGCTTCGATCTGATCAACTTCACGCCGGATGGCAACAACGACGGTTCCACCCGTCTGAACCTCCGCCCGAGCGCCCGCTATACCCTCTCGAACACGGTGCAGGCATCGGCGTTCGTGCAGTACGAGGCAACCATCCCGGATGCCGAGGGCTCGCGCGAAATCCGCCGCAGCACCACCAAGGTGGGCATCGATCTCAGGATCGGCATCTCCGGAGGACGCTAATCCGGAGAAGGCTCATCGGAGACGAAAGGGACGGCCGCAGATGAATAAAGCCGGAGTGCAGAGGCGCTCCGGCTTTTTCATGTTCCCGATCCTCCGCTACCTCCGAAGTGCCGGCAGGGGAATTCGGCACGTGTACTGCTGCTCACTACGCGGCCGCCCCGGCGGCCGGACGCATCGTGCTCTGGAGTCGATCGAACGCAATCCCCTTGAAAGGCCCATTCATGAAGAAGAACAACGTAGCCGAGACCTCCCCCAATCACGCCGACGAGCGGCTTCGCGACCGCAGATACAAACGAACGCCCGATGAGATCGCATCGCTCCTGCGGCAGCTGGCAACAAGCATGACGCGCTGGAGGTTCACCGGATACGACCCGGCCGCCGGGGTCGTCACGCTGGAGCATGATACCCCCATCATCACCTTCACCGACGATATCACTCTCCGCCTGCGCCAGGTGAACGGAGAAACCGTGGTCTCCGGACGAAGTGCCTCGCGCGTGGGATCGTACGACTTCGGAATGAACGCCCGCAACCTGCGGAGCATTCTGTCCACCCTCGATTCCGCGAATGAACGCGAATCCTGATGGGGGGAGACCGAGGGGGCGTTGAACGATTCGTGGAGGCAGCACTGAAATCTTCGCGAATGAAAGAGGGAGCTCTCCTGCAATCATCAGGGCCCTCCCCAATCAACCATCCCCGATCGGAAACGCTCCCCATCCTCTTCCGATCGAACATCCAGAATCGCAAATCGAAAATTCTTATCTAGTGTTCGCACGGAGTTGCACTCCGTGCGCGGTGGCAGCAGCATCAGGGGTCGCGGAGGCAAACTCCGCGACAGCACAGCGCAGAATGTCAGATACCTTGTCCCGAAATACGTAGCCGATCGAAAATTCCTATCTCTCCTCCCTCAATCGAAAATCCAAAATCGCAAATCGAAGATTCTTATCTCCCCTATTCCAATCGAAAATCTAAAATCGCAAATCGAAAATTCTTTCTCTTGTTCGTATCATCGCGGCTTGAATCATTGTACTTATGAGAATACTCAGCAGTTATCTACTGGACGACCGGAACAATCGCAGGATCGCCGAGGCGGCCGCCGCCGCAGGGGGGGAGTTCATCCCGGCACCGCAGAGCCGCGAGGAACGGATAGCGCAATTGGACCGGAGGATCGGCGAGGCCGATATCCTCTTCGGCGGCAGGGTCTCCCGTGAACAGTGGGAAAAGGCGGAGCGCCTCCGCTGGATTCATGTTCCGTGGGCGGGGGTGAATTCGCTGCTGGAGGTGGAGGAGATCCGCCACAGCGATCTGCCGATCACCAACGCATCCGGAGTGATGAGCGATGCGGTGGCCGATCAGGTGATGGCCTATATCCTGATGCTCGCGCGCGATCTGCCACGGCAGATGCAGGCCCGGCAGGAACGCCGGTGGCTGGAGTACCCCACCGAAAGTCCTCGCCGCCAGATCCTGCGGGACGCAACGCTCGGGCTTCTGGGCTATGGCGCCATCGGGAGCGGGGTGGCACAGCGTGCGCGCGCGTTCGGCATGCGCGTGGCCGTGATGCGCCACAACGTAGCCAGCACGCCGCCGGAGGTAGACAGGGTGGTTGGGCCGGATGGATTGCCGGAGCTGCTGGAAACATCCGATTATCTGGTGGTGGCGCTTCCTCTGAGCGAGGAAACCAGAGGGCTGCTGGGAGAAAAGGAGTTCCGCCGGATGAAACAAAGCGCCTATCTTATCAATATCGCCCGTGGCTCGGTGGTGCGGGAGGAGGCGCTTATCGAAGCGCTCCGGTCCGGAGAGATAGCCGGCGCCGCGCTGGACGTCTTTGAAAAGGAACCCCTCCCGGAAGACTCCCCGCTCTGGGGGATGGAGAATGTGATCGTTACCCCTCATTCCTCCGGAGGGTTTCAGGGTTTCTGGGATGCCACGGTCGATCTCTTTCTCGATAACCTCGGCCGCTTTCTGGACGGGCGCCCGCTGCGCAACCGCGTGCAGCCGGAGCGGGGCTATTAAACACACACGGCACCATGCCGATGAGAGAGGGCACCGCCTGGTTCATGGTGTGCGATTCGTCGTGCGTGGCTCTGATGGCGGATGGATGATCCACGCTTCGGAACTCATCGCGACAGCGTCTCCTGTACTCCATGGATCACCTACGCCATTCTCCCGCGTGGCGTCCGATATTCCAGCGGCCGGCCACTGGATAGTGACCACGGGCCCGGTACCAGCCGGCGGAAACATCCCCTACGGTATCTCATGCCGTAAGCGCTCGCAGGATACATCTATCCATGGATGCATCCGGTTCGTAGTACTGCAAACTCTTTTATGACAGAGCTCCGCCAGGAGCGGCCCATTCCTCCCTGCTATGGGTCAATCCAAGATGACATCAGAATGCCAACTATCCGCACACTGCGCGCCCTGATACTGCTGCTGCCGCTGGCGATTGCCGCCACCGCCGAGGGCCGATCCCAGGCGCGAACGATCTATGCCACCGTGCATGGCAACCCGAAGTATCTGGTGGGCTCCAGCACGCTGCACAGTGGCCTGTACCGGAGCAGCGATGCCGCCCGCACCTGGGAACAGCTCGGGCCGCGCAACCTGAAAGCCTATTCGATGGACGCCGTCGATTCCAGCCGGGGGCGCATCCTCTTTATCGCCGCCGGCAACGGCGTCCATAAATCCACCGACTACGGCCGCACCTGGCGCATCACCACCGACTGGCGTATCACCGAGGTGATGGATGTGAAGGTGGACCAGCGCAACCCCGCCAGGGTCTATGCGGCAACAGCCTTCGGGCTCTGGCAATCCGACGACGCCGGGGAAACCTGGACCAACCCGGACGGGATACTGAAGGAACGCTACATCTACCGGATCGACCCTATCGCCGATGATGGGGAGATGACCCTCTCCGGCGCCGATGCGGTCTACGTTTCATTCGACCGGGGAGACTCCTGGAGCATCCAGCTGGAGACCCCCTCGCCCAGAGGCCTGTATACCGCCGGCACCTACGGCAAGGCGCTGGCCGGCAGCAAGGGCCCCATCTGGTATGCCGGCACCGGCCAGGCCGACGTCAACCAGCGGGTGGGAGCGTCATCGCCGGAGATGAACACCTACAGCATCACCCACCGTAACGACACGGTCTTTCTCGGCGGTAGCCTCGGCGTCTGGTATCTCGGCGTCAAGGCGCGCTCGGTGGCCTGGAGAAAGATCAATTTCGATCTCCCCAACTATACCGTCCATGCCATCGTAGCCACTCCGGATCTGCTCCTTGCCGGCACGTTCGGCAACGGCCTGTTCCGGCTGGAAGGGAACTCCTGGAAGCCCTCGGGTCTGGAAGGAGCACAGGTGTGGAACCTCGTCGCCAAGGAGTGGTAATGCCAGCCCGCACGCATCAACGTCCCTATCCGGCGCATCGCCGCCGGAGGAGCATCTCCATGAAACAACTACCGACATCCTATACCGCGGGAACCCTCCTGCCGCTGGCTCTGCTGGCGGCCATGGCTCTGGGAGGGTGCTCCGGGGGATCACGCATCTCCCCGTCGCGCGATCAGAGGGCCGAGGCGCTCCGCAATGTGGCGGCCACCAGCGCGCGCAACTTCCCATCGGTGGCCGCCCGCCTCCGTCTGGGAACCGATACCGACCTGGCGTGGCGGCAGCTCGATTCGCTGATGACCGATCCCACCGGCGATATGTTCTGGATGTATCCGGCCACCGCCTTTTATTTCCATAGCAAGGATCTGCTGGACGCCCGCTGGCGCGAGCGGTTCCGCCAGGCATGGAAGAATTATACTCCCTACCGGGGGGATACCGAGAACCATTTCCTGATGTACTATTCCTCCATCCTCCTGTTCGCCCAGGAGTGGCCGGATCTGCCGGGAAGCGAGTGGTTCAATGGGAAAAGCTCCAGGGAGAATTACGCCGAGGCATATGAATATCTGAACCACTGGATCGACGAAACCGCGCGCGAAGGCTACAGCGAATGGGATTCCCCGCGCTATATCTATTACTACCTCACCCCCCTGCTGACGCTGCACGACTTCACGGCCGATCCGCTGCTGCGCCGCCGCGCCACGATGATGCTGGAGTACACGCTCGCCGACTTCGCCGCCGAATATCTGAACGGCTCCTACTGCGGCGCCCACTCCCGCGACGGCGACAATTCCGTGATCGATCCGCGCAACTCCGAGGCCTACAGCTACGCGGGATTTTATTTCGAGGAGAAGGCCGGGTTCATCCTTCCGGATCTGGCCTATGCGGCCATGAGCAGCTTCCAGTGCCCGGAGATCATCCGCGAGGTGGCACACGACCGGGATAGCTCCTACGTGCACACCGAACTGCAACGCTCCCGTGCCAAGATGCGCAACATGCGGGAACGATTCACGCCGGTCTACAAATACGACTACATGACCCCCGACTACTGCCTCGGCTCCATCCAGGGGGGAGTGCAGCAGCCGATCCAGCAGCATACCTGGGATGTGACGTTCGCCTCCGCGCGCAGGAACAACACGCTCTTCGGTCTTCATCCCCAGTATTCCCCCTACGAGCTTGCCACCTTCTTCCCGGAAGAGCCGGAGCTGATGGTGGATGCGGTGGCGAGCGTCAAGGGGAGCTACACCGACGAGAACAAATGGATAGGGGGCTCCCCCGCCGAACGGGTGTTCCAGCACCGGAGCACCCTGATAGCGCTCTACGATATCCCCCAGCAGGAAACGGTACGGCATACCGATCTGTTCTTCCCCAAAACGCTCGACACACTGGAGCGCGATTCCTCCGGCTGGATCTTCTGCCGGATGGAAGGGGCGTTCACGGCGGTCTATCCCTCCTACCAGCGTTATCAGTGGACCGAGGAGCCGGGCAACTGGCGCCTGCGGGCATCACGCTCCCGCACCGGCTATGTGGTGGAATGCGCCTCGGTCCGGGAGATGAGCTACGAGGTCTTCAAGGATCGCTGCCGCAGCTCCACCCTGCCGGAGGCATTGATCTCCCGCTCCGAAGGGCGATTCCTGAAGGGGGGACGGAACATCCATGGCGATCTCCTCTCGGTGGAGAGCGACGGACGGGGCATCAGCTTCCTGACGCTGAACGGCGAACGCTCACTCCCGGATGTACAGTGGCGGTTCAACGGCCCCCATCTCCGCAGCCGCGCCGGAAGCGGCGTGATCGAGATAACCTGCGGCGGCAGAACCCGCACGCTCGATTTTCCGGGGAGCCAGATACAGGAGTGATCTCCCGGCAGGTCTATCCGCGGCATCGTCAAGGCCATGCTTCCGCAAGCGGGGAGCATGGCCTTCGCTCATTCTTTCACCCGCATCCCCTCCTCCGGTCCTCCTCGTCTCGTACATCGAAAATCGCCGGTCGTAAATCCCCCCATCTTCCAATCGAAAATCGAAAGGCGACTCTATACTTGCTAGACCCAACCATGGCAGATGCATCACGGGAAGCCCGGGAAGCCCCAAACATACGTGATTGAA
>JBMDXA010000166.1:0-28632 GCA_048594725.1 Candidatus Kapaibacteriota bacterium
ATTCATGGCCCTCGTCGAGGGCACCTCTCTGTAGAAATGAACCCTCCTCTCCGAAGAAGCTCCGTCAGGAGCGGCCCATTTTCCCATTGGTTTCGGATCAATCGAACTGAAATCCGCTCTAACAGGAACAACAGTAGAACAACCTGGAGCGGTCTAAGCACTACGATCTAAGAACTAAGCACTACGACCTGCTATCCCCCTCTTGTTGTGTTATTGTATGGTGCGCGCAGGCATGCCGCGGCGATAAGTTGCAGCCAGCACGGAAACAGGTTCTCTCGGAACCATCCGTATCCTCCCATCAATCTGGTTGCTGCTATGAAATCATCCCTACGCCTTGCAACGCTGCTGCTGCTGTTCCTTCCGGCGCTCGCCGCCGCCCAGACCACGGTGCTCGATACCATCTATACTCCGCCTGGATATCCGGGGGGAGCATTGAGGGGAACCATCTTCATCCCCGAAACGAACAAGGGGGCGGCCGTGGTGCTCCTGCATGGCGGAGGAGGGAGCCGCTCGGATCTCTCTGTATGGTGCGATTCGCTGGCCGCAAACGGCTTCGTTGCGATGGCGATCTCCTATCCGGATCTGTCGGTGCCCAACAGCGAGTATCCGAAACCGGTGCGCGCATTCAAAACCGGCGTCGAATTTCTGCGGGCCAATGCAGGGCGTTTCGGCATCACTACCAACAAGATCATGGGACTGGGGATCTCATACGGCGCGATGGTGCTCGGGCAGGCGATCACCTCCGACAATCGCGATGAGATCCTCGGTACCAATTCTGCCATCGACGACGCGGTGCAGGGGGCGGTGCTCTTGTACGGGGCCTATAATCTGAGGCGGATGCTGGGAAACGATTACAATGCCTTCGTCGCAAATTTCTACGGCGGCGATACCGCGCTTGCACGCGCCGGCGATCCGATGAGCAATCTGGACCGTCTTACCTCGGCGGTGCTGATGGCGCATGGCACCGCCGATGATGTGTATTTCCCCGATCAGTCGCAGGAGCTGAATAATGCGCTCGCCGCGTTGGGGAAGCGGAGCCAGCTCGCGCTTTTCAGGAACGGCGGGCATATGTTCGATTTCAATTTCAATACGGGCGGATTCAGCCAGGCCGGACTGGTGATGAAGGGGCTTGCCGTGGATTTCTTCAATTCGCTGCTGTCGCAGGCATCGGTGGATGTGGCCGATGTCATGCCCGGCCGTGCCCTCGCCTGCGGCGCGGTACCCAATCCGGCGGTATCGCAGGTGGCGATCTCCTTCTGTCTCCGGGAGGCGGCGAACGTCACGCTTACGCTGGTGGACCCGCTCGGACGCGAGGTTCTGCGCCATGAGGCCGGAGCCTTCGATGCCGGCTGCGGCGAGCAGAGCATCCGGCTGGATGAGCTGCCGGCGGGAACCTATTACTGCCGCGTGCAGGCGGGGGAGCAGGCCGGGCTTGTTCCGGTGATCGTCCGGGGGAAGTGACCGGAGCGGTTCACGAAGTGTCGGTTATCCGGCAATGGGGGGATAGCAGGGGGGAGTATCATGGATCTATTGTAATGGATATACCAAGGGATGCGGCCGGGAAGATATTTCCCGGCCGTTTTTTTATTTCGCAGCTCCAGTAATCTTTTAAAAAATAAAAGGAAATGATGGAGGTTCATCTTCATCCCGCGGTATCCGTTCCGGCGATATTACCGGAATATCGCTCCCACATCGGACGGGGAATCGGCCAGATGATCGGCTCCCTCCTCCAGCAGTTCCTCCCGCGAGCCATAGCCGTAGGTTACTCCTACCGAGCGCAGGCTGCTGGCCCGTGCGGCAAGGATATCGTATTTCCTGTCGCCCACCATGGCGGTCTCCGCCGGGTTCAGACGGTGGGTTCCCACAAGCTCTCCTACCAGCACGGCCTTGTCGTCCAGGCGTCCTCCGGCCAGCTCGCTCCCGTGAACAGCGGTGAAATAGCGGGCGAGCGAGAAATGCTCCAGCACTTTTTCAGCGAATATCTGCGGCTTGGATGTGGCAACGAATAAGCGATGCCCGCTCTGTTGCAGCGCATCGAGCATTTCGGTGATACCGGGGTACAGCTCATTCTCGTACAGGCCGATCGTGGAGAATCGTTCCCGGTAGAGCGTGATGGCGCGCTCGATCAGCGCCGAATCGGAGGTCCGGCAGAGCGTCGCAAATGTCTCCCGTAGCGGCGGCCCGATATAGGAGGCCAGTTCGGCGCGTTCCCTGGCCGGCAGGGAGAGCCCTTCCAGCGCATAGCCCATATAGCCGGTTATCCCCTCGGCCGGATCGGTGAGGGTGCCATCGAGATCGAAGAGAATGCTCGTAATCCTGTTCCTGGTTTCCATGACAATGTTCTTCTGGAGGGGGCGGGCAACCGATACCAGCTCCGTACTTCGGCCGCCCGGCCCACTGCGGGAATAAAAAAAATGCCGCCGGAACATAAGGCTCCGGCGGCAAGAATCCCGTAACGGTATGAGCGCTACGATCAGGTATATTCCACCAGATCGTGCCGGGTGAGGATGCCGGCCACCATGCCGTAATCCTCTATCAGAATGGCGCGCGCATCCTTCAGCAGGCGGATGGCGCTGGAGACATCGGCGGTATGGGGGATCATCGGGAAGCTCCCTTCCATGATATCCCGCACCGGGCTTTCCAGCAGATTGCGATCCTCCATCACGGCGGCCATCACGCGGTTGTCGCGCAGCGATCCCACCGGCTTTCCATCCTCCATCACCGGCAGCTGGCTGAAGCCGTGCGTGTTCATCAGCGCCAGCGCATCCCGCACCGACATATCCGGGGAGGCCGCTATCAGCTTCGGCGCGCTGTTGCGGGCTCCCTTCATCTGGAGCACCACCTGAAGGTTGATCTTCTCGGACTCCAGGAATCCCTTCTCCTGAAGCCACTCGTCGGAATGATGCTTGGTCAGGTAGCGCTCGCCGGTATCGCAGATCACCACCACCAGAACCTCGCCTTCCTTCAGCTCGCGCGCCTTCTTCGCGGCCACCACCACGTTCATGCCGGAGGAGCCACCGCAGAATATCCCCTCCTCGCGCGCCAGGCGGCGGGCCATCACAAAGGCTTCGCGATCGGAAACGTTCTGCACCTCGTCGATATAATCGAACCGGAGGTTGCCGGGAATCCGTTCCTGTCCCACACCTTCGATCAGGTAGGGGAGCGCCTCCACGAGCCGCCCGGTATCCTTGTAGGTTTTCAGCGACGAGCCGGTAGGATCGGCGCCGATCACCTTGATATCCCTGTTCTTCTCCTTGAAGAACCGGCCGCAGCCGCTGATGGTGCCGCCGGTGCCTATGCCCGCAACGAAGTGGGTGATGGTGCCATCGGTCTGCTCCCAGATCTCCGGCGCGGTGGCGTAGTAGTGGGTCTCGGGATTGGCGGGGTTGTCGTACTGGTTCAGCATCAGCGCGTTCGGGAGTTCCGAGGCGAGGCGCTGGGCGGTGTTGTAATAATATTCCGGCGAGCTTGGCTTGGCTGCCGAGGGGACGATAAGCACATCGGCTCCCATCGCCTTCAGGTAGCGCACCCGCTCCACCGATGCCTTGTCGGTCATCACGAACAGGCAGCGATATCCCTTCTGGATACCTGCCAGCACCAGCCCGATGCCGGTGTTGCCGCTGGTAGGCTCTATGAGCAGACCGCCCGGCTTGATCTTTCCGTCGCGCTCGGCCGCCTCGATCATGCGCAGGCCGATACGGTCCTTCACCGAACCGCCGGGATTGGCGCTCTCCATCTTTGCCAGAACGATCCCCTTGGTCCCTTCGACAACGCGGCGAAGCCTGATCATCGGCGTGTTGCCGATCAGTTCGGTCACTGAGTTATAATACTGCATAAAGAGTGTGATACTCCAGGATGGAACTGCCTTTACGTTATGGCCCGGTAGCAATGGGCATCCGCAAACCTACTGAAAAACCTCCGGTTACCCCCCACAAGGGGTGTAAACATCCTTTGCAGCGAGCCCTGATGCCGGGGGAGCCGGACCCCGGTAGTGGCAGGAGATGCCGCGGAGCAACGTTGCCCGCTATCATGTGGCTGCGCGGGCCACGGAGCGTGGCAGATCCTATCCCGGCCCTCATCCGTGCCGGTGCCATGAATCTTCAGGATTGAGAGGAGGGGGGGGCGCGGGCCACCGTGCAGATCCATCACACCAATGCGTACTCAATGAGTAGTAGCGCCGTAGCTGTCCGGGGCTAGGTTGCATATGCAAGTGAACGGAATTATGAACTGCGACAAGGAGGATACTGCCATGCGATCGACATCGATATTTCTGACCGCCGCCCTGATGGTGTTCATAGCCAGCTGCGACAGCCTGACCGGAACGGGAGGGGAGGGAAATCTCCTGGAGAACTGGAGATTCGTTCCGGAGTCGTCCGGAACTGATAGTGCCGCAGCAATTGTCGGCATGGCCCCGTGGAAATTGAATGTACTGGGCGCCGCGGCATTTGCCGAAAAAGGGGGGGATGGTAAAAAAGGATTTGTGGGGCTGGCGCGTATAAAAATGGTTCCGGGCACCGCAACCGCGCCGGTGATTGCCAGCGGGGCCATGCGCCAGGAGCTGCCAACTCCCATCCGTGCCGGCCAGACCTATATCATCACCATCAGCGGATCACTCAGCGCAACGATCGCCGAGTGCGGCAAGGTGGTTTCCTCCAGCAGCATGATGCCGGTACGGTTTGCCGCCTACAATGATTCGCTCAGCGATCTTCCCTCCGCCTGGAAGGACTCCCCCGGATCATTCGCCACGATCGGTGAAGTGAAGGTCGTCAAGAAAACCTGGGATAATTATACTACTGCCACCTGGACCGCCGATGCCGATTACAGCGGCTTTGTGGTGTTTCTCAATGAGGCAGGCGCCAATCGCGGGCTGGCTGATGGGTGTGATATCGGCGATGGGGTATTTCTCGACAATGTTATTCTTCAGGAAACGGATTGATAACAAGATCAAAGGGATAACAACCATATGCGAATGCCGAAAATGGTGGTTCCATTTCTGCTGGCAGGTTTTCTGGCAGGGTGTGGAGATACGGTCGGGTCCGAGGGTAGCGGGACCATGGTGACGAATTCAGGATTCGATGCGGAGGGGGATCTCAAGTATAGCCATCAGGGGGATGTACCCGGCCCTTACTGGATCAGCCGGAATCCCCTGTCGAGCCTCTACTCCAGGGATATGGGGGATGGGAACATGGGATTTCTGATGCTTAAAAAATGCCCATGTGCCAGCCAGCAGGTTCATGTGGGATATGTGACTCAGGATCTCCGGATTCCCATTCGCGCCGGGCAGTCGTACATCGTTTCGGTCAGCGGAACCAACAGCGTGATTACTGGGGGGCGCCCACTGGCATCCATCTATCCCCGCATCCCTGTCCGTTTTGTTGCCTACAACGGCACGCCGCCGGAATTTCCTTTGCGCTGGAGCGAGAAACCGGGAGAGATGGCGATTATCGGCCAGGTGAATATCACCGATGCCACATGGCGAACCTACCGGACAGCGGAGTGGAAGGCCGACCGGGATTACAGGAGCTTTGGGGTTTTCATTGGCGATTCCATCGACCATAGTCACCTTCCCCAGCCCGATACCGTTATAGTTACCAGTACCAATGAGATGGTATTTCTCGATAATGTGTCGCTGCGGTAGAAAAATATCTCCTGCGGAATGCCCCGGCATTCTCTGTTCGATAGAGTTTGCGGGCTCCAGCGGGATCTTTTCGGCGATTGCCTGCCAATCGTCCTATGCAGGTGTATGCGGTCAAACGGCCGACAACCGAAACGGGCAGCCCGGTACCCGGAGCTGCCCGTTGACGATGTGATCCGTCATGAACCTGCGCTCGGCTGCCGCTCTTATGCGGTCGCCTTTTCCTGCGCGGTATGCTCGTGCGGCGCAAGGCCATGTTTCTCCATCCACTTCCAGGCGGATTCCACGATGGTGCGGAGATCCTGGAACTGCGGCTCCCAGCCGAGCTCCTGCCGGATCTTGTCGGATGCGGCTATCAGCACGGCGGGATCGCCGGCGCGGCGTGGTCCCACTTCCACCGCTATCTCGCGGCCGGTCACTTCGCGCGCCGCCTCGATAACCTCGCGCACGGTAAATCCGTCGCCGCCGCAGCCCAGGTTGTAGATGCCGTTGCGCTCATCGAGAATGCCGAGCGCCAGCACGTGGGCGCGCGCAAGATCGATCACATGGATGTAGTCGCGCACGCAGGTGCCGTCGCGTGTGGGATAGTCGTCGCCGAAGATGGAGACCGCCGTGCGGCGCCCCGCGGCCACATCCAGCACGATCGGGATCAGGTGGGTTTCCGGATCATGCATCTCGCCGCAGCGCTCGCTGGCGCCCGCCGCATTGAAATAGCGGAGCGAGGCGAAGTGCATGCCGTAGGCGCCGCTGTACCAGTGGAGCGCGCGCTCCAGCGCCAGCTTCGTATCGCCGTATGGGTTGGTGGGGGCGGTGGGATCGCTCTCCTCGATGGGCTGCTTGGCAGGCTCGCCATAGACGGCGGCGGTGGAGGAGAAGACGATCTTCCTTACGCCGCATTCGGCCATCGCGTCCAGGAGGATCAGGCCGTTGCGTACGTTGTTGTTATAATATTTCCCAGGGTTCTGTACCGACTCCCCGACCAGGGAATCGGCTGCCATATGGATCACCGCTTCGATTCGGTGCTCGCGCAGGGTGGCACGGAGCGTTTCCGCATCGCTCAGATCGGCCTGCACGAACGTCGCCGTCTCCGGCACCATCTCCCGGTGCCCTTTGTAGAGGCTGTCGTACACGAGAACCTTATGTCCGTCGCGCACCAGTTCCTCGCTTACCACGCTTCCGATATAGCCGGCTCCGCCGGTCACCATTACCCGCATGATCTATGTGCTCCTGTGAAAAAATCTCTGATGAATAATTCCCGGTAATCTGTATGCATCCGGCCCGGTAGCCGGACTGCCTGCGGCGCCCTCCGCAAAACGACTCCGGGCTCGCAATGGAGCCCGGGTCGTGATTCCTGTGAAACGCGGGGTAGCCGGAGTATCCCTTCTTCCCCCCTCCCATGCTATGCCGCTGCAAGCTGCCGGAATTTCTCCCCGCATTCGCGGACATAGCGTTCCATCGCATCTTCCAGCGCAGGCATCAGATGCCCGCGCTCGCTGCCGAGCACCGTATAGAGCGGACGCGGAGCGCGCAGCCCCATCTCCTCGATGGAGCAGGGGATGATAAGTTCCGGATCGAACCCGGCGATCTCCGCCCCCATCTTTGCGAACTCCGCCCAGCTTTTATCTCCCTGATTGGCGAGATGCCAGATCCCGCGTGCCCCATCGACCAGCAGATCCAGCGAGGCATGCACCAGATCGGGAAGATAGGTCGGGGAGATCCGCAGGTCGTCCGGCGCGGTGAAGATCGTTCCGGAGGAGATGGCCGCCAGAGCCACGGTCAGGAAGTTGTAGCGGTCCCACGGACCGAAGAACGCGCTGGTGCGGATCATCAGTCCCTCGGGATATCCCGCCAGCAGCAGGCTCTCGGCCTCCGCCTTGCTGAATCCGTAGACGTTGAGCGGCGCCACCCTATCGCTCTCGATATAGGGGGTGCGGCTCTCTCCATCGAACACGAGGTCCGAGGAGAAGCTCATCAGCCTGATGTTGTGCCGGCCGCAGAGTTCCGCCAGGGTGGCCGGACCGTCCGTGTTTTCGCGCAGGCAGCGTTCCGGTTCCCGTTCGGCGTCGTCCACCCGCACATAGCCCGCGGTGTTGACGATACCCCACGGATTGTGCCGTTCGATGGCGCGTGTCACGCTCTCCGGATCGGCGATATCCATCTGCTGGCGATTCAGCAGGATATGATCGATACCGCGACTGGTGCAGACCCGTGCGAACGCGGCGCCGAGCGTTCCGGTTGCCCCGGTAATCAGAAGGGGACGGGCCGAACTCTTCGCGATACTTCTGCCGCATGGACCGCTTCTGCTCCCGCCGGAGACCGGCGTATACAGAAGGCGTTCCCTGCTGCGCCACCATCCCTCCGTTGCTGCCAGAGGATTCTTCGTCTCGCCGCTCGTTGCCAGATCCCGCAGCACCGCCGCCAGAGCGGTGGGCCGGGGTGCGGGGGCACGCAGATCGAATGCCCCCGGCTCGTAGAATCCATCGGCACAGGTGAGCAGGGAGTTCCAGTCGTACGCGCCCAGGAGCGACCACGCCGTAACCGCCCGCACGTCCGCGCCGGCGGAGCGTTCCCGGCATGCGGCTTCCCACACCTCGTTCAGCCAGCGAAGCTGCTGCTCGCGCGTGCAGCCGAGATGCGCCTCGGTGATCGCAATCGGAAGCCGGTAGCGATCCCAGGTTTCCCTGATGACGCCGCCGGGGCCCGACACACCTTCGGCCAGCACCCGTACCGCCTCCACGTCCGCATAGGCCTGATAGCCATTGCCGCCGTGGGTAAGCTCCGGGTAGCGTTCCAGCCGCTCATCCAGAAAACGCTCGCTGGTGATGTAATGATTGATGCCGATGATATCGGGAGGGGAGGGATTCTCCATGAACCACTCCAGTTCCTGCCCGCTGATCCCCGACTTCAGGAGATATCCATGCAGGGGATGATCGTTGCCGATCTTCCCCGACAGGATATCGAATGTCATCCACCGGCGATGATTCTCGAACTCCGCTTGGTAGGCGAGCGCCGGCGTGCTGTAGGTCTTTCCGAGATCCTCGGTCTGTACCAGCCGGGCGTCCGGGCGTATCTCGCGAATCGCCTTCATCGACAGCACGATAGCGCGGCACTGATTGATGAACGCCCGCGCAAAGCACTCGTTGCTCCGGCCGTGCGGATACCAGTGGCCGTACAGGCCGCTGAAGCGGGCCGTGGTAAGGGGCTCGTTCACCGGCGTGTAGCTTTCAACCCACGGATATCGTTCGGCCACCCCGCGCGCGAACTCCGCCAGCTTCTCCGGAAATTCCGGATCGGTAAGGCTGGTATGGCGGGGACCGCTCCCGTGATGAACCAGCCCCACGATAGGGCGGATTCCCAGCTCGCGAAGGCGGTTCAGCCGCTCGTCGGCCCAGCTCCAGTCGGCACGTTCCATCCCATCCGGCGCGGTCCGTTCCCAGAGCACCGGATAGCGCAACGTGTGCAGGCCCAGCCCTGCCAGCATCTCCAGATCTTCCGCGCGCGATGCATGTCCGTTGCGTTCAAGCTGGTCGAAATACCGGTCCCCCACACGGTTGACCGTGCATTCGATCCCGCCCCACAGCTCAGGCCTCGACGTGCTTCCCATTGGTAACCGGGATCGTAACCGATCCGTTGCCGTGTCCATTGGTTCCGTGACCGCTGGCACCGTTTCCGTTGGTTCCATAACCATTGGCGTGGGAGAGCCCGTTGCCGTTGGCCGTACCATTGGCCGCGTGCCCGTTGCTTCCGTTTCCATTTCCGTTGGTGCCGTTGCTGCCAGGGCCATTGAAGACATTGTTTCCTACTCCATTGTGGATGCCATCGGTTTCGAAGCGACGGAGGCCGGTGAGCTTGGCGAACAGCGTGAGCGCCTGGGCTACCACCTGATCCATATTGTAGTATTTATATGTCGCGAGCCGTCCCACGAAATGCACGCCGGGAGTGGCCTCGGCAAGCTGGCGATACTTCTTGTACAGCTCCGCATTCTCGGGACGGGGCACCGGGTAGTACGGATCTCCCTCGGCACGGGGATATTCGTACACGATGCTCGTCTTGGGGTGTTCCTGGCCGGTCAGATATTTGAACTCGGTGACACGCGTATAGGCGTGCTCGTTCGGGAAATTCACCACCGGGGCACTCTGGTGTACCGGCTGGTCGATCGTCTGATGCTTGAATTCCAGCGACCGGTACGGGAGCTTGCCGTAGCGATGATTGAAAAATTCGTCGATCGGGCCGGTGTAGATCATCTCGCGATAGGGGATCGTCTCCATGATCTCCTTGTAATCGGTATTGAGCATGATCTTGATATTCTCATGATCGAGCATCTTCTCGAACATCCGGGTGTAGCCGTTGAGCGGCATCGCCTGGTAGGTATCGGTGAAATACCGGTCGTCGCGGTTGGTGCGCACCGGCACGCGCGAGGTTACCGAGGCATCAAGCTCGGAGGGATCGAGATCCCACTGCTTGCGGGTATAATTCCGGAAGAATTTTTCGTACAGCTCGCGTCCCACCTTGCTGACGATCACATCCTCGGAGGTGGTGACCCGGTCGCATTTCTCGGCCACCGACTCGAAAAATTCCTGCACCTGCATGGAGGTAAGGTTCAGGCCATACAATTTATTGATGGTGTCCAGGTTGATGGGGATGGGCACGAGCTGCCCGTCAACGCTGGCGAGCACGCGGTGCTCGTAGGAACGCCACTCGGTGAAGTTCGAGAGATAATCGAACACATCCCGCGAGTTCGTGTGGAAGATATGCGGACCATATTTGTGCACGAGAATTCCCGCGTCATTATAATGGTCGTAGGCATTTCCGCCGATATGATTCCGCTTATCGATGATAAGAACTTTCTTGCCCGCAACACGTGCCAGGCGTTCGGCCAGAACGCTTCCCGCAAATCCTGCTCCGACGATCAGATAATCGAACATTCTATTCTCCTCTTCTACGTTCTCTCCATGGGGGGTGCACGGGGAGCAACCTTTTCGCTCCCCGTGCCTACTCGATGTTAATTCGTGGCCGTCTGGCGGCGGGCACCGATAGCGGCGTCCACCAGATTTTTCATATTCTCCCACGTCCGGTTCCACGACAAACCGGACAGGTACGTATCGACGCGCTCCATCCACTCACCGGCGTCATGCTGCTCGCTGAGAAAATGGTCGATGGCGCCGGCAAATTCCTCCGGGGTATCGGCGATGCGCACCATATCCATTTCGCCGTAGGGGCGCACCACATCGCGGATCGAGGTGGATACCACCGGGCGCCCTGCCGCCAGATATTCCGGCGTCTTGGTGGGGCTGATGAATTTTGTGGATTCGTTGCGCGCAAAGGGCATCATCGCCACATCCCAGCCGGCCAGATATGCCGGAAGATCCTTGTAATCCTTGCCGCTCAGGTAGTGGATATTATCGCGCTTCGGCAGGTCGGCCGGATCGATCTTCACCACCGGGCCGATCATCACGAAATGATAATCCGGGCGGAGTTCGGCGGTGCCGCGCAGCAGCTCGATATCGAGGCGCTCATCAAGCACGCCGAAAAATCCGATGCGGGGATGGGGGATCGACGCCTGGTCGGCAGGTTCCTCGATAGGATTGCGCGCCTGCATGAAATGCGCCGCATCAACGCTGCTCGGGAACGGATGAATATTCCGGTGGCGGTCCTGCTTGGCCTCGTAAAGGCTGGCGCCGCCGGTAAAGACCACATCGGCGCGATCGAACAGCTCCGACTCCCGCTCCAGCAGCGCCGGCGGGGCTCCCTTGAATGCGGAGAGCTCGTCCATGCAATCGTACACGGTAGCCAGCGGCTGGAGATTACGGGTGAAGCCGAGCGCCATGGGGGTATAATACCAGAGGAAATAATCGCGGATACCGGACTCCGCGAAGAAACTCTCCAGCAGATTTTCCAGATTTTTTTCGATTTCCTCTCCGTTCATCCCGTGCGGCAGGATCGGGGTGACGACCTGCACGCCGCTGTTCGGATCATTCTCGATCTTCATATGTGCGTCACCCTCGCCGAAAATCGGCTCCTCCACGAAGAAGACGCGGTGATCGCGTGCCCAGCGGCTGAGCAGATGCTGCGGGCGCTGATAGACAAATCCCCAGCGAAGATGGGAGAGGCATACCAGATCGGCCTGGGCGCTCGCGGAAACATCGTTGTTTGCGGCAGCCGTGGTACCGATGGCGTCCAGGGTAGTATCGCTGTTATTGGTATATGCCGAGGCATCGTTATACATGGCCCATCCTTGGAAGTATTTTGCACGATTTACGGCCGGATAGCCGGATTCATAAGTACACCTGCCGCCTATCAGGTACAGCAGGTGCAGTTGTGGAATCTTTTCGTCTGGTCAGTCCGCCGAATTCCAGTGTGCGGTAGTGGCTTGCCGGCGTGGAAGCCACCTTTTAAACCAGTGTCTTGAACGCCGGTTGACTCTCGTTGATGCTCTTGATGTTGCCGCGCCATCATTGGGGCGCCGTACACGGCATAAGAGAGGCGATACCGGTCAGACAAATCACTGCGGCAAGATCCGTACCATATATTTTATAGGCTCAAAACCTCATTTTTCCAGTTCGCGCCTCCCGATATGCAGCGGTCTGGAGTGCTAATGTGCCGGGAAGGCTCCTATTATGCTATGCGCCGGAGGCGACGATGCATGCGCCATGGCGATGGCGGCGATATTCACCGGCAGACTGAAACAGGAGCCGATCCATGCTGGTGATACTCGCCCGCAAGAGCACCGGAGCCGGGGGGCTGGTTGTGGTGCCCCGGTATCTGTGCGGCGGTGATCCGGGCAATCCGGCACAATCCATGAATGGATGATCCCGATGAAGAATTCTTCTTTTCTCCCCTATTATTTCCACCTCCATGCGGCGGAGGTGCGCCAGCATATCCTTGACTGGTTCCAGCGCGATGCGCGCCGCTTCCCCTGGCGCTCGGTGGAGCGGGCGATGAGCCGGCCGGCCGGCGAGACGATTCATGATCCGTATGCGATCCTGGTAAGCGAGGTGATGCTGCAGCAGACGCAGACCGCGCGCGTGGCCGAGAAGCTGCCGGAGTTTCTGGCGAAGTTCCCGACGGTGGAGGCGCTGGCGTCGGCAACGGCCGGCGAGCTGATCCGGGCATGGCAGGGTATGGGGTACAACCGCCGTGCTCTGCGCTTGCAGGAGTCGGCGCGCGCGGTGGTACAGCAGTACGGCGGGAAGTTCCCCCGCACGGTGGAGGAGCTGGAGACGCTCCCCGGCATCGGGAGGTATACCGCGAGCGCGGTGGCCTGTTTCGCGTTCGGGGAGGAGGTGCCGGTGGTGGATGTGAACATCATCAGGGTGCTCTCGCGAATCTTCTTCAAGTGTCATACGGCGGCCCAGCTCCTGCCGCAGGGGACGGTGGACAGGGTTGCATCGGCGGTGGCTCCGGCGGGGGATTACTACCGCTGGCATCAGGGGCTGATGGATCTGGGGGCTACCATCTGCACAGCGCGGCGGCCGGCGTGCGCGCGCTGCCCGGTGGAGAAGCTCTGCCTGTCGGCCCATCCGCCCGATCTGGAACTGTTCGGCGCACGGCAGGCCGCCAGAAAGGAGCCGGAGATCCGGGGGGAGCCGCGCCGGATCTGGCGTGGCCGGATCGTGGAAACGCTCCGCCGTGCCCACCGGGCGATGCGGGCCGGGGAGATCATCGATGCCCTGATCCCGCCGGGATTGTTCGAGAGCTTCTCCGAGGGGGAACGAAGAGCGCTCCTGGATGCCGCATCCGCTCTGCTCCAGGAGGGCCTTATCGCCCGCGCCGGAGTGGTACGCGAGGGAGCGTTGCAGGAGGATGATCTGGTGGGCTTGCCGGAGTAGGGCTCCGTTTTTAGAGGGAGCCTGGTCCGCAGGAGAGTGGGAGGAGATGGTGGTTGCGGAGTTCGGCTCCGCCGGTGATAGCCTTCGGGGGCATCGCGCGGAGTGCAGCTCCGCGACAACGCACCTCCGAGACTATATACGCAGGTATATGAGTGGCAGGGGAGGGAAATGGGGAGCGCAGGGCGCGGGCTCACGGTAGTCTGGCTTCCTCGCTGTCAGGTGGAGCGTGGGCTATTCGTTATAGTCCTGCTACCGGTCCTCTTCCCCATGCGATAATGAACGGGATCATCGCTCCCGCGTTATCGGCACTCTGTCATCCGGAAGCGGCGTGTATACGCACTCATACCCAATTCTCCGTTTTATCACGTCGCCAGGTTCTCCGGCTTCTACCGATCGGGTCCGGGTGAACTGGTATTATCCATTCACATTGTATGATTTATTTCGGTACGAATGCCAAGAGCAGCGAACCGGTCAAGCTGGCCGGAGTTGATTGCCCGAACTGCGGGCATCGCTCATTGTATATGACCCTCTATCACAAGTATCTGCATATCTGGTTCATTCCGTTTTTTCCGCTGGGGAAGATCGCCGAGGCGAAGTGCACCGCCTGCTACAGGATGTGGGAGGAGCCGGAGATGGACGGGGCGATAGCCGGCGGCGTGGAGGAGGTGAAGCAGGGGACCTCCGCACCGAGGTATCTTTTCTCGGGACTGTATGTGGCAGGCATCATCGTGGTTGCGCTGATGTATTCCGGCTGGAAGGACGACAAGGACACCGCCGAGTATCTCACCGATCCTCATCGCCAGGATCTCTATGTGATACAGAGCGAGTTCGACGAGGAGTATCCGAACATCATCATGAAGGTGATGAATGTGAATGGGGATAGCGTGGAGATGCTGAGGGGACGGTATGGATATTCCACTCCCGGCAACGCCGCCAGGGCGGTCTCCGACGGAGCGTTGCTGGAGCCGGGATATTTCGTTGAGAAAGGAGCGCTCTCCAGAAAGGAACTGCTGGAGCTGTACGATCTGAAGAAGATCGCCAGGATCATCCGGGAAGATGAGGCGAGTAGCGATTGACGGGGTGGATGGCCCGATTCCAGGCGCATCGCCATCGGGCGGGGAATACATCGGCGAGAGGGCGGGATATGGTTTCCCGCCCTCGTTTCGTATGGAGGCTGCCACCACTACCGATCACCAACCACGCCGTCACCTGTAGGATGCGGAATGCATCGATCGCCGCCGGGGCGGCGAGGGTACGCCGGTCGCAGGAGCATGATATCACCCCCGCAACGTGCCGGCGGCACGGGTAAGCAAGCTGTGGCACGATCCGTGCCGTATGCCCGTTTCTGTACGCCAGAGGCCGGAACGTCCCCTCGGATCTCCAACCGATTCATCGTGATGGTACGCTCTGCTGCATGGAATTCTACCGGGGGAAGTATTTTCGGCCCCGTCCTGCTTCCCCGCACTCCTTATGAACAACGACGATCCATGGAGATCCCCTTACTCACCGACATCCTGATTACGTTCGCGTTGTCGGTTGCGATTCTGCTTGTCTGCCATCAGTTCCGTGTTCCGGCGGTGGTGGGGCTGCTCCTTACCGGCGTGCTGGCCGGTCCCAACGGGCTTGGCCTGGTGGGGAAGAACCATGAAGTGGATATGCTGGCGGAGATCGGCATCGTGATGCTGCTGTTCACGATCGGCCTGGAATTCTCTCTGGCGAAGCTCTTTCAGATAGGGCGGACCGTGATGCTCGGGGGAACCCTTCAGGTGGCGCTCTCCACCGTTGTGGTGTATGCCATCGGGGTGATGCTGGGGCTGGAGAGCGGCGAAGCGGTGTTCATGGGGTTTCTGGTCTCGCTCAGCAGCACCGCCATCGTGCTGAAAAGCCTTCAGGAGCGGGCGGAGATGGAGACGCCGCACGGGCGGGTATCGCTGGCGGTGCTCATCTTTCAGGATATCATCATCGTGCCGATGATGCTGGTGACGCCGTTGCTTGCCGGGCAGAGCGAGAACCCCGGCACCGCGTTGCTGGTGATGCTGGGAAAGGGGGTGGGGGTGATGGCCCTCTTCTACGTGAGCGCCAAGTTCCTGGTACCCTGGCTGCTGCATCAGATAGCGCGCACCCGCAGCCGCGAGCTGTTCGTGCTGAGCGCCGTGGTGCTCTGCTTTACGGTGGCATGGCTCACCTCCAGCATCGGCCTGTCGCTCGGGCTTGGGGCATTTCTGGCCGGGCTTATCATCTCCGACTCCGAATACAGCCACCAGGCGCTCGGCGGTATCCTGCCGTTCCGCGATGTCTTCACCAGCCTCTTCTTCGTCAGCATCGGGATGCTGCTGGACCTGAAGTTCCTGCTGGAGAACCCGCTGATGGTTCTTGCGGCCATCCTGGCGCTCTTCGTGCTGAAAGGGCTCATCAACGCATTCGTGGCCCGTATGCTCGGCTTTCCTCTCAGGACGATGATTCTCGTGGGGCTTGCGCTGGGGCAGATCGGGGAGTTCTCGTTCGTGCTGGCGGCCTCCGGGGTGCGGATCGGCCTGCTGGAGAACGATCTCTACCAGCTCTTTCTGGCGGTGACCGTGCTGTCGATGGGGGCCACGCCGCTGCTGATAGCAGCCGCGCCGAAACTGGCCGACAGGGCCACGCGCGCCCGCGATGATGCCGGGCAGCATGCTGCCGGCCCGCATGCTGCCGGGCGGATGGATGAAGGGGAGGAGGAAGCGATGCGCGACCATCTGATCGTGATCGGGTTCGGCGTGAACGGGCGGAACGTTGCGCGCGCCGCCCGCGCTGCCGATATCCCCTATATCGTTATCGAAACCAATGCCGATACGGTGAAGCGGGAGCAGAAGAACGGGGAGCGCATCTTCTACGGCGATGCCTCCTACCACGCGGTGCTGGAGCATGCCAGCATCGAGGCCGCAAATGTGGTGGCGGTGGTCATCAACGATCCGATCGCCACCCGGCAGATCATCCAGGTGGCCCGCCAGCTCAACCCCACGGCCTATATCATCGTGCGCACCCGGTTCGTGCGGGAGATAGGGGCTCTGCGCGCGCTGGGCGCCAGCGAGGTGATACCGGAGGAGTTCGAGACCTCCGTGGAGGTCTTCTCCCGGATCATGGGACGGTATATGGTGCCGAGGGAGGAGATCGAGCGGTTCATCGAGGAGGTGCGCCATGATGAGTATCAGATGTTCCGCACGATGGCCGATCCCCTGGTGATGGCGCATGGCCGCTCGGCGGAGCTGCCGGAGGTGGAGATAAGCCTGTTGCGGATAGATCCGGGAACGCCCCTGGATGGCAGGACGCTGGGGGAGATCGACCTGCGCCGCCGCCACGGCGTTACGCTGCTGGAGATCCGGCGGGAGGAGGGAGTGATAAGCAATCCGGCCGGCGACGAGGCTCTTCGCGCAGGAGATACGCTGGTGGTGATGGGCCCCAAGGAAATGCGCGAGCTGCTGGGAGGAATCTGTACGGCGGCGGGGGTTGGCGGGGAATAGACAGGAGATACCGGATACGAGATGGCAGATGGCCGTTCCTGGCCGTCAGGTGATGGCTGCCGGAACCGTATCGGGGATTCCGGCGGCGATGCATGGCGGTGGCTCTCATCCGGAGCCCCGGGCCAGGCGCTTCGGATGTTCACCCATCTGGCCGGTTGGCAACCTGAGCGTGACCGGCTGGTGGGGCATATGCCGGTAAACATCCCCAACTACTATCTGCTGCCTATCAAGGGCGAACGCCATCTCAACTATTCTATCCTGATTGACAATAGTATACGAGATTCTCCTATGTCCGGTTCTACCTTCCCGGCATGGTACCACAGGTACAGGACCTTAAAGGTCCGGAGTATGATGGAGTAGTCGTCGGGCTGGAGCATGCCTTTGGCAGAGTTCTCCGGCAGCTCAGGATGCAGAGGAACCTTTCGCAGCAGGAGCTTGCCACCGAGAGCGGTCTTGGCCGTACGTTCATCTCACTGCTGGAGCGCGGGCTTCGCCGTCCGTCGCTTTCCACCATTGTCCTGCTGTCGCGCCCTCTGGGGCTTCCGCCGGCGGAACTGGTGCGGGCTGTGGATGAAAAGCTGAGAGCTTCGCATCGCCCCCGTCGGTAGCATCCGGGGGGCGTATCCGCCTCCCGGCCGATGATTCCTACCCTGGCTCATACGTTCGCCGGACCACCTTCATATCCCGGACGTCCCTCGTCCAGCGCATGCATCGCAATGATTGCCGGCACCCCGCCCGGACCGATCGGCTGCCCCGGCCCGGAACGCCATGGTGCGCCCCCGGCCGTATACTATTGTGGTCGCAGCGGGAGCGGAGGAGACGGGAGATCCCGCGGGAGCGGTTCCCGGCAATCGATACCCCGGCATCAACGGCAACGGCGCGATACCGGATGGATGCCCGGTGCCGCGCCGTCGTACTGATCTTCTGATTCTTCGGCGGAGGAGATCCTGCCGCGGGCTCTTCGCCAATCGAACGTCAATTCATCCACGCCTGAAGACGTTCGGCGGCCTGGAGTGCCGATTTGTAGGTGGGCTCCAGACGCCCGGCGGTGCGGTACTCATCGATCGCCATCGGGATATCCCCCAGCCGCTCGTAGATGCGCCCCAGGTTGTAGTGGGGGAAATGTCGCGCATCGTAGCGCTGGGCGTTGCAGGCGATCTCCAGCCACGGGATGGCCTCCTCGAACTTCCCCTGCTTTATCAGATACGCACCGATATCGTTATAGGGGTTGCCGAAGTCCGGATCAACGTCGATCGCCTCCTTGCACGCGGCGATGGCGGCCTCATAATCCCCCTGAAAGCTGTAGGTCCATCCGAGAAAGGTATGTGCCTCGGCCGTCGGATGAAGACTGATCGACTTGCGATACAGAGCGACCGCTTCATCGAGACGGCCGTTCATCTGGGAGGTATAAGCAAGCTTGAAATAGCGCTGGGCTTCTTCTATCAGTGTTGAATACGACATGTTCGACTCGACGTTCCTTCTGGTTTTGGTCCTTGCGCCGCAAAGTTAATGTTTCATGGGAATTGCATGCCGTATTTCACCGCCAGCACGAAGAGCCATCGGCATATGTGTGCGGTTCCGGTGCCGCACACCATGCTTCCGGCTCTTCGAGACTCCTTCGCAGGTACAACACGGCGGAACGTATATAGGTTAGCTGGGAGAGAACATACATAGAGCGGATTTCCATCGAGTGCATCGTTTGTGCCCGGTACGGGGAACTCATCTGTAGCGATGTGGCCCGTTGTTCCTCCGGAAACTCCTCCGGAAACTCCGCCGGGAGCGGCCGAGGGGGGCGCGCTACCGGCTACAAATCACATCATCCCGCTTCGTTTCCGGATGGTCCATTCCAGGGTGAACATCGCCAGGGCGGCGGCCAGTACCCAGGGGTAGTTCCAGAGGGGGTAATCGCTTGCGCTCTCCACGGTGCGGGGGGAGAATGTCTTGTTGGCGAGGATATCCTCGGCGATGGAGCCGCTGGTGCGGGCCGTATAGAAACGTCCGCCGGTGCGGCCGGAGAGGGAACGGAGCAGCTCGGCGTTCATGGAGGGCTGGAGGAATTCCAGGCCGATCTCCCCGATCGTGAAGCGGCCCTCGTCGCGGCCTATCTCCCGGCCGCCCGCGGTTGCACGCCCGCCGAAACTGTAATCTCCCGCCGGAAGGTTGCTCAGGGTTGCTTCATAGCGGCCGCTGCCGGAGGGGGCAAGCGCCAGCGAGTAGGTTCTTCCACCCCCCTGAACGCTCACCGCCACATCGGCATCGCTCAGCGGATTGAAGCTTTCATCGTAGACCTGCGCCAGCACCCGTACCGGTTCCCCCAAGTTGTAGAGCTGTTTGCTGGTGACGATGCGCACCTGCTTCTCCTCGTCTCGCACGGCGAGCCAGCGGAGCGAGTTGCCGATGAAATCCTCCAGCACCCCCGGCAACTGCTCGCCGCGCGCTGCCTGCGGCCCTTCCCCCAGAAGCTGCCAGCGATAGATGCCGTAGCCGAGCACCGCCAGCGAGCGGCTGCGTCCCAGGCGGCGGGAGACGATCAGAGGGTCGTCCAGGCTTGCCGATCCCAGCTTCGTGGTGGCAAGCACCTCCGCCTCCGGCTTGGCGCGCACCCCGGTCTCGCTGCGGAAGATCGGCGGCAGCGCGTTCCAGGAGTCCATGGAGCGCACGCGGGTGATGGGGCTGTTGGTCCCGGCACCGGTGATATCGGGGGAGACCTGCATCTCGTTGCCGCGCGCCACACCGAACGAGACCGGCAGCAGCGATTCCAGCTCCTTCAGCTTGTTGACGTCGATGTTGGAGCCCATGATGAGGAACAGGGGGAGATTGGCGTTCTGCACGGCGGATTTCACGGTGCGGATAGCCTCGGGGCTGGTGGAGGCGGTCGGAAAATCGACCAGCACCACCGCTTCGGTCTCCCGGAACGATCCCGGCTCCAGCTTCCCCTCGATGAACTCCCCGGTGGTTCCCCGCTGGATGTACGTTCGCACGTCGATGTTCTTATCCTCTCCCAGCAGGCGGCGGATGAACGCCGCGTCCGGGTTGGGGCCCCCCGCCAGCAGCACGTAGCGGCGTTTGTTCGATTTCACCTTCACGAACGCCGAGCGGCTGTTGTTCTTGTCGGTAAGCTCCTGCCCCCCTCCGCCGATATCGGCGCGGAGCTTTGCCACCCCTTCGGCCCGAGGTTTATACAGAAAGGTGGCGATATACTCGTTCGTCCCCGGCGCCATCGCTATCTGCTGGGAGGCCACCACGCCGTTGTCGTCGCGCAGGGTGACCGTGGCCGTGCCGCCATCATATCCGGCGGATTTCAGGCGCACCTCCACCGGAAGTTCCGAGCCGAGGTAGGTGATCTCGTTGGTGAAGATCTGCTGCACGGAGAGATCCCGCGGCTCGGCCGAATCCCCCAGCCCGACCGCATAGACCGGGATGCCGAGCCCCTCGGCGGCGAACAGGGGGTTGGCGCCGGAGTTGTAGCGCCCGTCGCTCAGCAGGACGATGGCGCGCACGTTCCGCAGGCGGAGCGAGTCGGCCGTAAGGGTGAACGGGGATTCCAGACGGGTTTCTCCGCCGGAGGCGTCCAGGCTGTCGAGTCCCCCCGGCACCCGCAACGGGAGCGCGGAATCGGCGAACAGGACGAAGCTGCTGTTCGCTCCCAGCTCGGAGCCCGCCAGGCGCCCGGCGATGGCACGCGCCTCGGCCAGCCGTGAGGAATCCTGGCCGGCAAGGGTCATGCTCTGCGAGTTGTCCACCGCAACGATCACCTGCGGCTCTTCGGCGTTCACCCCCAGCAGCGAGAGCACCGGTTCGAACAGCGCCATCAGCAGCAGCGCCACCCCCAGCGTGCGGAGCGCGATGAGCGTCCATCGCCGTGGCGGGCGCACCGGCGGGGATGTCCGCTGGTAGGAATAGACTGCGAAGGCAAAGGCGGCCAGAATCACCAGGGCCACGATCCAGGGGCTGGCGGCAAGGCCGAGAGTAAATGACTTCACGAAATACCTTGAATCCATTGGGACGCCTCGGCGCCGGTAGCCGGGCCGGGCGTGCAGGGTGATGCGCCTCGCCGATTGCCGTGACGCTTTCGAATCGACGGCGCCGGGGGCCTTTGAGTGCATCGGGCATGGCCGCCGAGCCGGCGGAACCAGCGCCAAATATACATCCTGCCCGGCAGCGAAACATGGTGATACAGATGGTATTCGGTCGGCCGGGGCTTATCTTTCGGGAAGTCCGGGATGGTGGATGAAGCCGATGTGCGATTTTCGATCGACGATAGTACGATTCGAAGAGTTCCGCATCCGCTACCCCCTGGACCCCAGACTCCTAGACTTCTTTATCCCCATGCCACGAACGCTGCTTGCCATAGAGTCTTCCTGCGACGAAACCTCCGCCGCCGTGATCCGGGACGGTGAGGTGCTTTCGCTTATCATCACGTCCCAGCCGGATCATAACACCTGGGGGGGAGTGGTGCCGGAGCTTGCCTCGCGCGCGCATCTCACCTCCATCGCCCCGGTGATCTCCAGCGCCATGGAAAAAGGGGGGGTGGGCTTCGGCGAGCTGGAGGCTATCGCCGTTACAACCGAGCCGGGGCTGGTGGGCTCGCTGCTGGTGGGGGTGAACGCCGCCAAGGGGCTGGCCGTGGGGCTGGGCGTGCCGCTGATATCGGTGCATCATATCGAGGCGCATCTGCTCTCGGTGATGATCGAGAACAAGGATGTGGAGTTCCCCTATCTGGGACTTGTGGTCTCCGGCGGCCATACGCTCCTCTATACGGTGAAGGAGGTGGGCCAGTACGAGCTTGTGGGGGCCACGCGCGACGATGCGGCCGGCGAGGCGTTCGACAAGGGGGCCAAGCTGCTGGGACTGGGATACCCCGGAGGGCCGGCCATCGACCGGCTTGCGCTGGAGGGGGACCCGAAGGCGCACAAGTTTCCGAGGGGGATCATCAGCAACGCGCAGAACGATTTCAGCTTCAGCGGCCTGAAGACCTCGCTCCGCTATTTCCTCCGCGATCATTATCCCGATAAGACTCCTGAGAGGAGGGAGCTGGCCGATATCTGCGCCTCGTACCAGGAGGCGATCGTCGATACGCTCGTCACCAAATCGCTCCGCGTGGCCGCCCAGCTCGATCTGAAGCGTATAGCGGTGGTGGGAGGGGTGGCGGTGAATTCCCGCCTGCGCGCCCGCATGGCCGCCGAGTGCGAGCGCCACGGCCTGGCCTATTACACGGTGCGCCCCATCTACAGCACCGACAACGCCGCTATGATCGGCATCGTGGGGTGGCAGAAGCTGCTGCGCGATTCCTTCTCCCCGCTTACCATTACCGCCAAAGCCACCATGATACGGGCGGCGAGAAAGTGATGGGAGGTTCGATTTCCGATTTACGATTTTGGATTTTCGATTGATGAAGAAGGCGCGTGGCTACTACGTACCTACGGATACGCTTCCTGAGATAGCCGGTACTGTTCGCACGGAGTTCGACTCCGTGCGCGGTGGTAGCAGCAGCTGTCGTGGAGTCACACCCCGCGATAGCACAGCGCAGAACCTCAGATAACTTGTCCGGAAGTACGTAGCTCGTTGCCGTCATGGCCGAGCCCACGAGCCCAGGAACAACGGCCATGGACTACTGGCAGCGGGCGTTAGCCCGCGAACGGACTAATGAGCATTTCCCGTACCCGCAACCTGGCTACTGACAATCCTCCCAAGAACCAAGCACCAAGAACTAAACACTCTCCCGTGAATCAGCCAACCAACGCCAACCGGGCGGATCATTATGCCGGGACCCCGTTCCGTCTCGGGCATTGTTACGAGCTTCTAGGGGAGATCCTGGATCGTCCCGCCGTTCCGGCCGATCTTACCATCGGGCGCTTCTTCGCCAGGAAACGGTATCTCGGCTCGCACGACCGCGGCTTTATCTCCGATACGGTCTATGGCGTGCTGCGCGGCGTGCTCCGCTATCATTTCCTTCTCTCCGAGGATTATCCCCGCATGCATCCTGACCAGGAGACCGCACTGATGCTGGCCTCCTACCTGCTGGAGCGCGGCGACCCGGTGAGCGACGATCTGCTGCGCGATCCGGTCGGCCTGGGCGGAAGGGATATCGTGCTGCTTCGCGAGCGGATGCGGGATGCCGGGGCGATCATCGCCGAACTGGAGGAGCCCGCCCGTACCGCTGTTCGCCACGGCATGCCGCTCTGGCTTGCCGGGAAGGTGCTGGAGCAGATGGGGGCGGAGGAGGGGGAACGATTGCTCGATGCGCTGGATACGCAGGCCCCCATCACGCTCCGCGCAAACCGGCTCGCCACCGATCGCGACCGGCTTGCCTCGGCGTTGCAGGCGGGGGGGATCGGCTCGGTGCCGGGGGCCTACGCTCCCGATGCGCTCCTGTTGTCGAAGCGGCTCAACGCCAACGCGATACCGGAGTTCAAGCTGGGCTGGTTCGAGCTTCAGGACGAGGGGAGCCAGCTCCTCTCCACGCTGCTCGATCCGCATCCCAACTGGAAGGTGTTCGATCCCTGCGCCGGCGCCGGTGGCAAGGCGCTTCATATGGCCGCCATCATGCGCGGCCGTGGCTCCATCACCGCGCACGATCTGAATACCCGCCGGCTGATGGAGATCCGCCCGCGTATCCGCCGCAGCGGCGCGCAGAATATCCGGGTGCTGCTCCATGAGGAGTATCAGGCGCGAAGAAAGGAACTGCTCGGCAGCTTCGATGCGGTGATGATCGATGCCCCCTGTTCCGGTGCCGGGGTGCTCCGCCGCACGCCGGGCGCGCGCCTGACGATGGATGAAGCCATGGTGGAGCGCCTCACGGTGCAGCAGGGGGAGATCATTCAGGAGTACAGCGCCATGGTGAAACCGGGAGGGCTTCTCCTGTATGCCACCTGCTCGCTGCTGCGCGAGGAGGACGAGGCGCAGGTGGAACGGTTCCTTGCGGCCAACTCCGGCTGGAGCGTGGAAACCCCGGCGGCTCCCGCCGATATGATTACTCCGGAGAATTTCTTCCGCTGCTATCCGCACCGCCACGGCACCGATGCGTTCTTCGGGGCGCTGCTGCGGAGAAACGGGTGATCGGCGATATCCGGCCCGACTGAAATCGCCGGAACGCATGAAACGTGGCGAAGGCGCAAGGAGTACTTCTCGTTGCGCCTTCGCGGTTTTGCATGGGCGGATTTCAATTGAGTTACGCCTTTTCAGACCAGGAGGAATGGGCCGCTCCTACGGAGCTTCCGGAATGGGGAGAAGGGAGCCGTCCATGCTACAGATAGGCAACACCTACAGGTGTCCCCTACGGGGGCCACAACAGAGCAACCATAGTGGAATCCGCTCGTGATACCTCTCTTCTCCGGAGCCGGTGCTGCCGGCACTATGCCTTCTGGTTGCGCTTCCGGTAGTAGAAATAGAAGGGCACGCCGATCGCCACCAGCAGCAGGCCGAACGCGGAGTTGATGATGGCCGGCTTCCCGGCCGCTACCGCCGCCTGATAGTTCGCGATGTCGTTATACACCGTCAGAACCAGATATGCTATCGCGAAGATGATGAAGATCCAGGGAACCACCGGATAGCCGGGGACGCGGTAGGGACGGGGAGTGTCCGGCTCCTTGCGGCGCAACACGAAAACCCCGTAGGCGCCGGCCGCGTAGAAGATCCAGCTGATGAAGATCAGCGTATCGGTGAGGGTGTCGAACGTGCCGCTGAACAGCAGCAGGACGCTCCAGACGCACTGCACCACCAGCGACGAGGCGGGGGTGTGGTAGCGGGGATGAGCCCCCCCGAGAAAGCGGGGAAAGACGTTCCGCCGCGCCATGGAGAAGTAGACGCGGGCGCTGGCGAGGATCGTCCCGTTGGTCGTCCCGAACGTGCTTATCATCACCGCCGCCGCAATCCAGCGTCCCCCTCCCGAGAAGAATTTCTCCGCCACATCGGCCGCCACCAGTTTCGACTGCGCCATCTGGTCTATCGGCATCACATAGCAGTAGGCCAGGTTGATGAGCAGATAGACCGCCAGGATGATCCCCATGCCGAGGATCAGCGCGCGCGGCAGATTCCGCTGCGGGTTCTTCACCTCCCCGGCGATATAGGTCACATTGTTCCAGCCGTCGTACGCCCAGAACGCCCCCTGCAGGGCTGCCGCCACCCCCAGCGCCAGGGCAAGCGCGCCGCCGGTTGCCACGGCCGCCGTGCTGTCGTTGAAGATGTTGGCGCCGGAGCCCACCTCCGGCAGCGTAAAGGCCATCACCACCAGCGCAAGTATCGCCCCCACCTTCGAGACCGTGAAGATATTCTGCACGATGCCCCCGAACTTCACGCCGATATAGTTGATCGCCGTCAGCAGGATGATAAGCAGCGCCGCCACCATCTTCACACCGCTCTCGGCCAGCGGCGTGATGTCGCCGATGAAGGGGAGATGGAAGGAGAATGCTGCGCCCGCGGCGGAGAGATCGGGGAGCGGAACGAACTGGGTGAAATATTCGGCGAAGACGTAGGCGATGCTCGCTATCGATCCGGTCTGGATCACCGCGAACACCGCCCAGCCGTAGATATACGCCGGGAAGGCCCCGTACATCCGGTCGAAGTAGACGTACTGCCCGCCGGTCTCCGGGATCATCCCCGCGATCTCCGCGTTGGTAAGAGCGCCGAACAGGGTTATCACCCCGGCCAGCACCCACACTCCCAGCAGAATCTCCGGGGCGCCGATACCGTAGCCCAGCAGCTCCCCTGCCATCACTCCCGGCTTGCGGAAAATGCCGGACCCTATCACCGCTCCCACCACGATCATGGTGGTGGTGAACAGTCCGAGCGAAGGGAGCAGCCCGATGTTGGAATGGCGTTCCTCTCCCTTATGATCCGCGTTGTGTATCTGGTCGGATTGGGGCATATGCAATGGAGGATTGATGATAGTTCGTGCGGATGCTGAGCCGATACGGCTGCGGCCGGCATTGGAGTGCCGGTTCTTGTGGGGGGGGACGTGGTCAGTCCGCGGGTGTTACTACGGAGCCGGCTGTCCGCCGCCCGTAGAGCGTAGCAGGAGAGAAGATCGTCCTGCACTCTCTTCTCTCCGGATGCTTGCCACGCTCTCAACCGGGAATCACCTGGACAGTCCCTCGAACAGTTTCGGGGTGATCGACCAGAGGAGATGCCCCGCCACGTATGGCCGGAATCGTGTGAGCTCGACGGCGGTCACGGAGGCTTTTTTCACATCGACCATGAGATGGCCGCCCGCACACAGCCCGCTGATGATAAGCCCCATGCTGGGCTCATGACCCACCAGCAGCATCGCCTGGGCGTCGTTGTTCTCCAGCACCAGATCGCTCACCTCCTCGAACTGCGCGTGCGGCACCAGGCGCTTGTCCAGCAGGATATCATCCTTGTGGCCGGTGATGCGGCCGATGATCTCGGCGGTCTGCCTGGCGCGAACGTACGGGCTGGAGATGATTCTGTCGAACGAGATATCGAGTTTCTTCAGTCCCTTTGCCACCATCGCGGTTCGCAATGTGCCGCGCTGGGTAAGCTGGCGGTCGGCATCGCTGCCGGTGATGGAACGATCTTCGGCTATGCCATGACGGATCAGATAGAGAACCATAGACAGGATATCGGACAGGGTTTCTGGATGCCGCGAAGCCTCTGCTGAACTTCCCGTTCCCGCCGTGTGCCTTTCCGGATACCGGCGGCATCTTCCGGCGGGGGCTTCGCGCGGCGCGCAAGCTAGCACGGTGCCGGGATACCACAAGAGGATTTTTGCGCGGCGCTCCCCCCGGCTGTACATTCCGGGAGCATCTGTCGGTTCCATTTATCGCACGGGAGAAAAACGCCATGAGCAAACTGCCGAAACCACCTGAGACCTACGTGAAGTTCGTCCGCCGCTATCCGAAGCTGGAGGTGGCCTGGAGGGCGATCAACCAGGAGGGGGAGGAGGGGCCGCTCGATGAGAAGACCCAGCGCCTGGTGAAACTTGCCGTCGCGATCGGAGCCATGCGGGAGGGGGCGGTGCACTCCGGCGTGCGCAAGGCGCTTGCCATGGGCATCACCGCCGAGGAACTGGAACAGGTGGTGGCGCTGGGGGCGGGCACGCTGGGGCTGCCGTCGTCGGTGGCGGTCTATTCCTGGATACAGGATGTCATCAGGCGGGAGGATGAACGGGAGACCGAAGCGTAGATGAGCGTGGCGATTGCGATCATGGCCGGAGGAGAAAGCCGGAGGATGGGAGCCGACAAGGCGCTGCTGCGGTTCGGCGGGGAGCCGATGCTGCAGCGAACCGCGCGTCTGGCGGCCGGCACCGGCAGGGAGGTGGTGGTGGCCGGACGGGAGGCCCCGCCGGGATGGGCGTTGAGCGATGTGCTCTTCATCCCCGATGAACGGCGCGGCGAGGGGCCGCTCGGCGGTCTGGTTGCCGCGCTCCGCCATCTCGGCCGGCCGGTTCTTCTGGTCCCCTGCGATCTCCCTCTGCTGGGAACCGATGCGCTCCTCTGGCTGCTCGGTCGTGCGGAGGAAGGGCCGCTGCGCGATGGCCTGCTCACCCTCAACGGCGGCCGGCCGGAGCCCCTCTTCTCGGTCTATGCTCCGTCGGTGCTCCCGCATGCGGTACGGCTTCTGAGGGAGGGACGGCGTTCCATGCAGGAGCTGCATCGCGCCGGATCGTTCCGGATGATGGAACTGCCGGAGGAGATCAGGCCGCTGCTCCGGAACGTGAATACGCCACAGGACTGGGAGGAGGTGAAGGGGCTGGCAGAGCCGGGGGGGCCGGGAAGCTCGCTGCCGCCATGAAGCCGCTGGCGAGCCGCCATTCTCCCTTGCGTCCACGCCCGAGCGCACGTATCACCGGGAGATCAGCTCTCCTGCCGTTCTGAATATCTCCACGAACATGGGCATGGTCAGCCTGCCGGTGAAGGTGTTCTGCTGGCTGGGATGATACGAGCAGATGATGAACGGGGCGGCGGGGAAGTGATGGATGGCGCCGTGAGCGAAGCCGATTCCTTTTTTCGTTTCTATCCAGCCGCGTTCCTTGTAGAACCTGAGAATCGCATCGAAGCCGATATGCCCCAGCGCCACCATGCCGCGAAGGCTGGGCATCAGATCGACGGTGCGATGCAGATATTCCGAGCAGTTGGCAAGCTCCTGCGGCAGCGGCTTGTTATCAGGAGGAGCGCAGTGCGCCGCCGCGGTGATGGCGATGTCGTGCAGCCGGAGCCCGTCATCGGCGCTGAGGCTCTCCGGCCGGTTTGCAAAGCCGGTTTCATAGAGCGCCCGGTAGAGAAACTCTCCGGAGCGATCCCCCGTGAACATTCTTCCGGTCCGGTTTGCCCCATGCGCCGCGGGGGCCAGCCCCACTATCAGCAGCCGCCCTTTTTCATCACCGAAATTCGGCACCGGCCTTCCCCAGTATTCCCAGCCGAGAAACGCTTTGCGCTTTACCCGCGCCACCTCGCGGCAATATGCCCGAAGCCTCGGGCACCGCTCGCAGGTGATGATATCGTGGTTGAGATTTTCGATTGTTATTGACACTTAACCGTATTGGTTACTGATCCATTTCTCGTGGCCTGCTTCTAGTAGGGTGTTACCATAGATGTGATTAGTAGATTGCTCTCCCTAATTGAGGAGTCTACGATGTCTGCCAAACAGTATCAGATCACCCTGAGCGCCGAGCAACGGCAGGAACTTCACACTCTGCTGCGCAAAGGAACCG